>JAKQQT010000027.1 GCA_029564025.1 Armatimonadota bacterium | reverse complement strand
CCAGTACGAGCAGGTGGAGGCGCTTGCGGAGTATCTGCGCTCCTCTTACACTTACACCCTTACCCCGCCGAGGACGCCGCCCGGCAGGGATGCGGCTTGGTTCTTCCTCACCGAAAGCCGGCAGGGCTACTGCGAGATGTTCGCCAGCGCACTGGCCGCGATGTGTCGCGATGTGGGCATACCCGCGCGCGTGGCTGTCGGGCTGGCTCCGGGCACCCCCGACGAGAACGGGGGGATGCTGATCTATCGTCAGAAGGACATGCACGCGTGGACCGAAGTGTATTTTTCGGGTTACGGGTGGATTCTGTTTGACGCCACTTCCTCTATCGAGGCGCAACCCACGCTCGGCGCCGGTGTATTGCAGTATCTGCTGGGGATATTCACGGCTCTTCGCGGGCGGATCAACGGCGCCACGCTCATCATCTACGTTCTGGCGGGATTCGCGGCGGTGTCGATTCTGTGGCCGTTGTATGAATGGATTCGTCATCGGCGGTCAAGGTCTCCAGGCCGCGCGAATAGCCCTGCCGAGCGGATGGCGGGCGTGTATCACAACGCTTGCCGGCGCGTGGAACCGTGGGCCGGAAAACGGAATCCGCAGGATACCCCGCACGAATACGCGGACGTTGTGCGCCCGGCGTTGACACGGTCGGCGGGCGGCGTGTTCGACGAGATAACGGATATTCACGTTCTATGCGCCTATGGGTCGCGGCCGGGCGGACGTCGGGACTTCGAGCGCCTGAGGACGCTGGAGAAGCGCCTTGCCGCGGCGCTGAGGACGTGCCCGAAACCGGGAAGGACCCCCCATCGGCGTCCCACAGCGTAGGATTTCGCCTCCGATTGTTGTATAGTTTTAACGGAATACATGCGTCGGTACGCAGTCGGCTTCGTTACTAACGGCGATCTCTCACTTCCGAGTGACCGTATCATCCACCCCTCGCCGGAGGTCGAAATCCGTACCGATGAGTAACGTCGCGACAATGACGGTCGCGACGAGTTCGAGTGCGTCCAAGGCTCCTGGAGCATGAGGTTCCCGTATCGTTGGCGCGACGGGAACGTCACGGACGTAAGGAGGCCCATACGGGCCACGGTCTTCGGACCAACTTCGATCTCGAAAGGATTGAACACGATGATGAACAAGACAGTGGGAAGGGGCATACTGTTTGCCGTGCTTCTCACACTGTTCACGGGAATCGCGGCCAACGCTCAAGGCTGGTGGAATCCAGACTATGCGAAGCGTGTCCAGGCGGCGGTTACCAATAACACGGGCGCGGCGACACCGGTCCCGTGTAGCGCCGAAGTAACAATTACCCCCATTCCGACGGAACTCCGCGCGGACTGGGCCGACCTTCAGGTTGTTTACTGGAACGGCACCACCAATACGCCGATTAACCGTCAGGTGTTGAAAGACGCCGATGACGCCATTCGGGTGGTTTTCCGCCTGCAGGCTCCCATTGCCAGCGGTGCAACCAGCAATGCGTACTATGTTTACTACGGCAATGCAACGCCTCTACTTCCGCTGACCGACGTTAAGGCCGTCTACGATACGGTGCTGGACTTCAGCGCCGACACCGTGGGCGCGGCTCCGCAGGACTGGATCATTCCGGCCCAGATTCTGCCCCCGACAGTCTCCGTTGCGGAGATTGGCGGCGTGAAGCACATGGTGTTCACAAGCGCCGGCGACCACCGCCGCGTGATGGCTGATCCCGCCAAGTGCCCGACGTTCCTGAACGTCGAGCTCTACACGCGGATCATGCCTTACCCGACGCGCGGTTCCGGTGAACTTGCCGCCATCGTGCGCACACCTATTGATCCATACGCCACCGAGGCGAACGATATCATTCCGCCCCAGGGCATTTACAGCTCGTACGCCGGCGGCTTTGGCGTCACTCTAGACGGCTTTGGCGACCAGTTCGGTTTGACCCGGTTCGCCGATCCGAACATTTCCCTGGGCGGCGCCGGTATGTACCTTCCCGGCATTCCGTACCAGACGGCTTCCGCCACGAAGGAAAACACCGTCTACCGCGTTACCGGCGTTGATGAAGGAACAACCTTCAGCGCCAAAACGTGGAAGGACGGAACGCCCCAGCCGAAGTGGTTGATCGACAACTACACGGCGCAAGATGGTTCCACAACCTACTTCAACCAGCCCGGCGTGGTTGCTTTCAACACGTGGGGTCAGAGCGCGGCCATCGAGTTCTTCGCCATGCGGGAAATCCGCGACCTGGCCGGCGCCACGGGAGCTCCGCAGACCGGAACGCCCAGCCCGGGTCCGTTCCTGCAGGGAACCGTGTCCTCGACACTGCTCGGCCCGTTGCC
>JAKQQT010000002.1 GCA_029564025.1 Armatimonadota bacterium | reverse complement strand
GGCAACGTGGTCACCCTCCAGACGACCGCGGACGGCGCGCCCTACCCCGCCACTGTCGAGGAGTTCGACGCGATCTTCACCCCCGGCCGTTATCTCAGGCTTGTCAATGCCGAGCAGTTCGAGGGCTACTACCCGATCCGCGGCGCGTCGTTCTCTACCGGCGAAATACAGCTCGGAGCAGCGGTGGCAATCGCGACACCCCCCAATTTCTGCGGTGTCCAGGGGTACGGAGTCGGACTTGACGCGACAGTAGCCGGCTACATTCGTTATCGACTGGTCACCGATCCGGATGACCCGCTCGGCGTCAAGGTCGATCTGGTCAGACAGGAATTGAATCCAACCGACCCGCTTCTCCAGCTCGAGGTGGCGAATTCCACGGTCCGGATTGCCGAGAACGTCGTCGATCTGCAGTTCTACGACTTCGTGGTCGATTCCGACAGGTCCGGCCGCGCGCCTTTCATGACTCACCTTCAGCGGATCGGCGACGTGCTGGACGCCGGCGCGCAGAAGCTGGACAACTCGGTGGAAGCGCGTCCCCAGGACCTCAGGTTCGTCACGATCAAGCTGACAACCAGGACGGCACACGAAGAAGAAGGATTCCAGCACGTCAGACGAGCGGCGCTGTTCACGCCGATACAGTCCTTTGAGATCGATCCCGCGATGGAAGGCGCGGCGCGCACCGTGACTCTGGCAGGCCGCGTCGGACTCAGGACACTTGGCGTGCGCAACGTCAAGTAGCTTTGGGGGAATGGGATGAAACCGGTTCGATTCAGCCACGGGCTTCGGACAACGACGCGACAGCGCGCCCGTGAAGACCGCGGTTACGTCCTGCTGCTCGTGCTGCTGCTGATGCTCGGGCTGACCGCGATCGGCGCCATCGCCATCCGCACCACGGCGAACGACATGGCCTTTGCCGGCGCTCACAAGGTTGCCTCTATGGCACAGAACGTAACTTCGTCGGGCGCCGAGGCAACCATGGTATTCGGGGCGATGAATCCCCGCGGCTTTATCGACTACGTCACGGTCAACAACGGAACAGTCGCCATGGCCGATTTCACGCCGGTCTTTTTCGACACGGCCTCGGATGGCACGGGGTCGTTCGGGCGCGAAGTCGGTAACATGAACAACGTTTTCTGGCGCAGCCGGATGACCAATGCTCAGACATCGGCACGCGCTCCCGGATACCAGGTCGGGGAACATTGTTTCATCAGGTACACGTCTTACACGGATGGCGTTTACGGGAACCAGCCGAACCTGGCCGACCCCGCGGATGTCACGCGGAATGCTGAGAGAAACGCGATGGCAAGGGATCTCGCAACCATCTATGTCGGGCCGGTAGCGTGCCCTTGAGGTGCAGAAATGAAAGGCATCAAGACAGCATCTTCACTGGCGGCCGCGCTGCTGATGACCTTTGTCGCCGGGGACGCGGCAATGGCCAAGAAGGTGCAGTTCTTTGATTCCCCGGTTCCAACGGTTCAGATCCTGCTCGACACGTCAGGCAGCATGCAGTACGACGTGAACCCTTCACCGTACGAGGAAGGTGACGAGCAGCCCGAACTGCTGCCCGCATGCTCGAACGTTTCCGGAATGTCCGGCAAGAGCCGTTATACCCTGGCCACCGAAATCCTGGCAGGAACCATCGAAAACTACAGCTGCGAGATTCAGGATCGTTCCTCCAATCAGTCGCCTTACTGTCCGGGAAAAGACTGCTATACCGACGAGCCTCATGTGCAGGCGAACGGGACGCGCGCCACGAACGGCCTGATCGACACGCTCGGCGCCAACGCGCGATTCGGCATCATGACCATGGACAGCGATCCGCACCACAGTTCGGGCGCAAGCGGCGACTTCAGCTACGGTGGCGAAAAATTCGGCAAGGGAAACGGTAAGTTCAACTACGGCGCCCAGAACAGCCACTCGCCGATCGGCCGGCTGGTTCTGCCGGCGGAATCTTCCGACCCGGACGACATCCTCGCCAGGAACGCCCAGGTCAAGGCCTCGCTTCTTTCGGCAAGACCGCACGGCGGCACGCCGATCGGCGCGATGTTCTATGACGCGCTCGCCATGGCGCGCTCGGAGCCGGGCCTCGCCAACGACGCGTACGACTCGTGCCGGCGTAAACATGTCGTCCTCCTGACGGACGGGCGCAGCAACACGGGCGACGGTGAGGGTGGTTATCCTGACCCGGTCGAAGCCGCCCAGGACATGCGCGAGGAAGGGTACGAGGTGTGGGTCGTCCAGTTCGGCGTGGCCGAGGGCGTCAC
>JAKQQT010000690.1 GCA_029564025.1 Armatimonadota bacterium | reverse complement strand
CCTGCTGTTCAGGGACGCCGCCGGCCGCTGGTGCGTCATCGATTACAAGGAAACCCGGAAGGTCACGACCGCGGAAGAACTGCAGGGCCTGAAACGCGACTACGGCCCCCAGCTTTCCCTGTACCGCGCCGTCCTGGAATCTTGGAAACCCGGCCAAGTCGGCCGCCTGGGCCTCTGGCTGGTCCTCGCCGGCGATGTGATGTGGATGGAGTAAGCGCGCTGAGGGGCCTCACTAATTGCGTGATAACTTGACGAAGGTAACACTTTTCGTTACCTTCGCTGTGTCTGCGTGCAGGTTAGTAATGAACGGACCTCAATTCATCCGGCGTCTGGCCGCCGAGGGCCGAAGCCAGTTCACCTTCCTTGACGCTTCCCGGGCGCTAGGCGGATCTCCAACGGCGGTGCGTGCGGTAATCCGTCGTCTGAAGATGCAGGGGCTGGTCGCGATGCCGCTACGCGGCTTCTATGTGATTGTTCCGCCGGAATACACAGCGCTTCGTTGCTTGCCTGCCGACCAGTTCGTGCCATCTCTGATGAACTTCCTGGGGGTGCCCTACTACGTGGGCCTGCTCAGCGCCGCCGAACGGCATGGCGCTGCCCACCAGCGCCCGCAGGAGTTCCAGGTAGTGACCGATCATGCCCGCGCTGATATCGTCTGCGGCGGCGTGCGGGTTGGCTTCGTGTCGCGTCGAAATGTGTCCGAGATGCCGACTGTTACGATGAACACACCCCGCGGTTTCCTGCGTGTGGCCACCCCAGAGGTCACTGCCATCGATCTGGTCACCTACCCTCGGCGTGTCGGCGGACTTGACCTGATCGCAACTGTCCTGGTCGAGTTGGCGGAGCGGATCGATCCCGATGCGCTTGCCGAGATCGCGTCGCGGGGCGCTGACATCGCGGTCGTACAGCGGCTCGGTTATCTGCTCGACCGTGTCGGCGCGTCGGACAGGACCGATGCACTGGCCGCTCTCGTCGCCCATCGTGCGCGGCGGCCGGTGCGGCTGGTAACGAATTTGCCCGCTGATGGGACCCCTCTGGACCGTCGTTGGAGGCTCCGGGTTAATGCAGATATTGAGGTGGATCTGTGATTCCGCAGGACTTCATCACCGAATGGCGTGCTCACGCCCCGTGGCAGCAGGACGTCCAGGTCGAGCAGGACCTGGTGATCAGCCGTGTGCTCGTCGAAATCTACCGGGATCCTGACCTGGCGGACTGCCTGGCGTTCCGGGGCGGTACGGCGCTTCACAAGTTGTACCTTCATCCCGCCGCTCGCTACTCCGAAGACATTGACCTTGTACAACTCCGTCCCGAACCCATCGGTCCGACGCTGGATCGGCTGAAGGCGGTGCTTGACCTCTGGCTCGGTGAGCCGCGGCGGGTTCAGAAGGAGGGGCGCGTCAATTTTGTGTACCGGATGCAGTCCGAGGGACCTTCGGCACTCCCGATGCGGCTGAAGATCGAGATAAACACGCGCGAGCACTTCGCCGTGGAGCCGTTGGTGCGCGTCGCGTTTGCTGTCGAAGGCCGCTGGTTCTCCGGGAGTGCCGACATTCTCACGTTCCCGCTGCACGAGTTGCTGGCGACCAAGATGCGGGCGCTCTTCCAGCGCAAGAAGGGGCGGGACCTGTTCGACCTGTGGCATGCGCTGAACTCGGGTCGGGTGGATGGATCTCGGATTGTCGCACTCTTCCAGCAGTACATGCGGCGGGAGGGGCATTCGGTGACGCGGGCCGAGTTCGAGGAGAACCTGGTTCGCAAGGAGACTGACCCGATTTTCCAGTCCGATATCGGTCCCCTGCTGGCACCAGCGGCTGGCTGGAAGTTCGACGAGGCCCTGTCGGCGGTTCGAGGGCAACTGGTCGCCCTTCTGCCCGGGGCGCCGTGGAAGGGGCGTTGAACGGCAGGCAGCTGTCGTCGCTCGCGAATCAGGCCGAAGGAAGGACTGGCCAATCTAGAAAATTCAGTCATCTTTTCACTGCGGCACGAATCATGCCGCACCCTATGTAATCATACCTGCAAGGGTTTGTTCGGCTTGACAACCAGATTGTGGTGGGCGATTCTTACCGGACACAAATGGGGACAATCGATGACCATCGAATCAGCGGTACTCATGGCAATCGAAAACGTCCGCAAGGAAGGGCTGACGGACATCTTTCCGCGGCCGTTTGAAGTGGACATGCTGAACGACCGGGCGTTCCGGGAAAAGGTGGCCGACCTGGTGGTGTGTGCCATCCAGGTGGGAGGCCCGGAGGGCCATGTGGGTTTTGCACCACTTTGAACCCTATCGTGGGTCTGGCGACGCTCCGAGTCATTGCGTTTCTTATCCAGGCATGTGGCCATTGCGTTGGGCAGGGCCGACTGCCTGGTCAATCAGGAGGTTCTGTAATGGCAGATCAGCAGGTGGTTCCGTGTCCAAAGTGCGGTAAGGCGGCAATGCACAAGACCAGCATGACCAGCAACGGTCAGAGTTCGACGACATGCCCGCATTGCCATCGGAGTTTCTTTCTGGTGGTCAAAAACGGCAAGATCGTGTCGGTGAACTAGGAATTGGCATCATCTTGGATGCCCCAAACCGAAGTATCTTGAAACAACAGACTTCGGTTTTTTGAGAGAAGACTACTCATGGTCCATCGTTGGGCACATGTTTTGAGGTGAAATTTGCAGGTAAAAATTCTTTCGGGTTGGGCGCCAATGAATGAGAGTCCTTATGGACCATTTCGTGAGAGTGAAATAGCGGACTTTGAAAGCCGTATTCCGGAGTGGTTGGACAATGGCTGGGAATTGCTTGGGCCGGTATCTTGCTGTGTACATCGCGCCCGGCGCGACGGTGAAGAGCTAGACCGAAGTTCCGGAGCGATTTGATCGTTATCTTCCCGTAATACTTCAGTTATACGTCAAATGCAGTGTTGAGTTTCTGACTACAAACCGAGCAGTTCAAATGCTTTTTGCTGCACTGGTGTGGGCTGGGAGTATTGGTCGTAAGTGGCGTCGGTGTC
>JAKQQT010000677.1 GCA_029564025.1 Armatimonadota bacterium | reverse complement strand
CTGGTAGTCGACGAAAAACTCCAGGGCTTCGCGCAGGAACTCCGGTTGCGTGATGGGCATCAGCATGGTTTCGTTGAGACCAAAGGCCAGCGCGACAGAACTGAACGGCGCGGCGGTGCGGCCGGTGACGCACACCGTGTCCCCGAAATGGCTCTTCACCGCGCTGATGGCGTCCAACAAGACGCCCATACGCCCCTCGACGCGGTATCCGTGAAATCTCAGGGACGCCAGCGCGTTCTTATCCGCGGGGAGGTACTCGCACGTGGCGGGAAGAATGTCGCCCTCGCCCTTCACCCCCACGCCGAGGGTTTCGAATTCGAGGCAATCGTCGACCTGCAGCCACGCCCAGTCATAATCGAGCCGCTCGATGGCCTCGATCTGCACCCGGGCCATTTCCTTCGCGTCCGAGTTGTAGCGATTGTACCGGCTGCCGCACACCCGTACGTCCATTTCCTCGCTGCACACAAACACCGGCAACCGCTCCGGCCGCCCCATCTTCACCGCCGCCCGGATATCTTCAAGTACCCCTCGATACGCCATGGCGTGCTCACTCCCGAATAGTTGAGACCAGCATGACATGGCTTGAAGACGGGTGCAAAAAAGTCGCTTTTCAAAGCGGTCAACACCTTACGGACAAGCCTTACCACAACTTGCCGAGTGCCCGCGCGGCTTCAGGAAAAGACCAGAAAAGAAGCGCCGCGCGGGCACGCGTAAGGATCCCGTGTCTGCATTGAAGACTTCCCGAAACGTAGAAGGAGCTGACAGTCTCTTCATTCCCGGGAACGCTGGTGCGGACATGTGCGTCCGCGGTGATCGACTGACAGGGTTAGAAAACCCGCCATCCGTTACCGGAAGCCATCATGCGCAAGAGGCTCATGCCGCCTCAATTGTCCGCCGTAGGCGATGCAGATGGGCCGAAGGCGGTTTAACGCGGGTCCCGAGGAAGAATAGCGCCAATCTGGCGCTCGGCGCTCCCAGGAGCGATCGCTGTCCGGATAGGTCGTGGCGGGGTCTGGCCGGAAGGGGCACGGTTTTGCGCCGTTTCCGCGAAGCGAACCGAAAAGTTTGTGGAAGGGGGCCGGGGGGAACCTTCTTCTCGAAAAAGGTTCCCCCCGGAGTTCTGTCGCGCTTATTCGACCGTCA
>JAKQQT010000668.1 GCA_029564025.1 Armatimonadota bacterium | reverse complement strand
GCAGCTGGCTCTCAGTGAAGGCGTGATCTCGGTGAATCTCGTCCGCCTCTACAAAGCTCTCGGCGGCGGATGGGGCCCGATGCAGGATTCCGCCACAGACCTCTCATAAGCGCGCAAGTACAGCGGGAAACCGGCTCGGGTTGCCGACGCCGCATCGCTTTTTTTGAGGCGGGCAGGAAGCCCTCTCGGGCTTGGACTGGTTTTGCCAGAGATTCCGGCTGCACATTCAGTGCCTGGGCCTTTCCCAAAGCGGTATACTCGGGCGGGTAGCGCGCCATCCAGGAGAACCCTTACGATGAGAACATGCACGATGATCCTTCTGCTGATGTTATCCGCTGGACACGTTCCCGCTGAGCAGCCCGCCAACCTTCCGCGCGGGATTCTGAAGCTCACAAGCGCGGAGCCGCTCAAAGAAATGTCGCCGCTGATGCATGCCTCATATCTGAAGAACACCGGCGTTGAGATGTTCCGAGGAAGCTGGGTCATGGCAGCGTCGGCTTCAACCTTGTTGATCAAGCCGGGCGAGGAGTTCGCGCCCAACGGCGCCTATTCGCCGGACAACGGCCGGACCTGGACCGTGCTGCCGGCGAACCCTGATTTCGACGGTGCCTTGCCCCACGGCTACCGGCGGGAGGCGTTTCCGGTATTTGTGGACCCCGTCAACGGCAACATATTCAAACTGATGCCGTCGCTGGATACTCCCGGGCTGGACCCGCTCGTCAACGAGCCTCCTATCGCTCTGGAAGCTTACTATCTGAGATACCGGGTCAGCGTGGACGGAGGCAAGACGTTTCTCTTTGACGAACCGATTGTGCAGAAGGGCAAGACGCCGGAGAACCCGTTCGAGGGCGTGTATCGGGGCAAGAACGGCATCTTCATGGGCGACGTTGGGTCGCAGATCATCCGCACCCGCTCGGGCCGGATCATGATTCCCGCACAGGCCTGCAAGCTCGGTCCAGACGGCAAGCTGTCGTCGCCGGGCGGCGGGTTCACCTACACGGACGTGATCATGATTCTCGGCCGGTGGCGGGACGATAACAGGCTCGATTGGGAAATCGGGCAACCCATAGAAGCCGACCCGTCCAGATCTACCCGCGGCATGATCGAGCCGACCGTCGCGGAGATGTTCGACGGAAGGCTGCTGTGCGTGATGCGCGGGAGCAATGGCGGCGCGAAGGACCCGGAATACAAGATCCCCAGTTACCGCTGGGTCTCCGTTTCGCCTGACGAGGGTCTTCACTGGAGCACTCCCGAACCATGGACCTATGACGACGACACGCCGTTTTTCTCGCCGTCGTCGATGTCGCTGCTGCTCAAGCACTCCTCGGGCCGGGTTTTCTGGATTGGCAACATCAGCCCATCCAACTGCCAGGGCAACCACCCGCGTTATCCGCTGGTAATCGGTGAAGTGGAGCCGAACACTCTCGACTTGATCAAGGGCACAGTGCTCGAGATCGACACGAAACGCCCGGACGAATCCGGGCTCAACCTGTCGCATTTCTGGGGTTTCGAGGACAGGGAGACGAGCGAGATCGTGGTCGTCGGCGCAAGATATTCGGCCGATTACAACTCGAACACTCCTATGGTTTGGCGGATTGCGGTCCAGTAGGGTTTTGGCAGGTCAAAGACGCCGTCTCAGCAACAAGGGCGAATCGGACGTAGCGCGAAGAGGCAGGTTCGCGCACGGCGGCGCCACCCCGCGCGAACACGCGCACTTCGCTCCGGAATCGCCGGCGCGACAGGTCTTTCATGATGTCTATCGGATCATTCCACCCAGAACGAGTAGAGTTTCGCGCCTTGGATATGGAATCGCAGCAGAACTGGCTTGCCCGCCAGTTCTTCCAGCGTACGCCCTCCCTCCCACGAGACCTCGGCATCCAAACTGTCGACCATGTGGACAGGCTGCACGTCTTCCCGGGTGAACCCGTCGAGCGGTGCGCCGTTGGGACCGAGCACCTCGACGCGGATCGAGCCCGGCCGCGCCAGTGTGTTCAGGTGCAGCGTCTTGCCTTCGAGCACGAGCGGCACGGTCGTGGCCGTGCCCTGATGACCGTGGGTGGTGTTGCTCCGGTCGAGCGGCTCTTCCGGTTCCAGCGAGACAAAACCGTCGGGCCGCATGAACGCCAACCCGACGGAGCCGATAATCCCGAACGGAAGCGCGCACCAGTGTAGTGTCTGGCGTCCCTGGTAGAAGATATAGAGCTTGTCGCCTACTTGAATCGGGGGGTTGTGGGACGGACATACCCATGCCTGGTCCCATGCGCCTGGGGGGCCCCAGTCCACGAATGTCTCGCGGTCACCCGCGCGGCGCCAGTGAAGGCCGTCATGGCTGTAGGCCAGCTGGGCATTCAACTTGCGCTGCGGGATGTAGAACATCTCGATCGCGCCCAGGTGCATGCCCGCCCAGGGGAACCGGACCATGCCGTAGAACTCCGTCTCGGGCAGATCGTGCTCGTCCGCGGCGGCGATCTCTCTGACGAACTGGAAATGTTCGGCGTCGTCGCTTTCCCACAGAGCGCACGTGCGATGCTCGCTGCGCCACACGCGTGTTATGACGTAGAACTTGCCGCGCAGCGGGTCGTAGCCCGCGGTAGACCTATCGCCCGACGCCACGGACACCATGTCGGGATGGTTCCAATGGATGCCGTCTGGCGACGACGACACACGGATGCCTATTACCGTCTTGTCGTACCACACCATGAGGTATTTCTTGTCACCGTTGTCTTTGGGATTACGAAAGACGGTTGGACTGTCGAAGTGGCCCGCCATGACCACGTTGTTTTCCTTGGAGCCCTCCACCTGAATCAATCCCAAGGCGGGTTTCTTCCAATGAATGCCGTCTTTGCTGACGGCATAGCAGAACAAGATGGATTCGTCGTCGGGGGGCGGCAGTTTCTTGTAGACCTCATACCACGCTTGAAACTGCTGCTGCTCCTCGTCGTAGAGGACGGAGCCGTACATGGTCACGCAGCTAGCTTCCCATGGTTCCGTGTAGGTGAGGACCGGATTCTCGTGATACTTGACCGGTTGATTGACGATCAGGTCCAAACCGTCTATCTGGGTGAGCGCCGCCCCGTCGAGCATCAGCTGATGCGTGGCGCCAATCTTGCGCGGCGATGGCGGCTCCCCGCTGACCTCAGGAGGAGGGCCGGCGGGCTGAGCAACGTTGTACACTTGCCCCCGATTGCCTTCGTAGAACCATTCCATCGGGATCACTTGCAGGCGCCAGTCGTACGCATTCTTCTGAGTCATCGACCTGCTGTAGGTGATGATCGCATCGTTGCCGGAAAAGGATACGTTGGCCATTGTAATCTTGCCGGGAAAGTCGTCGGCGCCATCGAGATGATGCACGGAACTGAAGGTTTTCCCGTCATCGGTGGAAACGGCAGTGCTGATGTAATTGCGCGGCCATGGGCCGTCTATCTTGTCCTCGGGCGCCCAGTTCCATATCAGGAGGATGCCGCCGCTGGGCATGCGCTTGATCGTCGCCATGGACCCCGGCGACGGGATGCCGCTCGACTGGGGCTGGGACCACGTCGTCCCCTGATCGTCGGAATAGCTCACCCATATTGATTTCAAATAGGTGCGCATGATCATCATCAGCCGCCCGGAGTTCAACTCGACGATCATGGGTTCCTCGGCGGCGGGATCGGTCTTGCGGCCGCTGGAGCCCTTGGGCACGGAAACCAGCTCCGTCTTGTGCCAGGTCGCGCCGCGGTCGTCGGAGTACATGACGTACGAGTGCGCGGAAGCGAGTTCATCGAGGCTGACCCAGCAGGGCAGAAGCACGCGGCCGGACGAGATCTGGATGGCCCGATCGTTGCCTGGTCCGCCATAGCCCTCGTACGGAAGGCGCACGGGCTCACTCCACGTCTTGCCGCCGTCCGTCGAGCGTTTCATCCACGGTCCGGCGTCCTTCAGTGAGGCATCCGTCACCAGGAAGAAACCCAGGATATCGTCATTGTCCAGACGCAGAAGGCTCGGGCACATCACGTTGCACTTGCCGATGTTCTCCTGCCAGACCGCCGCCTCGTTGGGCGGCGTCCAGGAAGCGCCCCCGTCGTAGGAGTGGAACTCGAGGAGTCTGCCGTCGGTGTCGTCATGCCCTCCCTGGCCCAATGCCGTGACTACCATCATCAAGTGCCTGCTGGTGTCGAGATTGAGTGTCGACCCCTCCGACCATCGAAAGACGCCTTCGGGATTCGGGTCACTCGGACAAAGAACCGTGTCGATCCGTTTATCGGTAGCATCGCACAACGCGGCCGTCATCAACAGAGCTAGCGCGGACATCACGATACGGGGGAAACGCGGAAGCATGTGCATAACCGATCTCCTCGTTGCGCGCTGAAGGAACGCCGCTTTGCCAAGGCACGCGTAGTCTAACCCCGCCTTATACTCCGGGCAGAACGGAATGACGGCGACGGGTGATGCTTCACGGGCACGGAATAGGCTTGGGGCCGGCCATGCGCTGAACTGCCGCCGGACTGGCCGCCATCCAAGCGGGGCCAGCGTGGGCCGGTTCGCCCGCCGGGTTGCTCGGAAGGGGTCACCGTGGGGAGTCTGTCTTGTTGGATACCGACGTGACGATGCGCTCGACGACGTCCGTCAGTTCCACTGGAAACATGATAACGGTATTGGCAGGACCTGCTCCGAGGCCGTCAATAGTCTGAAGCGT
>JAKQQT010000664.1 GCA_029564025.1 Armatimonadota bacterium | reverse complement strand
TCCGGCGCGACATTCTGGAGATGCTGAGGCAACCTCTGGAAGACGGCGTCATCACCATCGCCCGCATCGCCGGAAGCATCGCCTACCCCGCCCGGGTGCAGTTCATCGGCGCGGCCAATCCGTGCCCGTGCGGGCATTACGGCGACACTGGGCGCGCCTGCACGTGCAATCCGTATATGGTTCAGAAATACCGCCAGCGGATATCGGGACCGTTGCTGGACCGCATCGATATCCAGATCGAGGTTCCGCGCCTGAAGCAAGAGGAGCTGATCCAGCGCGGTGGAACGGGTACGACAAGCCGCGAGATTCGCCTGCGGGTGCAGAACGCGCGTGATATCCAGGCTCAACGGTTCCGGGATACCGGCGTTTTCACCAACGCGCAGATGACCTCCAAGCACATCCGGCAGTTCTGCGCCGTCGATGACGCCACGCAGTCCCTGCTCCGCTCCGCCATCAACCAGTTGGGCCTTTCCGCCCGCGCCTACGACCGGGTGTTGAAGCTCGCCCGAACCATAGCCGACCTGGAAGGCCTGGACTCCATCGCTCCGGCCCACGTCGCCGAGGCCCTGCAGTACCGAAGCATGGACCGGAAGCTGTGGCAGTGAACTTGCCTGGCGCGCTCCGACGGTGTTAAACTGAATTGCTTTGTATCGAACGCCAACGGCGCTCGGAACAGTTTATTCGCGTCACACCGCGGACGACCGCCGAGGCCAGATCACCGCGTCGGGTCGGAAATCCGGCGTAACAAGGAACCAAAAGACACATGAAAGACGGAATTCACCCGGACTACCACGCCGTAAAGGTCCACTGCGCGTGTGGGAACGACTTCGAGACGCGCTCCGCCATCAAGGGCGACGCCATCAACGTGGAAATCTGCTCGAACTGCCACCCGTTCTTCACCGGTAAACAAAAATTGATGGACACCGCCGGCCGCGTGGACAAGTTCATGCAGAGGTACGGCCTGAAGAAAGACAATTCCTGAGCCTGCCCCTGCGGCAGTACCCGGTTGTATATGAGCGCCGCGGCGGGAACCGAATGTTCCATCCGCGGCGTTTTTCCACATGAGGCATCACCCTTGAGCAAACCTGCTTCCTCCGATCCCGTTCTCTACGGCGG
>JAKQQT010000756.1 GCA_029564025.1 Armatimonadota bacterium | reverse complement strand
CTGCTCTGCGCCGCACACGCGCAGGCCCGGACGCTTTACGTCAGTCTGACGGGCTCGCACGACACCAACGCCCCCGCATTCGGCACGTGGGCGACGGCGGCGACGAACATCCAGGCGGCGGTGGACGCGGCGAGCGACGGGGATACGGTGCGAGTGGCGCATGGGACGTACTATTCGGACAATGGCACAAACGACATCATTTCCATCACGAACAAGACCGGCCTTTCCGTGATCGGCGGCAACGGGACGCTGTTCGACGCGGACAAAACAATCCTCGACGCGGGCGGATCGTCAACCATCAACCCGATTGTCGTCAATGCTGTAAGTAACCGGGTCGCTGGGTTCACCGCGATGAACACGAAGGCGCAGGATGCCGTGCTATTGAGCATCGCCTCCGCCAACTGCACGCTGGATTCGCTGATTGTCCGCAACAATGACATGAGCGGGACGGGGTATGGGTGCGGAATCAAGAACATAGGCGGCCCAGGAAACGAGATCAGAAATTGCATCGTCGTTGGAAACGCTGTCGGCACAGTCGTTGGCATGTCGGGAATCTATAATCAAATCCACTTATCCGGCGTCGGGATCGCGGAAGTCCATAACTGCATATCCGAGGGCAATACAAAAAATCAAATTTATAATTATGACGGCATTCTCTTCTCCATAGGCAATTCCATCTACGGCAACACAGGCGGCACCATTGCCGACCTCGGCGGCAACATCACCAACAACACCACCAACAGCGTCTGCCGCCTCCTCGACATCGCGCCAGCGTCCGACGGCGTTGGCACCAACCTGCAATGGGCCGGAGTTTCCGCCTACATCCCTCGCCTCGGCTCGCTGGCGCGGAAGAACGGTCAGCCCTACGCCGGAATCGAAACCGCCTCCGACGGCGCGGGCGGGCCTGCGCTGGTGACGAGCCGACCGTTCCTCGGGCGCGACGCCACCACAAACTTGAATCACGGCGCGGCCATCGGCGGCGTGACGGCAAGCACCAACTCGCCGTTCGCGGGGGAGAGCAGCGCGGCGTTCGACGGGGCGAGCGGGTATGTAAACTGCGGTTCGTCGATAAATATCTTAACCAACGATTTTACGCTTGAGGTGTTTGTGAAAACAACAAATCTTTCTGTAAGAGGTGTTGCGGGGAAACCGTCTAGAACCCTGAAGTCGGGAAGATTTGCATTTTTTTTAGGTGACGACGGGAAAATCAATTTCTATCTGTCGCCAGCCAGCGGGACAATTATCCTAACATCGCCGGAGGTTGTCGCGGATGGAAGCTGGCGTCACGCCGCCGGGGTTGTAAAAAGAAGTGAAAATCTTGTGTTGTTCATAGACGGTGCGCCAGTGGCAACAAACAGCACGCCAACTCCTGGAAACTTTTCAACTGCGGACAAGTTTTCCATAGGTGAAAATGATGAGTCAGGTAGGTTTCAGGGCAACCTCTCAGAAGTCCGCATCTGGTCCGTCGCCCGCACCCCGGAGCAGATCGCGGCGAACTACACCAATCGCCTCACCGGAACCGAACCCGGCCTCGTCGGCTACTGGCCGCTGAAAGACCCCGCCATCAACCCCGTCGACACCGGCCCGTTCAACCTCGACAACCCCATCATCCACCCAACCTACATGGAGGCATTCTAAATGCGTACCTTCGTCGCCATCCTCACCATCGTCATCGGCGCGCTTATGGTTTGTGAGGCCAAGAGCCAGCACTATA
>JAKQQT010000755.1 GCA_029564025.1 Armatimonadota bacterium | reverse complement strand
TGGCGCGATGTGACTGCCTACAAACTCGGTTATCAGCGCGAAATCAATCCGGAATGGACCGTGCGCGGCGGCGTCAGTTACGCACGCCAACCGATTCCGGATTCCGAGGTTCTGTTCAACATCCTCGCCCCCGGCGTGATGGAATGGCACCTGACCGGCGGTTTCACACGGCAGACAGGTAAGAGAAGCGAGTTCACGATGTCCTTCATGTACGCTCCCACCGTGAACGTGAAGGGCCCGAATCCGATGGAGGTACCCGGTCAGCAGACCATCAACCTGCGCATGCGCGAGTTCGAGATGGAAGCGACCTGGGGTATCAGGTTCTAGGCCACGCACATGGGAACGACGGGGAATCAGGCCGCAGGGCAGGGTTCCCCGTTTCGTTTTCATAGCCGGCGCAGAGACCGTTGAGCGTCGAGCAGGCAAAAACGACGGAATTTGAATAAATCGTTGACATTATATGAGGATTACTATATCATAATATTGAATATGCACCGGCACTCTCAGCCGGTTGCTGAGAAAGGAGATTCACGATGAATCTGGAAACCGTTGTCCCCGACAAGTCCGTAGACGCCCGCTCGATGGCATGCCCCGGTCCACTGCTTGAGGCCAAGAAGGCCATCGGTTCTGTTGCCGTCGGCCAGGTGCTCGAAATCATGTCCGGCGACGCCGGAAGCCGCGAGGACATTCCGGCCTGGTGCAAAAAGACCGGTCACGAGTACCTTGGCTGTCTTGAGAAGGACGGCTACGACAGCCTGTACGTTATTCGCAAGAAGTAAACAAACCGAAGGGTGTTCCCATGGACAACACCAGGCCCCCGAAGATCCTGCTGATTACGACGATGATCAGTTCCTATCCGGGCGCGAACACGGTGGGACAGGCACGGCTTCAATATGCGCCGAACACGTATATCGTTCGCGTTCCGGATCCGGTGATGTTTCCGGAAGACTTCTTCATGCGGTGTTTCGAGAAAGGATTCGACGGCATCATCGTGATGAGCAGTGGCTCGGACTGCCCGTATGAAGGCGCTTACAAGCGCCTGTCCGACCGGGTGAGCCGCGTTTATGCACGTATGCGCGAATCCGGCATCGATCCGTCTCTCCTCAAACTCACCACCATCTGCACGGTCTGCAAAGCGGCGTTCCTGAAGGAGATCAACGATATGCAGGCGAACATCGAGAAACAGCGTTCGGCCCAGGCGGGAGCACCCTCATGAGCGCCACAACGGATCGCCGATTGAAAGCGGACGTGCTGGTCGTGGGAGCCGGGATTGCCGGACTTCAGGCTTCGCTTGACCTTGCTGAACAGGGCAGAAAGGTTCTGCTTGTCGATCGCGACGCGAGTACCGGCGGCAAGATGATCAATCTGTCCAAGGTTTTCCCCACCCTGGACTGCGCCAGTTGCATCACCACGCCGCGCATGGCCGGCGTTTCGCATCACGCCAACATCACTACGCTAACGTATACCGAGGTCGACCGCATCGAACCGAACGGCGGATCGTTCCACGCAACGCTTACGAAAAAGCCCCGGTACATCATCGAGGACCTCTGCATCGGGTGCAAGCGTTGCGAGGAAGCCTGTCACACATTCGCGCCTGATGAATACGACCACGGCCTGGGCGTGCGAAAGGCCATCTCCATTCCGTTCACCAACGCCATCCCGCAGTATCCGGTTCTGGACATCGAGAACTGCGTAGTCTGCGGCGGTTGCATCAAGGCCTGTCCAACGAATTGCATCGACTTTCTGCAGGAGCCGGAGAAAATGCAGGTCGAGGCCGACGCCGTTATTGTGACCACCGGCTTCGAACTGACGCCGAAGGACGCGAAAAGCCAGTACGGCGGAGGGGCGTATCCCAACGTCATCTCGCCGATGCAGATGGAGCGACTGCTTGCCCCACACGGACCGTACGGAGGCGTGATGAGGCCATCGGACGGGCGTATTCCGTCCTCCATCGCCTACGTGCAGTGTGCCGGATCGCGCGATGCCAGCATCGGAGTGCCGTATTGCTCGCGCGTGTGCTGTATGTACGCCATCAAACAGGCGATGCTACTCTCCGGCAGTCTTCCCATCGCGGACATCACGATTTACTACATGGATATCCGCGCGTTCGGCAAGGGCTACGAGGAGTTCTACCAGAACGCCAAGGCCATGGGCATCGAGTTCGTAAAGGCCAAGGTCGCCCGCATTTCTGAAGACGAGGAGCACAACGCCATCGTCCGGATCGAGCGGGAAGAGGACGGCGGCAAGCCGGAGGAAGTGACCCACGATCTTGTGGTATTGTCGCTTGGAATGGTACCTGCCTGGAAGCCGACAGCGGACGGGATGATTCCGCTGGAAGCGGATTCCGACGGGTTTCTGAAACAGCGCTCGCCGATGCTGGCGCCGGGCTTGACCACGATGGACGGCGTCTTCACCGCCGGCACGGCCTCCGGCCCGAAGGATATCGTGGACACCATTGTGCAAGCAGGCGCGGCGGCGATGGAATGCTCCAATTACCTGCACCGGCGGGAGGCGGCCCGATGAACGAGATTCCAGACACCGATGTCGCCCGGGTGGGCGTTTATGTCTGCCACTGCGGAGGGAATATTTCGGACGTGGTGGACACGGCCGCGGTAGCCGACGCGGCGGCGAAGAATCCGATGGTGGCCATCGCGCGCCACTATGCCTTCATGTGCAGTGATCCCGGCCAGCAGATGATCATCGACGATATCAAGGAAACCGGGGTCAACCGTGTGGTTGTCGCCGCCTGCTCGCCGTTCCTGCATGATTTGACCTTCCGCTCGGCGCTTCAACGCGCGGGCCTGAACCCATACCTGTACGAGAACGTGAATCTTCGCGAGCAGGTTTCCTGGGTGCACAAGGGCGACAAGGCCGCCGCCACGGAAAAGGCCATTCGCCTGACCAACGCCGGCATACAACGCGTGTTCCGGCAGGATCCCCTGGAATCCATCCGCGTGGACGCCGAACCCCAGGTCGTTGTCATTGGCGGAGGAATCGCCGGACTGCGGTCTGCGCTGTCTTGCGCGAGCAACGGCCTGAAGGTGACGGTTGTGGAGGTGTCGGATTCGCTCGGAGGGCGCCTTACGGAACTCGGCAAGGTTTATCCCAGTGGAGACGACGCGGCAGACCTGATCCGGCAGATGACAGACGCGGTCCGGGCCGATGATCGTATCACCGTTCTGCTTTCCAGCGAAGTTGCGGCCATTGATGGATATGTTGGCAACTTCACCGTTCGCGTCCAGGCTGTCGGAACGAAACCGGGCGGTTTGACGCTACAAAAGACGGTCCGCGCTGGCGCCATCATCTTCGCCACGGGATTCGATCACTACAAGCCTCATGACGGGGAGATGGGCTACGGCAACCAGAATGTCGTCACCCTTCCGGAGTTCAACGCGTTGCTGGCCGGCGCGGAAGGCAAAACGCTGACACGCAACGGCCGCGAAATCCGTAGTGTCGCCGTGGTGCACTGCATCGGAAGCCGGCAGGTGGAGGGCGTCCACGAACCGGGACCGGACGGAAAGGTGAACGAATACTGCTCGCGCGTGTGCTGTACATCGGCCCTGGACGCCATCAACCGCGCATTGGACCGTTTTCCGAATCTGCGTGTGTACGACCTTTACAAGGACATCCGCACCTACGGTCGCGGCCACGAGGACATCTACGAACGCACCAGCAAGCGCGGTGCCCTGTTCTTCCGTTTTGCCGACGACGACCAGCCGACGTTCAAGGCGAACGGCAATGGCGCTGTACTGACGGTGAGGGACGTTCTGACCTGGAATGAGGAAGTCGAGTTACAGGCAGACCTGGTGGTGCTGGCGACAGGGATGGTGCCGAGAAACATCGACTCGCTGGTTGAGATGCTGAAACTGCCCCGCGGTACCGACCGGTTCCTTCAGGAAGTGCACCCGAAACTGCGTCCCTTGGAACTGGCAAACAACGGCGTGTTCATCGCCGGCACGTGTCAGGGACCGATGGACATTACGGAAAGCTGTTCCGCCGCGGAAGCCGCGGCCGTCAAGGCCGCCATCCTGCTCAGCAAGCCGACCATCGAACTCGATCCCTTCGTGGCAAGGGTGGACTTCGCCAAGTGCACGGGGTGCAACGACTGCCTCGGTGAATGCGAGTACAAGGGCGCGCTGGAAACGTTCGAGGAAAACGGGCGCCCGCTGGTTCGGGTGAACCCGGCACTGTGTTCCGGTTGCGGCGCGTGTGTGGCTGTCTGCGAACCGCGCGCAATCAGCATCGCTGGTTGGAGCCTGGACCAATTCGATGCGATGATTGACGCCTTTGTGGCCGACACGACGGAGGTGACTGCCGTATGAGCGAGACACCCAACACTCCCCTGTCCGCGAAGGAGCAGATCAAGGCGGTGCGCGAAAAGCGAGGGCCTGTTCCCGCCGATGTACTGCAGAGGAACAAAGACCACATCCGGGCTTCGAAGGCCATCCTCGCCGCCATCGCCAGCGAGCCGAAGACTGTGCCGCAGATCGCCGAGGAAACCGGTCTCGATACCGGCTATGTGTTCTGGATTATCGCCGGATTAAGGAAGTACAACGAGGCGGAATCCGTGAAGAAGAGCGGCGACTACATGACCTACCGCAAGAAGGACGGGGGTGAATGATGGCAACCGTGGTCCGTCCCGAATTGCTGGACGACATCAAGCGCTACGGCGCTTTCGACATCTCCGCCTGCTTCCACTGCGGCAACTGCACCGCCGTGTGCCCGCTGACAGAGGAAACGGCCCTCTTCCCGCGCCGCCTGATCCGCCTGGGACAGATAGGAGACCGCGAGCGGGTGCTGGACGCACCCGAGACGTGGCTCTGCTACCATTGCGGCGAGTGCTCCGAAACTTGCCCGCGCCAGGCCGAGCCTGGCGAGTATATGGCGGCCCTTCGCCGTTACGCGACGGCGCATTACCAACCGGCCGGCTTCGGAGCGTGGTTCGCGAAGAGCGCCGGTATCGCGGTTCTAGTCACGCTTCTGGTCGCGATCGTGCTGGGCGCATTCCTGATCGGCGAGCATCCGGAATCCGGGGCCAACAAGTGGCTTTTCCAACTGGTTCCGTATGAAGTGGTACACAATGTGGGCATCGCTGTTTTTGTCCTGACGGCGCTGTCGGTATTGACCGGTGTCTTCGGTGTGGCGAAGCGGGTGGTTCAAACCACGGCCGGTGTGAAGAGAGGCTGGCCCGAGTTGCGTTCGGCGGCGGTGGAAACCGTGCGCGAGATTGCCACGATGCGGCGTCACCGGGAAGATGAATCGGAAGCCGGCAAGCCCTGGCACGCCAAGCCAAGCGTGGTTCATCGGTTGATTATGTACGGATTCCTGGCCTTGCTGGTCGCCACGACGTTGGACTTCATCTTCATCGCCCTGCTACCTCTCGGCCTCACAACCTTCTGGCCGGCGCGCATCATCGGCACCATCGGCGGCGTTGCGATGCTGGCCGGCGTCATCGTGGCCATCGTCCGGCGCATTCGCGGAACGGACCGGGACGTGCGCCACTCGCGGTTTGCGGACTGGTGGATTCTGTTCTTCCTGTTCGTTCTGGCGGTCACCGGCTTCTGGCTCGAAGTTGTAGTGACGCTGAAGATTGCGGGCCCCGTGCAGGATGCGATCCTGCTGTTGCACGCCGCGATGGCGATGGAACTGGTACTGTTAATGGCTTTCACCAAACTGGCGCACGTGGTGTACCGGCCGATAGCGCTTTTCACCCACTTTTTACGCACGAATTCCGGCGCGGCCGGCTGAAAGGAACAACAATGGCAGATCAACCCGAGACTATGAATATGAGCGAGCTGAAGAGCCGTGTTGACGATCTCCAGGCGCAGATTGAAGACATGAAAGCCTCTTCGCTTCCCGAGGACAAGTTGAGCATGGTGGTGTTCAGCGGCGACCTCGACAAATTGTTGGCGGCGTTCATAATAGCCACCGGCGCGGCGGCTATGTTCGACGAGGTTGTGATGTTTTTCACCTTCTGGGCCACTCCCGCCTTGCGCGATCCGGCCAAGTCGGGTGGCAAGAAGGACATGATGGCCAAAATGTTCGGCTGGATGCTCCCGAAGGGCTCCGGGAAGTTGAAGCTCGGCAAGATGCACATGGCCGGTATGGGCACCGGCATGATGAAGGGCCTGATGAAGAAGAAGAACGTGATGTCCCTGGAGCAACTGATCAAACAGGCCGCGGATTCCGGGGTGAAAATCTACGTGTGCCAGATGAGCATGGACCTGATGGGCTTCTCGCAGGACGAGCTGAT
>JAKQQT010000754.1 GCA_029564025.1 Armatimonadota bacterium | reverse complement strand
ACCTTGGTCAAGGCGGTTACCGCCGCGCCGGCGGTGTCGATCTGAGCGTAATATTCTCCGGGTGAGACGACGGAGCCGCCCGAGTTGGTGCCGTCCCAGTAGATGGCGTTTTCGTGCGGTCCGGCTGTCATCAGCCATTGGTCTGCGACCGAGATGGTCTTCTGCAGGACGTTGGAGGAGTTGTATATCTTGACGCTCATCGTGGTAGCGTCCTGCGCCAGGATATATGAAATGTTAAAGCCTGCGGCGACGGAGCCGGTGACGCGCACGTTGGTGGTCATCACGGCGGCTTTAGCCACGCCGAGGGCGATGAGCAGGGCCAGCAGGACACCTGCAACCCTTGTGAAACGCTTCATGCAAGTATCTCCCTTTATGGAGTACCAGGGGCCGACCCGTAGAGGCCGGCGGAACGTCTGTGTCGGAGCTCGTGACGCGCAAAAGAGCCAACCCCTCGCGCGGTCCGGCAATCTGTATCCTTGCGGGGCTCCGATCCGCGTTGCCGAAAGGACACGACGATCCGTGTCTTCCGCGCAATCGTTCCGTCCGAGGGTGGAAACCCGGTCGCAAACGGTGTTTCGCGAAACGCCAACGTGAGCCCTTGGCCGATTCGGATCAGATTTCCAACGCCGAGGTTCTGCCCCTCGGCGCCGGCCGACCTTGGGATCTTCCGATATCTATTACATTCGGATGTACCATCATTCGGCAGTGCAAAAAGCATGCCAGCAAGATGCGATGGTCTACTTCACACTTAACGCATACGCTACCGTCGCGTCAACAATCGCGGTCTGGGGTAGATAAAAAGGGCGCTCTTTCGAGCGCCCTGTGAGGAGTGATTTCGAGACCCGCTTCAGAAACCGTTGAAGGTCCTCCACAACCGCACCGCCGCCGCCAGGTCCACCGGTCCGCCGTTGTACTGCGACAGCGCGCCGTTGTCCGACGCCAGGCCGCCGGCGATCTTCAGCGCGTTCGGCGGAACCACCGGGAAGAACGGCGGCGCCGTGTAATTCACCTTGAGCCAGTAGTTGGGCGCGGCATTCGTGGCGGGGGTGTTGACCCCTTGAATACGGAATGTGTGCCATCCCGTGGTGGTGGGCACCGGATCGAAAACCAGTCCCTGGGGTCCGGCTTTCGTCATCGTCCGTGTTCCCAGCACAACACCGTTGGAATCTGTGAGGGTCAGCACAATGCCGGTTTCGTCGGTCCAGTCCTTGATATCGTACCACAACTCCGCGGTAATCTTCCTCCCGGCGACCGCCCAGATACGCGCCGGATTGTGGCCCGTTGTGTCGGCCGGCCGCACATCCAGGTCCTTTGCGCCCGCCCATTCCTGGGTCACCGACTGGGCGGTCCGTTCGAAGCCGCCGGTGATGCCCTTCACCGAGTAGGCCACATATCCCGAACCGATTGCGTTGGAGGGAATCGTCAGGTTGACGCGTCCCTGGCTGTCGGTGACGAGGTCGGGTTTGTGGCCGGTATAGTCCTGAAGGGTCACACCGGGTCCGAAACGAGTGTAGACCTGGACGGTGCGTTCGCTGGTTGGGTGATCGTTCATACCGACGAGAAGCGGCGGATGCCCGTCGCCGCCGGACCGGTCGAACGCGAAGACATCGCCGTCCTTCCAGCGTTCCTGCGTGGTTCCGTAGGCGATTTTCTCGTGGATCCAGATCAGTTTGTCGATGGCGGCTTTCAGCCCGTAGCCCTCCGGCGCGGGAACGTAGTCCTTGTAGTACACGCACGGATAGCCCTCGGACGTGAGGATGTAGGCGTACGCCAGCATCTTGTTCTTCGATACGGGATCATTGCGGTCGGTATCGTGGTTCTCCACAAAAGTGACGGCACGGAACGGCTCGACGCCCGCGAGGCCCGCATGGTCCAGGCTCGCCATATTGAAAGAGCCGTTACCCAGGCACATGTCTTTCAGCATGAAGCGCAAGGGAAAATCGAAGGCGCTGGAACGTGAGCCCATTGCCGAGATCCAGTAGCGGACCTTGGTCAGGTTTCCGTCGTAATACTCTCCAACGGCGAACCGTCCGTTCATGGCCCCGTGATTCAGGTAGGACTTCAGAAAGTCCACGCTGATGCCTTTTACGTAATCCAACCGGTAACCCTGGCAGTCCAGGGCTTTGGTCAGCCAGTCGCCCGCGTCCTTCAGTTTGTCGCCGATGTTCTGGTTGTTAGCGTCCCTGGCGCCGTTGATGTGGGCGATGTCGGGGCCGAATGAGTAGCCGTTTTCGAACGAGGCGTCGCCGCCGTAAAGGCTGGTGGGCAACCAGTAAGCCGGCGTGTTGGGATCGTTGGGGACGTTGGGATGAAAGTCGGTCGGGAACTTCTCGAAACGTCCTCCCGGCCAGTTGCCGTAGGCGTCCACGTATTGGAAGTGGTAGCGGTCGTCTCCCGGATCCCCGTTGCGGTGATTCAAGACGTTATCGACGTATACCTCAATTCCGTTGGCGCGCATCATGGCGACCATCCGTGTCAGTTGTTCGCGCGTGCCGAAATGCGTGGGAAGTGTCCAGTTCTGGTTTTTGGAACCGAGGTCGTAGTCGTCGTAGGGATCATATCCACTGCTGTAACCGCCGGTCGCGCCCTTCAACGGGCAGGGAATCCATATGGCCGTGAAGCCCGCGGCGCCGTATTCGTGAGCCTTGGTTGCCAGATGATCCCACCACCAGGGCTTTCCGCCGCCGGACGGGACATCGAGGTAGAAGCCCTGCAGAATAACGCCCGGCCACGCGGCGGAGCCGGCGGCGCAGAGGATGATTGCGAGAACAACGGTCATGTGAATACGTATTCTAGCCCGCATATCGAAACTGCCTTTCAGGTTTGCGATGGTATGGTTGGATGATAGCAGATTACAGACCGCGTGTCAGTTTCAGTATCCGGAATCAGATGTCGTCAGGCGTTCTGCGACCCGGCAGTACCGCCAGTGCCACCACCGCTCCGCACAGCCACAGGAACCAGTCGCCCCAGCGGACGTATATGGTTTTGTTGTCGTGCAGGCCTGCCAGCTCCGTCGTTCCCGCGCACACGTTCATCGGCAGTTTGTCCGCCCATCGTCCCGTCGGATCCACGAAACCGGACACGCCGGTGAGGCCGGCCCGGATCACCCACCGGCGGGTCTCGACGGCGCGAAGAGACGCTACCGCCGCGTGTTCCTCGGCGAGGCCCGTTGAACCGAACCATGCGTCGTTCGTGATCACGGCCAGCACGTTGGCGCCGTTGCGCACGAATGCCCGTGAGATGCCCGGGAAGGCGCTCTCGAAACAGATAGGCGTTCCGACTTTCACACGCCCCTGGGAAAGGACGTTCCACTGGTCACCCGGCATTGTATCCGTTGGTACGACACCGTAATCTTCCAGGAAGGGGAGGATACCGCGTCCGGGAACCCATTCACCGAACGGGACCAGGTGGCGCTTGGCGTAAGTGCCGCCGACCAAGCCGTCTGCCAGAAACATCACGGAGAGGTTTTGCGGGGAGCCTTCCTCGTTCAGCCCTTGCGCGCCGGTGAGAAGGGCGCAGTCGCCGGTTTCGGTCAGTTTCCGAACCAGTGCTTGCGTGCCGGCGTTTTCGAGCGGCAAACCGGGGATGGCCGATTCCGACCAAACGATGAGTTCGGGCTTTCCGGACTCAATCACGGTGCGCGTTTTCAGAACCATCGACTCGAACGCCTGCCACGCGCGTTCATCCTGGTCCGGATGGTTGACTCCGGTCTGGACGATGGAGACGCGCAGTGGATTGTCATAGGCCTCCGGATTCGAACCCATATCGGAAACGCCCCAGCACAGCGCGACGAACACGACCGACAGTCCGTTGATACACGGTCTCGGGTCTTTCTTCACAAACAACAGATAAAGGGACACGGACACCAGCGCGGCAAGGGCCGTGACCATCCACTGCCCGCCGAATTCTGCAGTCTGAATGACGAATTGCCATTCGGCGAGGGCGCCGGCCAGGGTTGTGAAGGGGTAGCCGAACGGTCCCCACGCGCGCAGGGCTTCACCGAGTGTCCAGACTGCGGGAACACCAACCAACAAGCGCCAGCCACTTCTGCGTTCAAGAATCCGGTGAATGAGGAGAGCGACCGGGATGAGGAAGAGGCCTTCGAAAACCGCAAAACCGATCCATGGAATCAATCTCAGCCATACGCCCTCGCCGAAGGATGTGGCAAACGTGCCGCCGGCTAGCATCATCGCCAGACCGGTGATATAGCCCAGGCCGACGGACGCCTTGCGGGACGCTCCGTCCAATGCCAACAGCAGAGGGATGAGCCCGAACCACGCTGTGAATGCCCAGCCGACCGGGGGGTGGGAAACCGCGACGAGAAGACCCGCCAACGCCGCCAGAAGGACGCGGGCTATCATGGACGTGATATCCGTTTCAAGGTGTATCCGATGCTCATGAAAAAACCGCCCCTTCTTGCAGTGCTTGGCGTTCTGGCGCTGGCCGGTTGCTCGCGCACGCCGGACGGGGTGATACCCGACGACGGGACGCTGGTGACGATTGAAATCAAAATGACTGGCGTCGTCCATCCGGCGAATTACTACTACGCGGTTATCGACACGGACAACAATCCCGGCACGGGCCCGATACCCGTGGCGTCACGTCCGTGGGGCAACGGATACGCCGCCGGCTCCTATACCCACTATGTTCTTTTGCACGGCGGAGTGTTCGGCGTGTATGAATCCGTCGATCCGAGCCATTCGATTTCTACCTACCTGGGCCGTCCCATCCAGGCGGCGGTGACAACCACCAGCAAACCGAACGACACCATTGTGGTCCAACTGGACACTACGCAACTGAAGACCGTGAATCCCGGCGTGCGGGCGCTGGACGTGAACCTGATTGCCACCGACCGCGTGCCACTGGATCCCCAAGACCCCACGCCCAAAATCGTGGACGGTCTGGGCCGTGGCGGGAACGACTATGTGACGATACCTGTCACCTATACCTCAGCCTACGCCAATGGGGTCGATCCCGATCCCACACACCCCGAGCGCGCCGAACCCGACATCGTCCCCGATCCCAACTGCGACATCCTGGACTGGAAAATCACGGTGATGACCGGACAATGAGGATCCAGGATTCAGGATCTAGACCGGACCCCTGAATCCTATATCCTGAATCCTTGATCCCCCCCTCAGAGTCCCACATCCGGCGTGCCTATTTCGACGCGTTCACCGAACATGCCGCTTTCGAAGATGTCCTGCATCGGGAAGGCAGTCAGGCGGACCAGGATTCGGATGCCCCGGTCGTTCCGCCAGCCCCGGTCGTCGATCCCGATGATCGAGGTTTCCACGCATCCGAAGTTCCGCGTCAGCATCAGGCGCCGGTACTTCTGTCCGGAATCGCGCCCGGCCAGCACACGCACGGACCAGTCGTCGCCGATCGGTGTGTTCAGATGCCCCAGAAGACGCCCGAAGCGTCCCGTGGACGGTATGTAGCGGCTCTCCCCGTCGAAGGTGAACTTTCCATAACGTGCACGCAGTCCACTGTTTACGTACCGGATGTTGGACTTCTGTCCCGGATCCTTGCCGTTTACATTGACGGCGACATTCGTCGCGAAGCGCAGGCGTTCGCCGGACCGGTACGACGTGGTCAGCAGAACGTCCCGCCACGGAGCAACGTCGTTCTGGAAGTCGTAGCCCGAACCGGCGCGGAACTCCCAACCGCTCGCGGAACCAATGTGCGTGGTGGCGGCCAGGAGGTTGTACTTGAACGGTCGGTCGAAACGGAACGGACTGTATCCGCGCGGTTGCTGGTAGTTGTACGAAACGGCGAAGTCCGAGGATCGCGCGAACGGCTGGGTGAGTTTGAGGTTCGCGGATATGGTGAATTGCATCGCATCGGAAGCATACACTGCCTGCCGGAAACCGCCGCTGACATCGAGGGTGGTGGGGCGCTTGGCGCGGTTCAGGCTAAGCCTTCGCTGTGGCGCCTGCGCCGCGACGACGGTGCGGTCGCTGGTTTTGCCTTCCGCCTTGATGCGCCCGTGGGACGCTTCAAACGCTACCGGAGCGAACTTCTGTTTCGTGAACCCCAGTCGGAGGGCATCGGTTTTCAGTGTCAGTTCCGGCTGGCGCTGAACAGGCTTGAAAACGCCGGTCGCGTCGCCGTCCGATGTTCTGTACGTGTTGACGCTCAGTGTAGCATCGACCGCCGGAAGTCCCTGGCTGATATCGCCGCGCGCGCTTTCTATTCGCACGGAGGCCATCGGGGCGGATTGCCGCGCTGTGTCGTAGCCCACCGAAATCATACCCTTCCTGCTGTACCGGTAGGTCTGCCCCAGCGCGGCTGTGGTGTTGCGGTAGGAATAGGCGTTGGAACTGGATTCGTCGGTGCGGTACGAAAGCGTGGTATGCGATGCTTCCACCGTTCGGTCCATCGCAACGCTTACGTTGCTGGACGAAGATCCCGGCATGTACAGGTACGAGTTCTTTCGCAATTCGCCGCCGATGGTTGTATCAAATCCAAGGACCTTCTGTTTGTGCCGCAGGGAAGCGCTGATATTTCTTTCGCTGGATCCGGCGATTCCGTACAGTGAGGCTTCACCCGATGACCCGGAGAACCTGTAGTTGTGCGTGGCGCCCAGGCCGATGCCCTTCTTCTGGAGCAGGTCGAGGCGCGCGACGCCCGTCTGCCCCTTGCCCGCCGAGTAGTTCAGGGCGGTTTTGATGTAAAATCCTTCCTCATTGCTTTGACCGACGGTGGGAACGATAGCCGGCCTGTCATCGCCTCCGCGCCTGATCGGTAATGAAAGCGAACTCAACTCGGCCATGCGTTCGCCGAAAAGGAAGAACGACGCGCGTTTTGCCGTCAGACGCCGGTCTGGCACGAGTGTCAATTCGCGCGACAGGACCAGCCACTGCTCGCTTTCGGGAGCGCAGGTGGTGACGCGGGCGTTTTCCAGCGACAGCCGTTCCCGCCCTCCGCGCGCGCGTTCGGCGGTGATGCGGTACGGTTCCAGCATCCCCTCGGCCTGATACTCCGTGTAGACGCCGTTGGTGGTCCAGGTCCGTTCTTTCAGACTGAACATCACAAGGCCGTCAGGACCGGTGGTGACGAGACTGCGTCCGGTATTGAGCGATACGGCGCCTCTTGCCGTCACGAGTTCGCGCTGTTGGTCATACTCCGCCGTGTCCGCCTTCAGTGTATAGGTTCGGTACCGGAAGACGACGTTACCGGTTCCCTTCCAGGTCTTCGTCGCTTCGTCGTAGGTGGTGACGTCCGCGGAGTACGTGGCAAAACCCTGCGCGGGGGCTTGTTCGGCGGCGGAGGCGCTGAAACAGGCCGTTGATACCGTCAACAGAAGGAAGAGAATGGCGTGGAGGCGTATCATCATTCCTCCACGCGGATCAGCACGAGGCCGAGGATCAACAAAGCGATGTTGGGGATCCAGGCGGCGGCTAGAGGCGGAGCAAACCGCTCGCCGAGTTCCTTGCACAGCAGGTAACTCTGCATGTACACGAAGAACGCGCCCAGGCCGATGATCATGCCGGCGAAACTGCCGCTTCGGCCGAACCGCACGGCCAGCGGAAAACACACCAGCGCCAAAGCGACCCCGGCGAACGGAAGGGCGAACTTCAGGTAATAATCAACTTGCCACGATCGGACGTCGTTGGCGCGCCCGGTCTGTTCGGCGGCCGTGATGGCGCGCTTCAGGTCGCGCGCCGTCATCTCTTCGCTGGACTGCGCGACGGACCACAGTGTGCCCGCGGAACGGTCCACATCAAACTCGTACTTGGGGAATTGCAGTTCGTTGGTGGTGAAGCCGCGCTGGTCCAGTTCGCGCCTCACCCCCTGGTAGAGTGTCCATTTTGTGCCTTCAGCCCGCGCGCTGTTGGCCGTGATGAGCACCGGGAACGCGCCCGGCCTCATCTCGTAGACCATCACGCGGTACAGCACGAAAACGGCTTTGTCCGGATCGCCGGACTTGTCCGTGCGCCGCATGTCGCCGATATAAAACTTGTACGGACCCGCCGTGAAGAACACGTCCGCCCGTACTGCCACGGGGCGAACCTTGAACAGCAGGCGGTATTCCTCCTCGGCGGCGCGCTGATTCATGCGTGGCGTCACCGTTTCGCTGAGCAAAAACGAGAGCACGCCGACCAGTGCGGCGGCAAGGGCGAGCGGCACGGCGATTCGTCGCAGGGGAAGGCCGGCCAGGCGGAGCACGGTTATCTCGTTTTCCCGCGCCATGCGGTTGATGCCCAGCGACACGCCGAACAGCACGGAGATAGGGAGCGCATAGACCACGAACTGGGGGGTGCGGAAGGCCATCACGCGCAATGCCTGTTCCACTCCGGAACCGCCCAGGGCCGCGAATCGCAGGAGATTCATGACCACGGCCCCGCACTGGATCAGCAGAAATGCGAAAACCCCCGCCACGAATGGCCCGGACGCTTCCTTCACAATGCTCCAATCCGCGGTCTTCATACGAAAGGATTGTAGCAGGACCCGGACATCAGCGCGACGTGTGCCCGGGAAGCGAGGTTCTGCCTTCGCACGTCTATAATGCCTATGGATACGTATTCAAATTCGAAATTGGAGTCAGGATGCGACGGACCGTACTGATTGTTTTGTCTACCGTATTTCTTTTTGCCTGTTCGCTGTGGCTGGGCGGACTGGCCGCCAATATCAGCTTCACGAACCCGGATGTCTTTCGAACGCTGGACACGGTGCAGTTCGGAGTGATGGGCAAGGTTCTTGCCGGCGTTAAGTCATCGATACTTAGCGGCGCGGTGGTGGCGTGTCTTGTAGCGCTCGGCGAACTGGTGTACCGGATGAAATCGGAAACCAGAAGCCTGCTGTTTGCGCGTCTTGTGGTGCTGACCGTGGCGCTTTCGCTGACGGTTTTTGTGCTGAACCAGATGGTTCCGCGTATGGAAGTCATTCGGGTGACCCCGGATCCGACCGATGCAAAATGGACCCAGTTTTACGGGATGCACGCCAGCATGAGGCGGATATCGGTACTGGTTCTGGCCTGCGGAGTTGCCGCCATCGCTCTGACCGCCGCCGCCGACATTTCCCAACGCCGCAAGGAGAACGGCAGTCGATCCAGTCGGAGACACCATGAACGCCGAACTTCTGAATGAACTGACCGCCCTTCTGCCGAAGGACGGGATTCTCACCAATCCGGCGGAGCGCCTGGTGTACGACTGCGATGCGTACACCGTGGAGAAATCGCCGCCCGATATCGTCGTTCTCCCGACGACCACGGCGGAAGTCTCGGCGATCGTGAAGGCGTGCAATCGCCACGACACGCCGTTCCTGGCGCGCGGGGCGGGCACCGGCCTGAGCGGCGGCGCCATCGCCCTGGCGGATACCGTGGTTATCTGCCTCTCGCGCATGAACCGGATTCTCGGTGTGGACGCTCACAACCGCACGGCCCGGGTGCAGGCCGGAGTGGTGAACAACGCCGTTTCCCGCCAGGTGGCTTCGCTGAATCTGCATTTTGCCCCCGATCCGGGCAGTCAGACCTCCTCTACCATCGGCGGAAACATCGCCGAAAACGCCGGCGGACCCCATACGCTCAAATACGGCGTTACAACCCATAACACCCTTGCCGTTCAGTTCGTCACTTCGGACGGCGAGATTGTGGAGATCGGCTCGGATGTGGAGGGTCTGCCCGGGTACGATCTCGTATCGCTGATCTGCGGTTCTGAGGGAACGTTCGGTATCGTGACCGAGGCGACGGTCCGGTTGACGCCGCTCCCGCAATCGTGGAGGACCCTGCTGGCGGTTTTCAACACACTGGACGACGCCACGAACGCCGTCAGCGCCATCATCAACGAGGGTGTCATCCCGGCGGCGCTGGAGATGATCGACGCCACCGTGCTGGAATCGGTGGAGGCCGCCTACAACCTTGGTTTCCCGCTGGATGCGGCCGCCGTTCTGCTGGTGGAGATCGATGGGCTTGACGCCGGACTGGACGCCGCCGAGGCGAAGTGCCGGGCGGCTTGCCAGCGGCACCACGCGCGGAGCGTGGAATCCGCCCGCGACGAGGAAGAGCGCGATGCTTTGTGGACAGCGCGCCGAAAGGGCGTCGGCACGCTCGGCCGGATCGCGCGAAGCATGGTCACCCAGGACTGCGTGATTCCGCGCTCCCGCCTGCCGGAGGTTCTTCGCGAGATCGGCGCCATCGTCAGCCGATACGGGCTTCGCGTAGCCAACATTTTCCACGCGGGAGACGGAAACCTGCACCCGATCATTCTCTTCGATGAGCGCGTTCCGGACGAAGTCGAACGCATGACAGCGGCGAACCACGAGATCGTAACCCTTTGCCTCAAGATGGGCGGTTCGTTGACCGGCGAGCACGGAATCGGACTGGAGAAACAGGACTATATGGCGCTGATGTTCGGCGAGGATGACCTGGATATGATGATCCGGGTGCACAAGGCGCTGGATCCCGACGATCTGGTGAATCCCGGCAAGTTTTTCCCGGGCAGTAAGAAGGAATTCCGCGAAACGCCCGAGAGTATCACCCCGAGAAGAACGGCACTGGTCTGATGGGAATCACCGTTAATATCCTCGAACGTCTCAAGGCGCGCCTCGGCGGGGAACACGTCAGGCCGCACGTGCTCGGCCCGACAGCCGCGTATCCCGGCACCGAGAGCGAAGTGTCGGAAGCCGTGGCCATCGCCGCGACAGCGGGAGTTTCCGTTTGGCCCTGTGGAGCCGGAACGTACATCGACGCGCTGGAACCCGTTCCGTCGGACGCCCTTCTGCTGTTTTCGGAGCGCATGAACCGCGTGACGGAGTACCGGCCGGACGATATGGTTGTGTCCGTGGAAGCCGGCGCGACCTTCGGCGCTCTACAGGACGCC
>JAKQQT010000652.1 GCA_029564025.1 Armatimonadota bacterium | reverse complement strand
GCAGTCATCAGAATCAGTTTCGCGTCCGGCTTGTCGGCCCTGTCTTCCAGCGCGGACAGAAAGACCTTGGCCTTGGAACGGCCGAAATGCTCGATTTCGGCGGGGGCCAGACCCAATTCCGAAGCGACATCGTCAATCGGACAAGGGCAGGCATTCTGGGCTATGGCGGCATCTGGAAGCATTGGGACGGATCCTTTCAGGGATAAGAAGCAAAGCGCACGGCTCCTGCACCCATGCTAACGCGAATCCACTGCGGGAATGCCACTGCCAGTGGAAGCAAGCGTTGGCAAGTCTGCTATAATCGGATGGTAGTTTGTTACGGCGGGTATAGCTCAGCTGGTTAGAGTGCCAGGTTGTGGCCCTGGAGGTCGTGGGTTCGAGTCCCATTACTCGCCCCAAAGGCTCCGCGGATTGTTTTTTCCGCGGGGCCTTCTTTCTTCAGCCAGGCTGTACATATATATGGAATAAGTGGAACTTATGGGATTCCCCCAGTGATTCACGTGCATGGGGTGAGCGCAAACCACCCCCTTTGTGAAAGGATGGAGAATCTTATGGTTCATATGATACGAAGAATGATGCGTAGTCTCGCGGTCATCGCGCTGGCAACCGCATCGGTCGCCTTACCGGCAAACGCCGGAACTATGTTTACTGCATCCCTCTCCGGCCTGGAGGAAGTTCCTCCGAACCTTTCCCGCGGATACGGCTTCAGTTCGATCTGGTTGAATGACACGGAGGATTCCATTGCCGTCGACCTGTCTTTCTACGACTTGACGGCAGGGGCCACGGCCGCGCACATACACGGGCCGGCGAATCCCGGTGTCAATGCCGGGGCGGTATTTCCGTTTGCACTCGGCCCGCTAATCGGACAGACCAACGGAGTCGTTCCCCAGCATATGTTTGCCATTTCACCAACACAGGTCAACACGCTGAAGTCGGGTCAGTACTATGTCAACGTCCACACTTCCGTCTTCCCGGGAGGTGAGATACGAGGCCAGTACAACGCGATTCCTGAACCGGGATCACTAGCTTTTCTGGGTGCGGGACTGTTTCCGCTGGCAGGAATCCTTTTGCGCCGGAAGCGCGCGTAGTGTCCTTACATACCGATGATCGTCAGCAGGGCGGCCGCACGGCCGCCCTGTGTTGTTACCCCTTCAGCAGTTTCAGCGCCCTGGGCGCCGGTGGGCGCATGTAATCAAAGGCTTCGGCGTACATCACTCCGCAATGGCCGCCGTAGATGCGGCACTCCCGGCGAAACGCCTCATCGAAAGAGGTGTAGTCCCAACCGTCAATCGAACTCCCGCCTTCGGCCAGCCACTCGGTGTACTGACTGGCGTGGCACGCCCCAGCCGCGATTTTGGTGTCGATCGTATCGGTGATATCCACATACAGGTCGTGCTTTCTATACACGTCCTCCGCGTAGTAAAGCACACAGGGCACGTCCCACGCCGGCAGGCCGAGGGTCAGCAATGGCAAACTGGCGGCATAATAGGCCTTTAAAGCGCAATGGTGGATTGCGTCGTGGTCCGGGTGGAAGGTCTCGTCTGACAGCGTGATGATGATATCCGGCCGGATGTCACGGATATGCCTGGCGATTTCGTTCACCAAGTCCGTGGAAACAGGCACGTTGCCATCGGGATAATCCAGCATGCGGAGTTCGGCGCCCATGGTCTTGGCGGCCGTGGCGGCCTCCTTCTCGCGGATCGGAATCAGTTCGTGGGTCGGCCGGGTGCGGTGGCCCATCCCGCCCTTGGTGGCAGTGAGGACCACAACCCTGTCGCCGGCGCGGGTATGGTTGGTGATGGTGCCGCCAGCGGAGATTTCGTCATCGGGGTGCGCCCCGATTAGAAGAATGGTCATTGTGATTGCCCTGTCTTTCTATAAGTCCTTCCCCGGTTCCGTTGCTCGTGTGGCGGAATCGAAACCAAGAGTGCTGTTCCTCATTGTATAAGCACGGTATGGATTTCGGCGAAAGCGCGGACAGCCAAAAACAAAGGCCGCCCCGCCACCATACGGTAGCGGAACGGCCCGCGGATATGATCATGCGCCACGCCCCCGCGTCTTCTCTTGGAGGGAGACCGTGGTCTGCGGCACGGGAGAACGGCGATGACCGCATCCTTTGGAACCGGGAACCGAACGATTCCCCGTCCCACATTCCTTTACGTACCGTCGGCACACGAGGTTACATGCTGATGGCGGAGAGTGTGGGATTCGAACCCACGGTGGTTTTGGCCACGACGGTTTTCAAGACCGTTCCCTTAAACCGCTCGGGCAACTCTCCGGGTCTCTGCCCCTTCATGCTACTCCCGCGTTACGGCGTGGTCAACTGCACGCAATCATCTTGACCACCAGACCGGTAAATGCCCACAATCCAGTGACACTGAACCATATATAAGGAGACTTCCTTGCCCCGAATCGGCCTCATCGGTTGCGGCGGAATGGGTGGAACCCACGCCGCCGGATATCAACGCATCGCGGACGCTCAGGTTGTCGGATACGCCGACATACTCCCGGACCGCGCCCAGGCATTCGCCGGGAAGTACGGCGGTAACGCCTACCCGTCTGTCACCGATCTATTGAAAGCGGAGAGCCTGGACGTTGTGGACATTTGTGTCCCCACGCCCCAGCACCTCCCGGTGGCAATGGAGTGCCTGGAGCGCAAGATACCAACCATTATGGAGAAACCGCTGGCACGCACGCTGGAAGACGCCAGGAAACTGGTGGCCTCTTATGAAGCCGCGGGCGTTCCGCTGGTTCCGGCCAACGTGGTGCGGTGGTTCCCGGAGTTTGTCGCGGCCCGCGCCCAGTTGTCAGCCGGTGCCATCGGCAAACCGGCGGTTGCGCGCATTACGCGCGGCGGGCGCGAACCGGGTGGAACAGGCAACTGGTTCGGCGATTTCGCACAGTCCGGCGGCGTTCTGCTGGACCTGATGATCCACGATTTTGACTGGCTACGCTGGGTGTTTGGCGAGGTCGAACGGGTGACGGCTTCCAGCCTGATGGCGCAGAACGGCGAAAAGGGCCGCGACTACGCCCTGGCGGTCCTGCGTTTCAAGAACGGCGTGATTGCCCACTGCGAAGGCACCTGGGTCCACACGGACGGTTTCCGCGTTGAGATGGAAATCAGCGGAGACAAGGGCACCCTGGAATATTCCACGCAGTACCCGTTCCCGCTGAAACGGCGCCAGAACGCAACGGAAGACACGCCGGCCATCGCGCTTCCGGAAAGCCCGACGCTGGAAGATCCCTATACAAAGGAACTGCGCGAAATCCTGAAAGCGGTTACGGGCGGCCCCGCGGCCAGGGTGACGGCGAGAGACGGACTGGCCGCTCTCGAAATCTGCGAAGCCTGCCTCAAAAGCGCGGCTTGCGGCGAACCGGTGACACTGCCGTTGCCGTAACAACCTTCAGGGAATCCCGTCGGGTCATTCCGGGTTGTTTCCTTGTATGTAGTGTCCGGTCGGGTTGGACATGTGATATCATCTGTTTGGGTCATCTGTTCCGTCTGGTCCGGTCGTTCTGGCGTCAAATCCATAACCGCAGGACCAGCAAAGTGGTAACGATAGCGTGTCATCCCGAGCGTCAGCGAGGGATCTGCGGGTAAACCCTGCTCCCCGCGCGCGGGGAGTCAAGCAACCACAGATTCCTCGGCTACGCCTCGGAATGACACGGTTAACGCTCAGTTATCGATTGTGCTGTTTGAGCGCACCCATGCCGGTCGCACGCGTGCTGTGTAGGTTTTGCCCCGCGTTCTGTGTATCTGTTTATGAAAGACATCACTGACGGTTCTGGCAACACAAGAAGGACTGACGAGACACTCGTGGCCGAATGTCTCGGAGGAAGACAGGGTGCTTTCACCGAGTTGATGGACCGGTACGAGGACAGCCTCTTCCGGTTGGCGTATTACTGGACGGGCAATCGCGAAGACGCGCAGGATTTGTGCCAGGATTGCTTCATCCACCTGTATCACGTGCTGGCCAAATACGATCCGAATCACCGGTTCGGTATCTGGATGTACAGGGTGTGCACCAACAATTGCATCAACTGGCTGAAACGCCATCGGCGCAGGCCGCCGGCCATGTCTCTCAGCAGTTTGCTGGGCGAGGAAGTGGACATACCGGATACGGTTCTGCTTCCGGAGCAGGAGATGCTGGTTGCCGAGGATCGCCGGGCCGTTTTGAAGGCCGTGCAGGAGTTGCCGCCGGTTTACCGGATGCCAATCATCCTCCGATACCTGGAGGAGTTCAGTTACAAGGAAATCGCCCGTGTACTCGATATTTCGGTGAAAAACGTCGAGATACGGATACACCGGGCGAAGGCGATGTTACAGAAGTCCCTGAGGAACGGGACACACCGGGTGGAGATTTAGAGGCGAAGTGATGGAATGCCGCGAAACCCAGAGACGAATATCGGCTTATGTGGACGGCGAACTGCCGGAGAGCATCCGCGCGGCCATGCTGGAGCACTTCCAGCAGTGCCGGCCTTGCTGTGACGCTTTGGCCGATGCCACGTGGTTCGAAACCGTTTCCGTCACTTCCATGCGCCGCCGGATGGTCGCGCCCGCCGCTATTCGCTACAACGTGTTGAACGCCCTTCAGCGTGAAGCCGTTCAACCGACGGTCGGTATATGGCAACGTGTTCTGCGGCAGGCGGCACCGATTGGCGTCACCGCTTGTGTTGTTCTCCTCGGCTTGCACGCCAATCGTGGCAACGAACCGGTTGCCGTGCCGGCGCCCGAGGTTTCGGTTCAGGCTCCAACCGTAGTTCAACCGGCTCTGAAACCGGCCGTCAAACCCGCTTCCGGGCCGGTGCGCGTCGTCTCAAAGCCTGAGGTCAAGAGACCCGCGCCGTCGGTGGTCACGCCGAGCGTGCCCGCCGCCCCGAAACCCGTTCGGATGGCCATCAACCCGAAACCCGCGCCCACCGCTCCCGTAACGGCAGTGGAGCCGTCGGAGGTTGGATTCGTCACGGAGATAAACGGGCGCCTGTTGTCCCAACGGAATGATTTGTCGTGGGAAACCGCGGGAACGGATACGCCCCTTCTTGTTCGCGGGCGCCTTCGTTCCGCCGCGAACACCGTGGCCTCCTTCTCGCTGTACGACGGCACGATTATCAAAAGCAATCACGACACGGAGTTTGAGGTTCTGCGGTCGCCGACAGGCTCTGACCCGGAGTGGGTGCTGAGGCTTGTGCGGGGAGAGATTTTCGTCAACGCCAAGTCCCGCATCCGTGTGATGACACCCGGATCCGTTGCGCGGGCATCATCGGGCGAGTTCAGCGTTCGCAGTATCGACGGGTCGGACACCGCCATTCTGGCCCTCACCGCGGATGTTCTGTGCGCCAGCGGCTCTGATCGCAAAGCCGTCAAGGCCGGATTTGCCACCAGTACTCTGGGCGGCTCGTCACTGCAGGCGCCGTTTGAGGTGCTGGATATGAGAACCCAGTTGGAATGGGCGTATGTACCGGCCGCGCCGTACGACCCCTTGAACTCCGGCGGAACACAATCCTGACACAGAGGAAGGCTAAAAGGGGAGGCTGAACAGCCGCCCCTTTTTCGTAAAAATGGTTCGTATCCTGATTCTGAACCTGGTTTTCCTGGCCTGTCTGGCAGGCGGTGCAAGAACCGCCGTGCCTCAAGTCCTTCAACCGGAATGGACCTTCCCGGCCACAGGCTCAGTAGGATCGATTCACTCTTCCCCCACTGTGTACGGCAACACGGTTTTCGTGGGCAGTGACGACGGCAACCTTTACGGCATCACGGCAACCGGACCCCAGGAAGGCCGGATGGCGGACGGATTCCCCATCGCTCTGGACGGCCCCATCAGGAGCCGACCCGCCGTATACGGCCTGCTGGGCCGAGAACGGGTGTATGTTGCCACCACGAAAGGCACGCTGTACGCATTCCGGTTGGACGGAACGGTGCTCTGGTCCCAAAGCCTTTCTCCCGGAGTGCCGATTTACTCGACTCCGGCGGTGCGCGGAGACTATGTGTATGTATCCGCCTCGAACGGTCGCATCTATCGCCGCCGCGTGTCCGACGGTTCCGAAGCCGGCGGGCTGACCTTCGGGCGCGTCATCGTCACCTCGCTGGCTCAGAGGTCTCGGGTTCCGCCATCACGCAACTATCTGGAGGTCGCGGACGCTCGGGGATTCTTTGATGTCGGACGAGTGCGTGTCACCAGCGACGGTCCGTTCGGTGACCCGGTTTCGCTTGATTATTCATACTCCGGCAGGAATCTGACGACTTCGCCTCACCGCTTGTTGAATGTGATGCCCCTGGGGGCCGGGCCGCCGATGATTTTTCACCCCACGGGTAGCCGCGTTGTGGGCCATGGACCCGGAGCGCAGGCCAACGCCTCACCCGCCGTGCCGTCCACGGAAGTGTCGACTTTGATGATTGCGGCACTGGAACAGACGGGCGCGGAGATATCTTCACTGGCTCGGAACCTGGTGGCAGTGAAGGCGGAATCTTACGGTCTCGTCCCGCAGTGGGAAGCATGGTGCGGCCCGCGCATCGCCGGTTCGCCGGTCATCGATGAGGCAGACGGCGCGGTTTACGTGACGACCTGGAACGATCCCACCAATCCCGGCGCCGGAGGAAATCTTGTCCGTATCAGCGCGGCCAACGGTACCAGGCCGACCACGTGGGGACGCGAAGGAGTTGCTCCCGTGCGCCACGGATCTCCCGTCGCGGAACCGTGGTTGGACACGCCGCGCGGACTCCTGTTCGCGGCAACCACCGGAGGGGCACTTTACACATTTGACGCGAAAACCGGCGAACCGGTGTCCCAGCCCGCGTTGCTGGATGGAGCGGCCGTGTCCTTCACCACCGGCCCCACGGTAGTCGGGGATCGGGTGTACATCGGCAGTGTCTCGGGACGCTTCTATTCGCTGGCGGTCTCTGATCCCAACGACTATGCCGTCTATATATCCCCCGACAACGCCGCCATCGAGACGACACCATCTGCCAGCGGCCCCGTTTCTGGACGCGATGTGATTGTCGTCGGAACAACGACGGGCCGGGTGCTTGCGTTCACCCTCCCCTGATACACCGTCGGCTCCCTCTGTTCGCGCGTCTATCATAACCATGCCGATGAGCACGCGCGCGCCCCTGAACAGCATACCAACAGGCCCGGACAAGGCGCCGTTCGTTCACCGCCTGTTCAGTCAGGTGGCGCCGACTTATGATCTCCTGAACCGCGTGCTTTCCGCGGGCCAGGACCGGGGGTGGCGGCGCGCGGCGGCGCGACGGGCGAACCTGAATCCGGGAGACCGGGCGCTGGACGTCGCCACCGGGACGGGCGACCTGGCACGCGAACTGAAATCCATCGTAGGTGCTGAGGGTCTGGTGGTCGGCCTGGATTTTTGCCGTCCGATGCTGACTCTGGCCATTGAACGGAACAGGCTTGCGCACGCGGACGTTCCCTATGTGGAGGGCGACGCGATGAACCTGCCATTCGGCGACAACACTTTCAACGCAAGCACCATCGCATTTGGCGCCCGCAACGTGATTGACCTGCCACGGCTTTTCCGTGAGATGACCCGTGTGGCCCGACCGAACGGACGCGTGGTTTGCCTGGAGATATCCCGCCCCGTGATGCCCGGCCTGAAACAAGCCTTTCACCTGTATTTCAGCCGAATCCTGCCTTGGATCGCCCGATTGTTTCATTCGCGGCGGAGCAACTACGCGTACCTTCCGGCGTCACTCGCCATCTTTCCGGAACGCGACGAAGTTGCCCGCATGATGTCCTATGCCGGGCTTTGTGATGTAACGGTGACCAACCTCACAGGGGGGATCGTTGCCGTTTTCACGGGCCGAAAGCCGGAGACGGAGGGATGAACAGCCATCTTCTCCAGCAGGCCGAAGCGGAAGTAGCCTTGATTGAGGTTTTCATCCGCGATCAGTTGCGGTCCGATCTGCCGTTGATGCGGGAGTTGTGCGAGTACGCCTTCGATGCTGGCGGAAAGCGTCTGCGGCCCGGGCTGACTCTGTTATCCGGTCGCCTGTTGGGCGCGAGCAGGGAAACGCTGTTTCCGGCCGCGGCCGCCGTCGAGATGATCCACACGGCAACCCTGCTCCACGACGACATCATGGATGCATCGCCTCTCCGGCGCGGGCGCGAAACCGTCTGCCGCAGATGGGACGCAGTGAAGGCCGTGTACGCAGGCGACTATATCCTGTCGAAGGCATTTACCCTTCTCTCCGGCTACAACCGTTCCGACGTGCTGGAGTTGTTCAGCGAGGTTACCTCGCGTCTCTGCGCAGGCGAAACGCTTCAGGCACGAAACCGGCAGAATCTGGGAATCACCCTCGACGACTACCTTGAGATTATCGACTGCAAAACGGCGCTGTTCCTCTCCAGTTGCTGTCGGGTCGGCGGACTGCTGGCGAGCGCGTCGGACACCGAACTGAACGCACTGACCGAGTATGGTTCGCAGATCGGACGCGCGTTCCAGATTACGGATGACCTGCTCGATTATCTGGGAGACAGCGAACAGACGGGCAAGGACGTTGGCGCCGACTTCCGGGAGGGCAAATTCACTCTGCCTGTCATCCTCGCCTTGCGCGGCAGAGATGAAACCGCGGACCGGTTGCACGCCCTGCTGGCTTCGAGTTCGGCAACCGATGAAACATTTCGCGAAGTGAGGCGAATCGTGATAGAATCCGGAGCCGTCAACAGAACGCACGATTACGCCGTCCACTGCACACGAAACGCGATACAGTCATTACGCGTATTGCCAAGTAGACCGGAGCGAACCACATTGGAGGAACTGGCGAGATGGATAAGCAACCGTACCGAATAAACAAGGCAACGAACCGCAAGGGCAAGCCGACTGTCTGGTTTTATGTACTGGCCGGCATCGTTCTTGCCGCGCTGTTTCTCGGCAAACCCCTGCTTCACTTCTGGGTGGAGTCACTTTGGTTCAACGAAGTCGGCTATCAGACTGTGTTCTGGACGATTGTCCGCCTTAAATGGATTCTGGGTCTGCTCGGCGGACTGGTGATTGGCGGACTGACACTAGGGAACCTTCGGATTGCCCGCAGATTGTCTCCTCCGCCGCGCATACCGGACGACCTCCGGGGACGCGTGGAGGCCGCGACGCGGACGGTACTCATGCCCGCTCTGGCGATTCTGGCGCTATTCGTCGCCCTGGTCGGAGGCATCGCCACATCGGAACGCTGGGAAAAACTGCTCTTCTTCCTGAATCCCGTTTCATTCGGGATGAAGGATCCGTTGTTCGGGCGCGATATCGGGTACTATGTCTGCACCCTGCCTTTCCAGCAGTTCGTGGTTCGCACGCTCGCCCTGGCCGTTGTGGTTTCCCTGCTCGCGGCG
>JAKQQT010000646.1 GCA_029564025.1 Armatimonadota bacterium | reverse complement strand
GTGCAGGACATCTGGCGCAGGTTGCCGCCGGAGGAGAAGCCGGTTCCGGAGGGAATTACCAGCACGGGGTTCGTGCCGTCCGGGTTGTAGCGGACAACGGCCTTGGTGGCGAGGCCGGTGACGTACACGTAGTCGTCACCGCCGACGCAGATACCCCAGGCGGAGTTGCCGGCGGAGAAGTCGTAGATGGCCGTGTCTTCCACGAAGCGTCCGGTCGGGTTCTTGAGGTCCGGACCCGTCGGGGTCAGAACGGTGTCGCCCTTCCAGTAAAACACGGCGCCGCGGCCGGTTTCACCGGCGAGGCCGTTGTTATGGCGGCGCGGAAGGTAGATCGTGCCCTTCCACGGGCTTCCGGGGTTGGCGTTCATGGCGAAGGCGCGGATTCCCGCGTAACCGCTGAGCTGTGTTTCCGGATTGATGCCGTCGTCCTTGGCCGAAGGCAGGTTCTTGACGTACACTTCGGTGATCGTCAGCGTCACGGAGACGCCGGCGCTCACACCGGGGGTCAAGGCGCCGGAAGTCGCCTCAAGGGCGAAGTAACCCGGCTGGGTAATCTGAAGGTTTTCGAAGTACGCGACGCCCTGCTGGGCGTTTACGGTCTTCGTGCCGATCAGTTCGGCGCCGCCAACCTTGGTGGCGGCTGTGATCGCGATGGTAACGGGGCCGTTGAACGCTGTGTCAACGTATCCGAAATCATCCTGCGCTTCCACCACGGGTTGTGTGCCGAAGGGGGTGCCGACCGGCCCCCCGATGGGTTCGGTGGTAAACACCAATTTGGTTGCGGCATCCGCGAATGCGGTTACCGATAACAGACCGACCAGAAAGCCGGCTGTCAATAAACGTGTCATTCTCACTTGATCACTCCTCTTTTTCTTGTTCTCAAGAAACAGACGGGAGAATCGCACCCGGCTGGAACGGTTCCTTCCGGGTTCGTTCAGGTAATGCGGCGGGGCTTGCTATCTGCCGCCGTGGTTTGTCTTATTGAATCCACTGTGAGTAGTACTTCAGGGCGGAAACGTGACCGTCATAGTAAACACGATTTACCATGGCCAGCCCGGTTCCCGGCCTGATGTTTGGTTGTCGGAAGTGTGCCTGTTCAATGTAGGCGTCTTGCGCCAGCGGCCAATCCGAGGCGCTTGCCTTCTTCGGTCCGCCCTTGGCTCCCAGCCAACTCACCCTTGCGTTGGACGGAATCGCCTCGCCGAACATACCGGGGTTGATCTGCTGACTGCAGTCCACCCAGTTGTCCTTGTACGGAATGATTTCGTAGTTGCAGTACCAGTAGGAGGTGGGGTTCTGGGCTGTAACCTCTCCGTACGCGCGGGGATCAAATCCGTTCTTGGATTTGCGGGTGTTGGGACACCAGAAGACATCCACCGTTTTTACCAACGATAGGAGAATGTCGTTCTGGACGGGCTTTTTATAGTATCGACAGGCCGGTACCAGACTTGAGTTGCTGGTATTCTTGTACGGTGAAGGCGTATCCGTGTTCGCGGGTGCGGGCACCTGCCAGTTAGGGATATCGCCGTTGCCGGGGGGATATGCGTCATCGTGGTCGTTCGCGTACATGCGGAATGCCGTGCCGATCTGCTTCAGGTTGTTGAGACACGTGGTGGACTTGGCCCTCTCGCGCGCCTTCGCGAACACAGGGAACAGAATCGCCGCCAATATCGCAATAATCGCGATGACGACCAACAGCTCGATTAACGTAAAAGCGCGCCGTGGTCGACGCGTATGTATCCGCGCGAATGCGCGGTTTTCAATCTCGTTCATCTGGTTTTCCAAAGCCGCCGCCGCACGGGCCGGGGCGACCCTCGTTACTTGTCGTCGTACAGGCAGTCGTCGTCTCCCCAGTCCGGTCCGACGACTTTGGTCAACAGAACCGCTTCAGCGTGTCCGTCGAAGAAGGCGCACGTCACCCGGCCGTTGTGGCGCGGGAAGGGACGGGCCAGAATCGAGGCGGTGTAGTACGATGTCTCCTTGTACGGCGTTTCGCGCGGATCGCGTGAACACCAGGGGAAATACACGTAATCCATCTTGGCGTACCGCGCCTGCGGCATCACTTCCTTCCAGGTGGAACCGTTGTCCGTGAAGCGCTGGTTGCGGGTGGAAACGGGCTTCACCGAGTTCGGGTCCACATAACCGGAATCGCAGAAGATAATGGTGCCCGCCGGTTGTTTGATGCGCGACATCTTGGTGGCGGCCAGCCTCGCCTGCGGATTGGCGCCGTGGCACAGCATCCAGTTCGAGCCGTAGGTGGTCATGTAGTCGCCGGGATAACGTGAATCCCCCTTCTTGATGCTCAGGTCCAGGTTGTCCGCCGGGCACTTGAACATCTCGATGCTCTTGTGGTACTGGTAAATAATCTGGGTGTAATACAGGCCCTGGCCACCCAGTTGCGAGTCGTCGTGCCACGGAATCACATACTCGTCGTTGTCGTTCGAGTACAGCACCGCCGCGGCGCCCATCTGCTTGAGGTTCGAGATGCAGTTGGTCTGCTTCGCGCGCTGTCGGGCTTTGGCAAAGACAGGGAAAAGGATTGCGGCCAGAATCGCAATGATCGCAATCACTACCAACAGTTCTATCAGGGTAAACGCACGAAAACGTTTTGGGGCCATGTCACCGCACTCCCTTCACGGGTGAGGCCGACTTATTGTTATAGTACAATCCTAGATTGTTATACAACAATGAGTCAAGTGGAGCGTAAGCGCCGTCAGAGAGACGGACACGAACGAGCGTGAAGGCCGACTGCTCTCAGCCGTCTGCTCTTGTGTTGACAATCCCTCCTCCTGTGCCCTTTGAGCATATCACATGCAGGGATTCCGGCGCAACCGGGCCGGCAGGTCAAGGGAAACGTGTCAATCGGGGGCATTCGGAGGACAGATGCCAGGATTCCAGGATATGGGATTCAGGGGAGGCATCGCCGCCGGAAGCGCCATTCTCCCGATTGGCCCGGCAGGAGGCG
>JAKQQT010000634.1 GCA_029564025.1 Armatimonadota bacterium | reverse complement strand
AGGAAACCGGGCAGACCTGGAAGTACATGACGGCCAGACCTGCGGAAAACTGGGCCAACCCGGACTTTGACGATTCGGCCTGGAAAAGCGGCCCCGGCGGTTTCGGATCGAAGGAAACACCCGGCGCGATCGTCCGCACGGAGTGGAGCACGCCCGACATCTGGTTGCGGCGTGAATTCGATTGGACGCCCGCCGGCCGCTCGGCGCTGGAACTGCGCCTTCATCACGATGAAGACACAACCGTTTTTATCAACGGCAAAAGGGTGTTCCACGAAAACGGATACATGACCGCCTATGATGAGTATCCTCTCAGCCGGGAAGTGAATACGTTGCTGAAGAAAGGCCGCAACGTCATCGCCATCCACTGCCGCCAAACCCGCGGCGGACAGTACATCGACGCCGGCATCGGCATCCGGCATCCCGTGCCGTCGAAGTAAACGGACACTACGAACGGGCCTCCGGCGCGCACTGCCGGAGGCCCGTCGTTCATCCGTTCTTACGGATTGCTTTCGATACCGAGCGCTTTTCGGAGAACGCGGAAAGCGTCGGCCAGGTCAATCCGTCCCGCGGAATCGCCTGTATCCACCACGTTGTAGCGGTTGAACAACACGTTTGGACCTGTTTCGATACCAGAGTACCATTTGAGGATTCGGCTGACGTCGTTCATCACGAACGAGAAGGCTATCATATCGAACGGCGCGCTGTCCTTCGTCCAGGAACCGGACACCGCCGTCAGCACGTATCCCGTACCCAGCTTGTCGATGGTCAAGTCCGGAAACTCGGCCACCCCGTTGTGGCAAACCGAAGTCAGAGTACCGGAAAGGACCGCATCCGCCGCGCCGGTTCCGGGCTTGATGGCCAGCGTGATGCTGTCCGTGTTTTGAATCAGCGGATTGCCGTTGATGTCCACCAGAGCCACATGAACGGCCGGTTGAATAACTTCCTGCCAGCGGGTATTCGCCGGCTGGGTCAGGAACTCCAGACCGTCCGGAATCTGATTGTTCGTGAAGATGGTGCCCGGTTGTCCCGGCGCGCCGCCGCAACCTCCGTTCGCTGTAACGGCGGAAGTGAAGTTCTCAATCACATCGAAGTAGATGGCGATGCGCCCGCCTCCGCCACCGCCGCCGCAACAACCCGAGCAACCTCCGTCGGCCGTGATGGGGGCAGAGCCCTTCAGTGTACCGGCTTCCAGCCAGATGCTTCCGCCCGAACCGCCGCCGCCGTAACTGCTGGGCGAGTTCCTGCCGTTGGAAGTCAAGGGTCCGTCGATGCGCATGATGCCGCCGGACTTCAGGCGGATGGCGCCGCCACCGGAGCCGGGCCCGTTGTCGCCGCACCAGTTGCCTCCGCTCCCCTTGTCCACCGGTTGCGTGGAGGAACCGTATGTTGTGCCGTTTCCGGCGCCGCCGCCCAGTCCACCGTAACTTCCGCCGGAGCCGCATTCCGAACCGGCGCCGGGTCCGCTGTTGGCTCCGAATCCCATGCCGAAAGTGGACCAGCTGGAATTCGCGCCGACTGTGACGTCACCGGTAGCCAGAATCCTGCCGCTTCCATTGATACAACCGCCGTCCAGCGTTACAGGTCCGTACACCGTCGCATCGATGAGGCTGTCGTTTTCCAGGTACGTCCCGCCGACACCGAGCATGAGAGAGCCGAACTCCACCGGAGTCTTCTGCACCATCGTGGCGCCCCGGCAGACAATGACTTCGAATGCTTCGTCAGAAGTTGAAATGGGCGTAGATTCGCCGGCGACGCCGTTGTTATCTAGCAAAACGGTTCCCACAACCACGCCCGAGTGCCCGGGCGGGTCTCCGTGTTTGGTGTAGATGGTGCCGGCGCCGCCGGA
>JAKQQT010000632.1 GCA_029564025.1 Armatimonadota bacterium | reverse complement strand
AAGGGGGCTGGAAGGCCTCGGCGGAACCTCCCGGCTTTCCGGTGTTTCCACCGGCACGCGCCATTCGTCCATCCGCGATTCCCTGAACCGGATTGGACGCGAATACCGTCATTTTGATTTTTACCGTAACGTGGAGATGTCGCTCGCGCAGGCCGGATGGCTGTTGAAACCACTGGAGTTCATGCTCGCCATGGTGGTTCTGGCCGTGCTGGTGGGAGCACTGGTGTTTTTGCTGACCCGTAATCCCGTGTGGGGAACGGTGGGCGTGATCGCCGGTCCGCTGGTAGCCTGGCTGGCCTTGAAGAGCGCCATTACGCGCCGGTTGAGGAAGTTCGAGGAACTCCTTCCTGACGCGTTGGACCTTATGTCCTCATCACTGCGCGCGGGACAGGGATTCCAACGCGCCATGCAGGTGACGGCCGACGATATGCCGGCTCCCCTTTCGGACGAGTTCCGAATGGCCGTGGAGGACCTGGCGGTGGGCTCGTCCGTCGAGGAAGCCCTTCGCGCGATGCTGTTGCGTGTACCCTCGTACGAGATGGAACTGATCGCCACGGCGGTGACGATTCAACTGCAGGTCGGCGGCAACCTGTCGGAGATTCTGGCGAAGATTTCGGAAACGGTTCGGGAACGGGCCAAGATTCGCGGAGAGATTTCGACTCTCACCGCCGAGGGCCGCGTGTCAGCCTGGGTTGTTTTTGCCATCCCGATAGCGCTGTTCTTCTGGCTGGCGGCCTCCAATCCGGAATACATGAAGCCGTTGTTGCAGGAGACGACCGGACATTATCTCCTGGGCGTCGCTTTGTGCATGCAGATGCTGGGCATGGGCATCATCTTCCGCATGCTGAATATGGAGATATAGGCGAATGGACTTCACAGTTTCTTTTTTGCCCGTGCTGTTTATCACCGGCGCTCTCACCGCGCTGTTCCTTCTGCTGGCGCTTGCCGTTCAGCAACCCGCCTCGGCGCGTGACCGCATTCGCAATTTGACCAGCACCAGCAACCGGCCGGAAGGTCCGGTGAATCGCAACGTCGAGAAGCCGTTGCGCGACAGGCTGTTCAAGCCCGTGCTGTCCGGTATCGGCGCCGCCGCCGAGAAGATAGGCCTCGCGGGTGACTCCCGCCTGGTTCAGGAGAAACTGGCCAACGCGGGTGGCCCGAGGTTCCTGGGGGCGCCGCTGGGTGTGCGCGAGTATGTGGCTCTGAAACTGGTGAGCCTTGTTCTGGCCGGACTGGTGCTCATCTACCTGCTCCGCAATCCGCTGATGGACGGCCTGGCCGGCGTGATGGCCATGATGTTGATTGTTCTGGTCATCGGAATGGCGCCGACGCTGATACTGGACCGCCTGGTGGACGCGCGCAAGGCGAAGATTTCCCGCAGTCTGCCCGATATCCTCGATCTGCTGGTGGTCAGCGCCGAAGCAGGCCTCAGCCTGGACGCCGCAATGACCCGCGTGGCGGAAAAGCGCCAGGGACCCCTGCCGGAGGAGTTCCAGGAAGCCCTGCAGGAGATGCGGCTGGGCAAGAGCCGCGCGGATGCCTTGCGGGATATGGCGAACCGGTGCGGGGTCAAGGAAGTTCGGATGGTCACGGGTTCCATCATCCAGGCGGAGCAGATGGGTGTTGGCATCGCCCAGGTATTGCGGACCCAGGCCGACACGCACCGGTTGCGCAGAAGCCAGAAAGTGCGGGAGCAGGCGGCGAAGTTGCCCGTCAAGATGATTTTCCCGATGATGTTCTTCATCTTCCCGGCTCTGTTCCTGGTGGTGGCGTATCCGGGAATGGTGATGCTGATGCGCGCCCTTGGCGGCAACAGCTAGGCCAACCCACATGGAAGGCGAAGGCCCCGGTTCACGAAGGTGAACCGGGGCCTTATGCTGTATCGGGCTGTCAGGCCGCGGTCGGTTGTTTCGCCGCCAGCGGAGCCGGCACGTTATAAACCCGCGCGCCCAGTTCCTTGTCGAACTGGAACAAACCGCTCATATCCTTGCCCATCATCTTGAGGCGGGCGATGATGGTGTTGTCGTTGGCTTCTTCCTCAACCTGCTCGTCCACAAACCAGTTCAGCAGACTGCGGGTGGCGTGGTCGTTCTCCTTGATGGCCAGGTCCATCAATTCGTTGATCCAGGCCGTCACCTTCTGCTCGTGTTCCAGCGTCTTCTCAAAGACGTCCAGCGGTGACTTGAACTCGATGTCCGGCTGGTCGATGGCGCCGAGTACAACGCGGCCGCCCCGGTCGCAGATGTAATTGAAGAATATCATCGCGTGGGCGCTCTCTTCCTGCACCTGCACGCGCATCCACTGGGCGAAGCCCGGAAGCGAAAGGTCCTCGAAGTAAGCCGCCATGGACAGGTACAGATACGAGGAGTAAAACTCGCGCGTTATCTGCTTGTTGATGGCATCCTGCATCGTTTTGCTGATCATATTGTTATCCTTTCAAACGTCAGGCGGTTCAGGGCCAAATCCCGCTTTCATGATAACGCCACCGGGCGAATCCGGCGGATTGTCACGGTGTGCCGGCGGCCACGGCGATCTCGCTCAGCATGGCCCACTCGACGGACGTGGAAGCCACCACCCGGACGTAGCGCCCCTTGCTACCCTTGTCCAGATCAGCCCGCAACGGGGCCGGAACGCAGGTTGTACTGTCTTCCTCGCCCGTGGGGCCTTTCAACGGCACTGTGGGCGTCCAGAAGCGCCCGTCTTCAGACAATTCCAAGCCCACGGACGCCGGTTGGCAGATTCCATGAAGGCCTCCGCGCAGTGCCCAGACGGTGACGGACTTGATGGATTTTACGGTGCCGAGGTCCAGCACCACCACGCGTGGTTCTGCGCCCTTCCAACCAGTCAGCATATCCGGTGAAAAGTCGTTTGCGATGGCTCCGTCGGTCAGGCGGATTCCGTTGTCGGCGTACCGGTCCGGATTGTCATCACCGGGAGAGGGAAGAGGCCGGAAGGAATAGGAAGCCGTCGGCGCGATGTTTATGCCTCCCGAAAAGATACGGATTTCCGAGAGCATCAGCCAACCGTTGGGCTGGAAAACAAGTGTCACGTATCTGGCATTCACCGCTTTTCCCGGCTTGAAGTGATAGCGTCCGTTCATGCTTACGGGCGAACGTTTCAAATCAATGACCGGATTGCCGGCCGAGAGCCAGGTAAAACCGGCGGGAAGGGCGCCGTAACCGCTCATGGTCATCGGGGGTTGGGTAGTGGCCGACAACAAGACAGCGGCCTGTGCCGGGAAGTTGACGGCCGCCTGCGAACCGCCCACGCAGTGGGCTTCAATTCCGGTGACAGGGCGCGTCTTTCCGAGATCGAATGTAACACATACGGTGTTGACGGCTCTCCAGCCGACTGTGAGCCCGGGTCCAAAACCCGTTGACGGCACGTTGTCATCGGTCAACAACCTGCCGGTATCCGGGTAGGCCCCCGGCGCGGAAGGCTGGAAAGTGTAGGGCACACCGGTCAGCGAGGGCGCGGTTTTCGGCAAGGGGCCGCCCGGGTGGTTGGGGTCGACGGAGAGGTTCACGGCTTTGAGCGAGGGTGAACCGGAAAGCGGTCGGAAGGAAACGCTCAGTTCGGCGGCGGTGCGCCCGACCCGCACGAGAACGTGCTGTCTGCGCCCGGTCGCTGGATCGGGTGAGGAACGCAGAGCCCATCCGCCCGATGTCCAGCCTTTTAATCCCGGCGGACGCACATTAACCGTGATTGTGCCCTTCCAGAACGCCGGGCCCGGTTCGTCGAGGTTGATGTTGACGGCGCCGACCAGGCCGGGGCGCTTGAGTGTGACTTTGTACGTCACTGTGCCGGTTTTGTCCTTCACCGGCTTGGAGACGACCACAGGCGGATCGGGATCGGGTACCGGCCGTCCGGCCACGTAATCGGCCAGCGAGTCGTAGATGGACCTGACTTTGGGATCCGTGGATGTGGAAGTCCGCTCTACCGCGTCGGTGCCCAGGTAAAAGGCGG
>JAKQQT010000753.1 GCA_029564025.1 Armatimonadota bacterium | reverse complement strand
AGGGAAGTTCTTGGACGGGGATCGTGTGTTCGCGGCGTGTCCATCCGCGCTGATAACCCCATTCGCCCATCGACTTTGGTATCTGCATCTTCTTCCAGTCGGTCTGGTTCTGCATGATCGCGCTGATCTCATTGGAATCCTTGCGTTCGGGGCGTTTGATGGTTTCGCCGAGCGCGCGCTCCCACAGTTCAATCACACAGACCGAATCGCCGACACGCTTCCCGTTCAGATACTTCTCGATCACGCCGATTCGCCAGTCGTCCTCTGCTGCGAGGTCTTTTCTTCGCGGATAGAGGGGAGCAACGCGCGGTTTGCGAACGACGGGAGTTTCCCATCTCGGAATCGCTGAACGGCTTCTGCCCAGCATTGGCGAATGTCCTCCTTTACTTCTTCTTGGCGGTCGAACAGGTCGTAGCCGCTTCCGTTGGTTTCCACCGGGTAGAAGCGGCGGTTGCCGGTCTTGTCGGTGAGAAATTGCCGTCTGTTCGTGGTTCCGATGAACACACACCGACGCGGGTTTTCCGTGACGTAGCGGTCATAGGGGCGGCGATAGCGGTCGACCATGCGCGTGATGTACGATTTCACGGCCTCCACTTCCTTCGCCTTGGTCAGGCCGAGAAGCTCGGACAGCTCGCAAATCCATGCGCCTTTGAGGATTTCGATTCCGCGCTGCCCTTCGATCTCCGTGACTTCCGTGAAGAATTCATCGCGCATCGCCAGCCATTGCACGAGCGTTGATTTGCCCTCGCCCTGCTTCGTGCCGATCAGCACAACCACATCGTCGAATTTGCAGCCGGGCTTGAATGCGCGGTGGACGCCGCCCGCGAAGATCAGCCTTGAACACTCCTGCACATACGGGGTGTCGGCGCAGCCCATCCACTTTGTCAGGAAGCCCTCGATGCGCGGAGTGCCGTCCCACTTCAAGGCGTTCAGCATGTCCGTGACGGGGTTGTAGCTCTGTTCGTCGAGGTAGACGCGCATCGCGTGGCGGTATTTTACATCGCTGTACAGGCCGTACTTACCCTCGATGTGCTGCATCGCGCGGGAATCGTCCGAATCTCCCCACTTCCGCTTTTTCAAGCCGTCCTCCGTTATGGTGTCGATTTCGGCGGCGTCCGTCATGGCGTT
>JAKQQT010000605.1 GCA_029564025.1 Armatimonadota bacterium | reverse complement strand
GAACTGGTTCGCCGTTCATCGGCGGCGCATGCCGATCCGCGAGACGCGCGATCCCTGGGCCGTGTGGGTGTCGGAGATCATCCTCCAGCAGACTACCGTTTCCGCCGGACTCCCCTACTGGGAACGCTTCATGCGCTTGTTCCCGACGGTGACGGCGCTGGCTACAGCGCCTCTGGAGGATGTTCTGCACGCATGGGCAGGCCTGGGATACTACAGCCGGGCGAGGAACCTGCACAAGGCCGCCGCGATGGTTGTGGCGAACGGCGGCGCTATTCCCGACACGATGGAAGGCCTGCTCTCCCTGCCCGGCGTTGGTCGGTACACCGCGGGCGCCATCCTCAGTTTCGCGTTCGGCAAGGACGCCACGGTGGTGGACGCCAACATCGCGCGCGTTCTGGCGCGTCTGGAGGGCGTGGAAGGCGATCCGAAGGCATCGACGGTCCAACGGGTGTTGCGGAACACGGCGGAGCGTCTGTTGCCCCGCGAAGAGTCTCGTGACTGGAACCTGGCGCTGATGGACCTCGGCGCGGGCATCTGCTCGCCGGTTCAGCCCTCGTGCCCAACCTGCCCCCTATCCGCGTTCTGCCGCGCCTTCCGCTCGAATCGCCAGGCGGAACTGGGAGTCTCTCCGCCCCGCCCCCCGATGACGGAACAGACGGACGTGGCGATTGTGCTGACAGACGACACCGGTCGGATCGCCCTGGTCCGCCGCCCCAATGAAGGCGTGTGGGGCGGCCTGTGGGAAGTTCCTCGCGTGACGATGAACGAAGACGAAACCCCGGAACAGGCGGCCGTCCGTGCCGGAATAGAGCGGCTGGAAGTGCAGATAGCGCCGGGACCGGTTGTCGCCACGATTCGCCATACGGTGATGCGCCGACGGATCACCCTGCGGTCATTCGAGGCGCAACTGACCGGCGAGGGATTTGAGGAGACGGAGGACCGCCGGTGGGTAACGCCGGAATCAGCGCGCGGATATCCGTTGTCATCGCCGCAGAGGCGTTTGATGGAGACGTTGCGAACGAGCGACCTTCAGGTCTGATGTTCTGATTCCCCTCCTTTTCAAGGAGGGGTTAGGGGTGGTTGCCCGGCATATATTTCCCAAAACCACCCCCCAGCCCCTCCTTGCAAAGGAGGGGAGATTGTGAAGGGCGATTCGTGAATCGCCCCCACATTCCGGGATTTAGGTTCTGATTCCCCTCCTTTTCAAGAAGGGGTTAGGGGTGGTTGCCCAGCGTATATTTCCCCAAAAACCACACCCCCAGCCCCTCCTTGAAAAGGAGGGGAGATTGTGAAGGGCGATTCGTGAATTGTCCCTACTACCTGAGGGTAATCACGCACCGATCCGGTTGCGAACCTCGTCGATCCAGCGGGGCGCGTCATTAAGCACGAACACAGGCTTGGAACCGTCGCCCAAAGTCAGCGCGAGGTAGCGTTGGGAAGTGTGAACCGGCCGCTTCAGCACGATGGTGTCGGATACTTCGGTAACCTCGGCGAGGGGAATCAGCGATTCATTACCCAGGGGGCGCTTGAACACGAGGTGGCGATCCGTGAGCATCAGGCGGCCGATCGATTCCGCGCGGCCCCAGCGTTTGTCCCAGCCCCGGTATGACGCGGAAACGGGTTCCAGGATGACCATCTCGCCCCGGCCGCGGGCTTCGTGCTTCATCGCATCCGTCTGCCGGCTCATCCGCCCGATGATGACCGCCCACAACACAATTTGCGGGAGAATAACCGCGGCAACGATGACCAACATATGATCGTTCATTTACTCTTCCCTTCCCGATGCCCGGCTCGAAAGACAACCGTTATCAAAGGACTGTACGTAGCACCGAAAAGAAAGGTTACTCGTCATACGGGTCGTCCGATGGATAATCACCTCCACCGGGGAACATGATATCCAGGTCGGCGCGGTTGACCAGTACCTCGCGCGGTTTCTGGCCGTTCTGCGGTCCGACGATGCCCTGCTCTTCCATCATCTCGACCAACCGGGAGGCGCGGACGTAACCGAGCCCCAGGCGGCGTTGGATCATGCTGGCGCTCGCACGGCCGGTTGTGACCACCAGGCGGACCGCCTTTTCCCACTTTTCGTCGTTGGCGGGATCCAGCGTGTAATCCTCGTCTCCTGCGGCGGTTTCGTTGACGGGAATGGTGGCAATGTAATCGGGTTCGCCCTGTGAGCGGACGTACTCGACGAGCCGTTCGATTTCGCGGTCGCTGATGAATGGGCCCTGAACGCGCGTGGCTTTCGCGGCTTCCATCGGCTGGAAAAGCATGTCGCCGCGTCCCACGAGGCGCTCGGCGCCGTTCGCATCCAGAATCGTCCGGCTGTCCGTGTGTGTGGCCACTGCGAAAGCGATACGGCTGGAGATGTTGGCCTTGATAGTGCCGGTTATGACGTCCACGCTGGGCCTTTGCGTGGCGAGGATGAGGTGGATACCGGCGGCGCGGGCCAGGGTTGCCAGTTTCTGGATGTGTTCCTCCACGTCGGCGCGGCAATTGATCATCAGGTTGTGCATCTCGTCCACAACGATGACGATGTACGGCATCGGCGTCTCACCCTCGGGAAGGCGCTCGTTGAAGCCGGTGATATTGCGCGCCTCCGCCCGCACGAACCGGCTGTACCGCTGATCCATCTCCCGGCATGCCCAGGCGAGGATGGCCGAAGCCTGCTTCGGATCCTGAACCACGGGGTGAATGAGGTGCGGGATGCCGTCGTAGGTTCTCAGTTCCACGCGTTTGGGATCGATGAGAATGAGTTTCAACTGGTCGGGCCGGAACCGGAACAGGAAACCGGCCAGGATCGAGTGGAGGCAAACGGACTTGCCGCTGTTGGTGCTTCCCCCGATAAGGACGTGCGGCATGGTTGCCAGGTCGGCATACACCGGCTTGCCGGATACGTCAACTCCCAGTGCCAGCGGAAGCTTTCCCGTATAGGATTTGAATTGCGGCGTCTCGATGCATTCGCGGATGGAAACAATCGCGCGCGTTCGGTTCGGCACCTCTATGCCGATGGCGGACTTGCCGGGAATGGGCGCTTCCACACGAACCGAGATGGCGGCCAGGTCCATCGCCACATTGTCCGCCAGGCTCTCGATTTTACTGACCAGAATGCCGGGCGCCAGTTGGATTTCGTAACGCGTGACGGTTGGCCCGCAGGCCACTTCCACCACGCGTGCCTCGATACCGAAATGGCCGAGCGTGGCTTCCAACCGCTTGATGGTTTCGTCGGCTTCATCGCGCGACCGCACAATCGGCGCGGACGGTGGATCGAGTATCTCGGACGACGGAAGAACATATCCGCCGGAGTCGCTTGGCGGGATATCACTGCCTTTCGATTTCCTGCCCTTCGATGGTTCCGCAAATGGCAGTCCGGGAGTCGCGGGCGTTTCGGCCTTCGCGGACGGCCAGGGATCGACCACCGGCGCGGAGCGTCCTCTTTTACCGGTATCGCGGGACGTTGTCTCGCTCGAGAACGGAGTTTCGATAATGGCCGGTTGCCGTCGGCGTGTTCCCGCGGATTCATCGTTTCCTCTCGATGTCAGGCGCGACGCCCCGTTTGTCACAACCTGCGCCCCGCGGCCGATGCGTTCGCCGGCCTCGCCCGCCATATCCTTCAGCGTTGCCTCGCGTAATAGAAGTCCGGCCAGCACGGCCAGAGCGGCGATGACGATCCAGGTTCCGGCGCCGCCGAGAAGCGGCGCCATCACGGCGGTGATCTGTGCGCCGATCCAACCGCCTCCCTGGATGAAGCGGTCGGTATCCGAAGGAGAGGCGTTCAGGCCTGCGCGGATGATTTGCAGACCCCAGAGCACAATGAACGTGATGATGGCGCTACCGAGAAACTTGTTGCGAGCGATGTGGTGCTCGCGGTCCGAAATGGCGACGAAGCCGAGGTAGCCGAGGAACAGGGCGCACACCCAGGAACCCACACCGAACATGAACCTCAGGATGTCAGCCAGCCAGGCGCCGATCACACCGCCGAGGCTTGGTCTCGCAAGCGACACCATGGCCAATGCCGCGCAAGCAAACAGGCCCACTCCGAAAGCGTCCCAGCGGAAACGCGTCCGTTTGCCGCCATCCGGTTCGGCTTCCCGCCTTCTCCCGGCGGTGTTTCTACTCCTCGTCGCCATGCGTATTCGTCCTCGTGCGGGCAAGCGCGCCCACTGTGTTATTATGGGTTAAAACACGGACGAATGGACCACACAGGCTTACGTTGTTACTCCACGCAAGCCGTCTATGCCGCTAGAAGCTCCAGCGAACAATCACTTCCTTGTTGCGGATAGCCTGCCAGGCGCTGTAATACCCTACTCCAGCGCCCCAGTAGACATCGCTGGGATAATGCATCCGGCCCTTGATGCGCGCCGCGCCGGTAAGGGCGGCCAAGTGATAAAAAAGCAACTTCGCATCCGGATACTGGTGTCCCAGGACAACGGCGGCGGTTACGGCCCCGATGGTGTGGCCGGAGGGGAAGGAATCGTCTCTAAAACTCCTGGGGCCGTGCCACTTGCCGGGTTGGTCCGCGCTGTTGGGGCGTTGGCGTCCGGTCAGGCTTTTCGTCAGGTAGGTCCACAGAAGACCGTTTGCCCCGGCGGCCAACAGCATTCGGCCGGTGTCCCGTTCGCGCTTACTGCCGGATTGCAGAACCATAGCAAGAGCCAGGATGTTTTTTCCCTCCCCGAACTGCGAATAGACGTTGGAGAAACGGTGATCGTCCTTGATATCATCGGACAAGATGAACTCGCGGAGTTTTTCATCCTGGTCGAGGGTCAGGAAGCCGACAACAAAATAAAGAGGCGCGGACGGCTTCTTGAATATCTCTTCGCCGCCGCGGTTCAGTTCGACAATCGTCTTCGCCGGGTGCGAAAGCGGTTTGTCCGGCAGGCGCGAGACGGGCGCCGCGACATACTTCAGGCGCGGAATCTCAAGATCGTGTGCGGGTTCGGACGACACCGCACTGCCCGCCAGCGCGACAGCAAGGGTAACCAGCAGGCGCAGGCAAGGGCTGGCTATCGGCTTGAAGATCGAGGCCATTACCGGGCAATGATGGACGTTTTGATTTTCAGAGCCTGCAATTTAGAGGCTTTTTCGGCGGCTTCCGCCTTCGTGCCCGAATCCGCCAGTTTCGCGTACCAGGCCTCTTCATACACCGGCGATCCGTGGACACCCTTGGGCGCCTGAGCCTCGATAAACGCATCCGCGTCGGACCGGGACCGGAACGGTCCCGCGACGACCGTGTAGACTGGCTCCTTGGGTGCGGCAGGGCCAATGCGCACGTCATCCAGCGACAACGAGCCCCGGAACCGGCCCTTGACTACGAAACGGACGCCGATGCGGGAAACGTCCTTCAGCACATCCCCGGCCGGGTATACAATCTGGCTCCACGTTTCGGTGACCGGGGTCGGCTCCGAAAGATGGACTGCACCGTCGGAACCGCGCACGAACAGACTCGCCATCGCGGCGCCGCCTTGCGACCTCAGCCGAATGGAAGCCCGGGCAGTATCGCCGGAGGTCAGCCAGTTGCGTTCCGTGACCGGGAGGTAGACGTCAATCGTGCGGGATTCACCTTCGGGACATTCCACTTTCGCAAAATGCAGAAATCCTTTTCCGCGCGCGGCATCGCCGGTCACAATCGAATAGGCCGGCGGAGTAGCCTTGTCCTGCGCTTCGACTTTCCAATTACCCTGCCCCGATTCAAATCCGGCGAAAACCGCGGCATCCGAAAGCGGCGCCGAGGGAATCTTGGGCGAAGCGGGAGGCGCCGGGGCCTGTTCCTGTTTTTTCGAGCACCCGCATACAAGCGTGACGGCGGCCAGCGCCAAAAGAATCCAGACTCTCATTGTCAATCCTCACGATCTGCCGTTGGTGATGTTTCCACGGTAACGAACGGCGGACATCACCCGGCTGTCAAAACAACGTCGGTTGCAGTTTTCGGGCCAGTTTTCGTCCTGCCCAAACCGGCTCGTTCGAGTTGGCGTTCAATCGTCCGAACACGGGACGGCTTCCGTCTTCCTGCGCCAGAAACCCCGTAATCTCCATATTGTGGCCCACAACGTCGCCGAAAGCGGCAATCGGGGCGCGGCATCCGCCGCCCAGCGCGGCCAGGAATGCCCGTTCCGCGGTAACAGCCTGCCGTGTGGCCCAGTGCTCCAGCGGCGCCAGGGCCTCACGCGCGTCGGGGTCGTCGTCTCGAGCCTGTATACCCAGGGCCGCCTGGCCGGGCGCGGGAACCATATCACGAACCTCGAACACACCCGACAACCGGTCACCAAGCCCCAACCGGATGAAACCGGCCGCGGCAACGACGACGGCGTCGTACTGGCCCTCTTCCAGCTTGCGAAGGCGTGTGTCGATGTTACCTCGTATTTCACGGACAACCAGGTCCGGGCGTTTGCGCAACAACTGGTACTTCCGCCGGTTGGAAGACGTTCCGACCACGGCGCCCTCGCGCAGGTTCATCAGAACCTCCAGCGCGTCCCCGCAGGCGCTGACACCGGGCACGATCAAGGCATCGCGTGCGTCTTCCCGTTCCGGAACCGCCATGATACACGTTCCCGGCGGCTGTTCCGTCGGCAGGTCCTTCAGGCTGTGAACCGCGCAGTCGATCCAACCCTCCAACAAAGCCGACTCGATTTCGCGGGTGAAAAGCCCCTTGTCGGAGAACGACGATATCGGCTGGTCGGGAGCGATTTCGCCCTGGGTTTTGATTATCTCCAGATCCACGAGTGCTCCGGGATGCGCTTCACGCACCCGGTGCGCCACCCAGTTGGCCTGGGCCAGCGCCAACGGACTCCCGCGTGTGCCGATGGTCAATCGCATGGTTCAGAACTTGTGCTGTCCGGGAAATGCCGCCCGCACGAACAGCAGGGTTGCGGCGGCGATTACGAAACCGACAAGCAGATAATACACAGTCTGGCGCCCCCGCTTGCCGAGGACGCCACGCCTGAATAGAAGAACGGCGTACATCAGCCACGTCGCAAACGTCGTCAGCACAATTGGCTGGAAAAGCCACTGGCCTTTCCACGCGCCCTGCCACGCGGTGACCACTCCAAGAACAAGCCCCAGTGACAGCAACGAAAAACCGAAGGCCGCCAGTGAAAGCGCCAGGCTCTCCACCTCTGCAAGAGACGGTTCATTCGCGTGCGAAGGCATCTGCTTCCGCTTCAACCTGCGTTCCTGTAAGAGATACAATAGCGCCGCACAGAAACTGAGCGCGAACGCACCGAAGGCTGTTACCAGGGCTCCGATGTGTGATTTCAGGGGATTGTCGGACAACCCGGCCAAAATCGGCGAATAACCGTTGGACGACGGCAGTGTGTCAGCCAGGAACATCACCAGCACGACAATCGGCATGGAAAAAGCGCCAAGGGCGCTCATCCGTTTCCGGAACTCAATGGCCAGAGTCAGAAGAACAATCACCCAGGCCATGGTTGAAACGGCTTCGGAAAACTGGACATACGGTGCGTGTCCAAGTTCCAGAGTCCGAATGCCTATGGCGATGGTATGTGCTATCCAGCCGAGCGCGGTTGCGATGTGCGCGGGAACGGCGCCGCCGTTTCGGGTCAGGAACCGGACATGATAAAGCCCGGCACCTGCCGTGTACAGCAGAAGGGCGGCGATAAACAAGGCGTGGCTGACGTTCACCCTGCGGCCTCCTCGATTGGCGACTCGTCGGTTGACGTTGAATCCAGTGAGGCGGGATCGAGGTGAAACATATCGACAAGCGAACTCAAAGCCGCGGCGATGTCCGATGTATCCTCGTTCTCCCGGACGAACGACCACGGTTCGCTGAGGATGCGCTTCATCATCGCGCGTGTCATGCGCTCAACGGTTTCGCGTTGCGCCGTGGTCAACGCGGCCAATTTACGCTCACTGCGCGACCATTCCCGCTGGCGAATCTGCTCCAACCGTGCCTGGAACTCGCTCATCACCGGTACGATTTCCAGTCGGCCCAGCCACAACTCAAACTCGCGCGCCTGTTCCTCGATGATGGCGTTCACGGCATCCAGTTCCGAACCGCGCCCTTCCAGGCTCCTCTGCACCATCTCCTGCAGATCGTCGAGATTGTACAGGAAGACGTTGTCGAGGTCTCCGACCGACGGTTCCACATCGCGCGGCAGGGCAAGATCGATGAAAAAGATGGGACGCCCGCGCCGGCGGTCGGCGGCCTTCCGGGCAGTTTCCACTGATACAATCGTGTGCGGTGCGGCGGTGCTGGTGATCACGATATCGGCGGTTCCCAGTCGCTCCGGGAATTCGTCGTAACCGACAGCCTTGCCTCCGAATGTCTCCGCCAGCATCTCCGCGCGCTCCAGGGTTCGGTTGGCAACGACGATGAAGGAGACGCCGTGTTGAACCAGCGCCTTCGCGGTCAGTTCGGCCGTTTCCCCGGCGCCGACGAGAAGAATCGACCGGCCCTTCAGGTTGCCGAAAATCTGCCGCGCCAGTTCGACCGCCGTGTGACTGACTGAAACGGCCCCTCGGCCGATCTCCGTCTCCGTGCGCACCCGCCGGCCGCACACAACCGCCGACTCGAACAACCTGCGGATCGTGGGGCACGGACTGCCCTCTTCCACCGCCAATCGAGCGGCGTCGCGAACCTGGCCGAGCACCTGCCCCTCGCCAAGCACCATCGAATCCGCCCCGGACGCCACACGGAATAAATGCCGGACGACACCTGAGCCTTCCCGCGCGTAAAGATGAGGGGAAACCTCCAGACCGCCGTGCTCTTCCAGAAAGGATTTCAACACCGAAATGTCGCGGATTCGGCCGGCGGTGTAAACTTCCGTGCGGTTGCATGTGGAGAGGACCGCGGCTTCGACGGCGCCGGGAATCTGTCGTGCCGCACGAACAATGACACGCAGTTGCTCCGGCCCGAAGGCAAGCCGCTCCCGGACCGCAACCGGCGCCGTGTGGTGGCTCAGGCCGGCCATCATCAGATGCACTGCCAAGCCGTCTCCTCCGCCTCCTCGGTTCGCCCTTCCTTCAGCATTTCCAGAACTCCCGCCTCCAGCATACGGTCGAGAACCTCGTTTCTGGGGCTCTCTTCCGGGTGGCGGCGCTTGATCTCCGGCCTCAAACGCGCCAGAAGCTCGCTCAGCGCCGTCCATTCCGGGCCGAACTGTTCGGACAACTCGCGTTTCAGTTTCTTTGCCAGCGCAGGTGACGCGCCGGACGTGCTGACCGCGATGCACAGGTCGCCCCGGTCGACAATCGCCGGAACAATGAAGTTGCACAGGGCGGGCACATCGACAACGTTGCACAGCATTCGTCGCTGTTCGGCCTCCTGTGACACGGAAACATTCACCGCGTGGTCATCCGTTGCGGCGTAAACACAGAAAGCGCCTGCCAGGTCGCCGGGTATGTATGACCGCTCATTCAGCGTGATCTGGTTGTTTTCGGCCCATTCGCGGATGGTCGGCGTCACCGACGGAGCGATCACTGTGACATCGGCATCGCTTTCCAGCAGAACGCGCACCTTGCGCTCCGCCACGGCGCCTCCGCCGACCACCACAACCGGTTTGTCTTTCAGGTCCAGGAAGATCGGGTAATATCGCATAGACTGATGATCCGCGCCACGGGCCAGGTACACTCCAATTGTAGCAACGCGCCGGTGACGCCCCGATGCGCTATCCTTCGTCATGACGAGGCGCAGAGGCGAATGGTGGCGAAAGGAACGTTGATGGACCGGATCATGATGTTGATGGCGTGTACAGCCCTGATGGGAGCGATCGGTTCTGCCCGGTGCGCGGAAAAGCCGGCTCCGAAAGTGCGGATCATCGCCGTGCAGATGAAGGTTGATGTTGCGATGTACCGCAACCTGGCGGTCTTTCGCAATGCGATGGACAAGGCAATGGCCCCGGCGGTGGCTCGCAAGGCTAGAACCGTTCCCACGCTGATCGCCCTGCCAGAAGACGTGGGACTCGGCCTGGTTCTGCTGAATCACCTGGACCTCGTGAAAGACGCGAAAACCTTCCGCGACGCCGGCACGGCAGTCGGCTTCCGGTACGGCGCGGACGTTTATGAGAACAGCGTCAAACACAACATCAGCCAGACACGCGCCCTTCTGTTAACTGCCAACGACAAGTGGCTGAGGCAGGCTTACTTCGACACGTTTTCATACCTCGCGAAGAAGCACGGCGTTTATCTGCTGGCGGGAAGCGCTCCGCTGACCAAGGCCGGAACCACAAGCGTCCGCAACATCAGCGTGCTCTTCGGGCCGGACGGAAAGATTCTGAGCCAGACCTCGAAGGTCCACCTGATCGACCTGGAAGGGCCGGAGGGGTTGGACCTGGAGCCGGGCAGTATCAACGAACTGCGCGTGGCGAAGACGCTGTTCGGCAAGGTGGGCGTCACGGTGTGCTGGGACGGATTTTTCGACGACGTGCTGGACCGCCTGGTCGATTTGGGCGCGGACATCATCATACAGCCGTCGTTCAATCCTCAGGTTTGGACACCGGAACAGGAAACCGACTGGGAAACGGGTCTGCACGCGCGCCTCAAGTCGCGCCCTTCGGTGATCGCCGGCGTCAACCCGATGATGGTTGGGAACCTCTGCGACATCGTCTGCGAAGGACGCACCAACATCGTCGGCGCCTCGGCGAACAACGGGTATCTGGGGCGCATGAAATCCGCCACCGAACCGGGTGTGGTTGTGGTAGATTTGCCGGCGGCGGTTGGAGCGGACCGGTAGGGGCACGGCCCGCCGTCCGTTTGTACCAACTGAATGGATAAACTGAGCGTATATCGTGTCATTTCGAGCGTAGCGAGAAATCTGCCCCTACGGGTCCGTATGGGCGGTTGCTTTTCCCGCCGCAAGCGGCGGGCGGGATGAACCGCAGATTCCTCACAGTCGTTCGGAATGACACTCTTGGGAGACAGAATCGTTAGTACGTCTGGCAGGGATTTGACGCTAAGAAGAACAGGCTTTTACGCTTAGGCCATGAATTAGCTGGTACAAATGCAGATGGCCTCGCCCCTATCCTGGGTCATCTACGTTCACGGTAACCGGAACACCGGAGGGTAGCCGGTCGGCACGGTGAGGTTTTCCGTGCGCGCCTGGTTCGCCCTGGATATGAGCGTGGACTCGGAATCGGTGAACGGGTTCAGGGGCGTGATGGCCGTCGGATTGGAGCAGTATCCCCAGAAGTTCATCGGCCCGTCGGCTTTCACCGTTTTGTACGTCCACATCGCCCAGCCGAACTGGTTGTCGGTCATGATCCTGGTGTATCGCGCCATCACCTCCGGCGAGTTGTGCGGCTCCAGGTTGAACTCGCCGATGTATATTGGTACATTGCGCGCGTTGCGGACAGCCAGAAGGGCGGGCAACTGAGCCTCCAGCGCATCCAGATGAGCCTGCGACGAAGTCGCGTCGAAATTGTACAGGTGCGTAGAGTAGATGACGTTGCTCCAGCCGTACTGGTTCAAGGCTGGCATCGTTTCAAAACCCTTGTAGCCGTCCTCCACAATGATCATCGTGTTCGGCGCCTCGGCACGGATCGCCTGGTACAGACGGTTGTGGACCTGGTGCAGGGTTGCGGCGTCGGGCGCTCCGGCCGGTTCGTTCAGCAGGTCGAACGCGATCACGCCGGGATTGGAGCCGAACTCGCCTGCCAGCGCGGCCCATACCTGCTCCGCCTTCACGATATGGGCTTCCTCGTAGAAGAACCGGTTGCGTCCAACGCGGCCGGAATGGTCCCACTCGTTCTGGCTTCCCGGCGCGCCGTGCATATCCAGCACCACATACAGCCCCGCCGCGTTGGCGTTCCAGACAGCCCGGCGCATCCAGTCGATCCCGTTCGGTTCGTCCAGTATGTCGTAGATGAACGGCAGGCGCACGTGGTTGAAGCCGGCTTCGCGGATGCGCCTGAAATCATCGACCTGAATCCACGCGTTGCGATAAGCCGACCTCACGTTTAGCGCGGCTGACAATCCAAGGCGCTGGGTCAGCACCGACCACAGCGTCTCGTGGTCCTCCACACGCTGGTATGGTGTCCCACCCGGGTCCTGGACCCAGGGCGTCATCCACATCTCCTCCACAAGCCAGCCGCCGAGGTTGATGCCGTGTAGTGTGAACGGCTCGTTCCTGGCGTTTGTCAGGCGTGTGTTCTGTACCCGAATCCGGGGCATGCGCGGCGTGTCCATAATCGAAAGTACTCCATCACGGTTCGCATCGAGCGCCGTGAAATGATCCGACCAGCGGGGCGCGGGATCGAGGCCGGCGCCGGCCCGCAACGCGCGAGTGAACTGGCTGTCACCTTCCACATCCGTGATGCTGTTCGCGCCGGGCGTTAGAGTCGCCCAACGGTCTCCATACGGATTGAGCGCATCCATCAGGACGATGTCGGAGGTTGGCTTGATGATGTAGCGGTATTGCATCACCATTCCGGCCTTGTGGGTGGAAGGCAGATACATCGACACCCGGTACGTGTTCGGCTCCCCATCCACGCCAAGCAGTCGCTTGGAAGACACCGCGCTTGTGTCCCACGACCACGGCGAACCGGTGACGTATACGGGCCTTCCCGCGATGACGTTGTCGCGGTCGATCAGCGTAAAGGTCACCTGCGCCGTTCCGCCGTTGCGTTCTGTACCGGCGGCGGTGTCGGTCACGGTGAATGCGCCCGCCGCCGGGATGACCGCACAGCGGTCGTACGGATTCAGCCGGTTCCAGTTGTCGTAATCCCCCAATCCCGGAACACGGTATTTGTACGTCGTCATACCGGGCGATATCCACACCGTCGCGCTTTCGTATGTTCCGGGCGAACCGGCCACGGCAGTCAAAGGTATCTCCGCGGGTCCCGTCCGCCAACCGACCATCGTACCGGTAACCGTCAGCGCGTAAGGTTGGCCCGTTGCGGGATCATTGCCAAGTGTTGAGACGGCGAGGTACGGATCGGTGAGCCGGAACACCGTCGGTGTCGGAACGTACAGGATGTCCGTGTTCAGCAAGGCCGAAACAGGCCCGCCTGAAGCGGAGTACACGTTGTTCACCGTTACCCGGATCGCCGTGTTCGCGGGCAGAGGCAGTGTCAGAATGGCGCGTGTTGCGTCGGTCGGATCGATCTGAGCCGATGTGACCGGTACCGCCGATCCGTCGCTGACACGCGTCACGGTATAGTTCGATGTCGTGTTCGCCCCGGCGCCGAGAGCGGCCGAGAACCGAACAATGATGCGTTGGGGGTCCGTTGGATCCTGGAGCGAAACACCCAAAACATCGATGGGTGTGGCGCTGTGAAAGACGTACGACGCCCACTGCGAAACAACACCCCTGTAGGGATCGGCCCGGCTGGCCGGCTCGAAAGGAACGCAGTCGATGACGCCTCTCGGGTAGCGGGGTGTGCCGCGTTCCCGCACATTGGCGTAGAACTGCATGAGAATCGTGTCGCCCAGGGAAGGAGGCCTAACGTTTGTCGTTCCCGTATTCGGCGCGAAACGGCTGACGGGGAAACAGACCTCAATCCCCTTGTTCGCCTTGTACACAACTCCGGCGCCGCCGCCGCCCGTGCCGGTGATTGTGCCGTTCGCCGTGCTGGCGGTCCATCCCCCGGACGCCAGATAATTGCTGTTCTGCCAGTCCCAGTCGGTCATCGACTTGTTGACGGGATTGAGAAACGACCACCCCTGGTTGCCGTCGAAGTCGTTCAGAAAGCCGCGCATATTGGACTTCAGAACGGCATTCGGCGCGGGATTGTGCGCAAAATCGGCTGAAGCTCCGTACGGTTCGTGCCCCGGACCGGGCAGGCCGATGCCGTCGCTGGCGCCTGTCAGATGAAACAGCACAGCCCACTCGCCGGCGATGGTGTTCAGATCCAGATACGGCAGTTCGATGTACAGGAACAGATGGGTGTCGGAATTCGCCGCCCACAAACCTTCGACGTCCAAGGATCTTGACCGCGGGTCTGCCGGGTCGTTGATGTTCTTCGAGGCGTCGACGAGCAGATTGTCGCGCGGCGATTGAGAGACGCACAGGTAATCCGCGTCGCGATCACCGTCCATCACGGGAACACCCGGAGAACCGGTTGCCGCGAGCAAGAGTGTACAGGCAAAAAGGCAGATACGGTTGAGCATATCACGCCTCAGGGCATGGTGGTCTGCAGTCCGTACATATAGCGGGCAATCAATGCGGCGTCCCTGAAGTCGATCCTTCCGCTTGCGTCCGCGTCGGCGTTTTCGAACACAACACCACCGCCGGCCGAATCGCCAAATCCGGCGCCAATCCTCAGCGCCAGTTTGATGTCATTCAGCGTGATCATGCCGCTTCCATCGGAGTCACCCGGGTATCCCTCACCGGCGATAAAGTCCACGGTCTCATCGTACATCGCCCGGACATCGGCCACGGTGCTTCTGGCGCAGTCCATCATAGCGGAAGCGCCCATATACCAGGCGGTCAGGGCTTCCTTCTGGTAACCGTCCGTAGCCCCGTGAGACAGGTAGGCCCGGTACTTGGCGCGCTTCGCGGAGGACGACATCACGCTTCCGTCAAATTCCAGTTCCACTCCCATTCCGTTCGCCTTCGCGTATGCGGAAGCGTCGGTCAGTCGCGATTCCGGCAGTGTGTCCGTAAAGAAATAGTTCGGCTGATGCATCACGGCATCGAATCCGTACAGCTTCCAGGAAGACGAACCCGCCGCCTTGTAGTAGGGAATCCAGAAGAATTTCTTACCGTTGTAGTGAACCTTCTCCGCCACGGAAGGCATCAGCGTCGTATCAGGTGACCTGACGGCTTCTTCCAGCCAGTACCAACCCACGAAATCGAGCGCGGTGAACCCGGCCTGGTTCCAAAGCGTGGTGACGCGGTCAATGCAATACTGGATGGCCTTGAGCCGGTCTGCCGGATAAGCCAGGTCCAGACTGGTTCCTGTGTCGAGTTTTCCCCAGTCCCGTTGGGCACGGTCCGGATAAAGAAGCGTCAGTATTACCTTCCACCGCATATGCGGAACTCTGTAGTTGGCGCGTGTGATGAGGGCCGCGGCTTCCAGCTCGGCCAGGTGGTTCTGACCGCCGAAAACCTTTTGTTCGAGGTAATAGTCCCAGTCGGCCTTGTTCACTGGTCCGGTCCCGAAACCCGGTATGAAACCGCGCCCGGAATCGGCAACGAGGGGAAGAACAAGGATACCGTCGAACAAGGGGGCGGTGACGCGGCCCGATGGAGAAACACACGCCAGAAGAGGAAGGAAGTCCGACCGCTTCCAGTGCAGATGCCCGTTCGATTCCCAGCTATTGTAGGCAAGCACGATGTTCCGGCAACCGGCCGACGCTTCCGTTCCTCTGGGAAGGTAGGCGGATAGAACGGCCGGAACCATCAGCATCATTCCGAGCAACGCGGTCAACAGCCGTAACATCATGAGTAATCCTCCTGCAGTCTCTCCATTGTGTGAACCACTGCCAATCATACACGCGTACCGGAAGCCGCTCGTTCTATAATGATTGCGTGATGGTTATGCGACCATTATACCGTTCGGCTTCCCTTCTCCGCGCCTTACGCGTGGTAATGCCGTGCCTCGCCCTCGCCGTTCTTCTGGCCGGTTGCGGCCGCAAATCCACTGTTCAGTCAATCGACCTCTGGATTGTCGACTGGAACGTGGATACGCGTGATCTGCTGAACAACACCATTCTCCCCGATTTTGAAAAGAAGCACGGCGTGAAGGTCCGAGTCCAGTATCTGGACTGGGGACACCTGGACGAGAAGTTGACAATCTCGTTTGCGGGCGGCGTCCAACCGGACGTGTTCCAGGTCGGTGCGGAGTACGTGGGCAGTATGGCCTACCGCGGCCAGGCGATGATGCTGGACGAATTCATGAAGGACTGGCCCCAGCACAAGGACTTCATCCCTGCCGCCTGGGACACCGTTTGCACCGGCGGTCATGTATACGGCGTCCCCTACCTCAGCGCTCCGCGTGTGCTGGTTTACCGCAAGGACCTGATGCAGTCAGCCGGCTTGCCGGTGCCGCCGAGAACCTGGGACGAATGGGTGACCTCCGGCCTCAAACTGAGGAAACTCAACGCCAGGGGCAATGTGGTTCGCACGGGAATCAACTTAAGTTCCGGCGCGAACTGGAGCACCTTCATTACTTTCCTCTGGCAGAACGGCGGCGAACTGCTGACTCCGGACGAACGCCGTGCGGCGTTCAACTCACAGGAAGGCGTAGAAGCGCTGACATTCTTGTGCGACCTTTACAACAAGCACAAGGTATGCCCGAGGGAGGGTATCCCAAGCGCCGCCGCTAATGTTCCGTTGTTCGCGGGCGGGCAAACCGCGCAGGAGATTATCAACCAGTTCGCCATCAAGAATGTCATCAAGTACGCCAAGGAATTCACTGTCGATGACGTGGGCGTTGCGCCCGCGCCGTACAGCAAGCGCCCGGTGGTAACGGTGTGGACCGACTGGCTCGCCATCTCGTCTGGCACTAAAAAGAAGGAACTCGCCTGGGAACTGGTGAAACACCTGACGCGTCCGGACAACCTCATCAAGTACAACGAAACCCAGTATTTCCTGCCGCCCCTGCGGTCCGCGCGCAACTCCGATTATGTACGGAACACCCCGTTCATGACCGAGTACTTCGACCTGATGGACAAGTACGGGATGAGTCTACCGCCGATTCCGGAATGGTTCGAGATTCGCGCCGGTTTGCGAAATGCCGTGGACCAGGCAGTTTACGGGGCGAAGACGCCGAAACAATCGCTGGACGATTACGCGAAACAGGTTGATGAATTGATTGCCCAGCGCGAAAGAACGCTATGAACGGACACCGGATGACAGGTCTGGAGCGAAGAGAAGCAAGAGCCGCCTACGGATTTCTTGCCCCCGCTCTGTTCCTGTTCGTCGTGTTCGTGGCGATTCCGGTGGTTGCCGCGGTTTTACTTTCCTTCACGCGTTACGACATCTTTCACCGCCCGGTCTGGATTGGCTTCGACAACTACCGGAACCTCATGCGCGATGAGGTTTTCCACCAGAGCCTGGTGAATACTGCCTTTTACGCCGCCTGCACCATAATCCCCGGCATGACGCTTTCGCTGGCACTGGCGCTGATCCTGAACGCCAAATTGCGGGGTATCACTTTCTACCGCGCGGCGTACTACCTTCCCGTGGTGACGTCGCTGGTGGCGGTGGCAATGATCTGGATGTGGATGCTTCAGCCGACCAGCGGTTTGATTAACCAGGGATTGGCGAACTTCTGGGAGCCGTTCGTGCGTTGGCTGGGCGGGGCGCTTAACACCGTTTCCTTCGGCCTCATTGGCGACACGCTGATGAAGTACCAGGCGCCGCAACCTTCCTGGCTCGGCACGCCAACCGGCATTATCAGCGTCGGGCGCTATCCTCTGAGCCTGACCCTGCAGGCGATTGTCATGGTGGCGCTGTGGGCCGGACTCGGGTGGAACATGGTGATCTTCCTCGCCGGCCTGCAGGGCATCCCCACGCACCTGTATGAAAGCGCCATGCTGGACGGCGCCGGTCCGTGGCAGAGGTTCCTGAACATCACCTGGCCGCTGTTGAAACCCACCACCTTTTTCATCTTCGTAACCGCGGTTATCGGCGCGAGCCAGGTGTTTGGCACCGTCTACGTGATGACCAACGGCGGGCCGAATAACACGACGACAACCATCGTGCACCAGATATTCCAGAATGCCTTCGCGTTCCTGAAGATGGGCTACGCCTCGGCAATGGCTTTCGTGCTGTTCCTCATCGTGTTTGCGGTCAGCATGTTCAACTGGATTTTCCTGCGCGGGGAATCGGATTACGGGCTGTGAGCATGAAGAAACTAAAAACAGCCCTGTTCTACGTGATTCTAACGCTCGGAGCGCTGACGATGATCATCCCGTTCCTGTGGATGGTCCTGACGTCCCTGAAACCGCAGAACGAGATATTCACCTCCACACTCTCGCTGAAGACAATCTTACCCTCCGTGTGGCGGTGGAGGAACTACGCCGATGCGATGGCGGCCGCTCCGTTTGGACGGTATTTCCTCAACACCGCAATCATCGCGGTCGGCGGAACGGCGCTGACTCTGACCATCTCCTCGATGGCGGCCTACGCCTTCGCGCGACTGAGGTTTCCCGGCCGGAACGCGCTGTTCATCACGATCCTCGCCACCATGATGGTTCCGGCGCAGGTCACAATGATTCCGAGCTTTATCATCCTCCGCCATATGCCGCTGTTCGGCGGCAATGATATCCTCGGCAACGGCGGACACGGTTGGTTGAACAATTACCTGGGATTGCTGGTCCCCGGCGCCGCGGGCGCGTTCGGAATCTTCATGCTCAGGCAGTTCTTCCAGGGCCTGCCGCGCGACCTGGAGGATGCCGCCCGCATCGACGGAGCCACCGAATCCACGATCTTCTGGCGCATCATCCTTCCGCTCAGCAAGCCCGCCCTGGCCGCGCTTGGCACGTTCGGTTTCACGTCCCGATGGAACGACTTCATGGGACCACTGCTCATCATGAGCGACGACTCCATGAAAACCCTCCAAATCGGCCTTCAAGTGTTCCAAAGCCAGTACACAACCCAGTGGGACCTGCTGATGGCCGGCACGGTTCTCGTCACCATCCCCGTCATCGCCGTCTTCCTGATGGGCCAAAGGTACTTCGTTTCCGGCATCGCCCTGACGGGCGTGAAGGGCTGAATCGTCCCATCGCAGGTCTGATGTGCGATTTGTCGCCGGTCCGGCTTGAGATGCACAGTTAAGATACAGGACAGCCCTTCGTTCGGCAGTATCGCGGGCCGGCGGGCACACGAAGTATCATGCCGAAGCAAAGCCGGACTCCCCACCAAAGCCAAGAGAACGAACAGACACAATCCGCGCCGCGCGACCCGACCTTCGACATCGTGAAAGGCATCGGCATCCTTGAGGTGATTATTCACCACGTCACCTCCCACTCCGCACGCAAGTTCACGGTCGCCGGTGACTTTGAGTGGTGGTTTTTGACAATCACCAACCGGATTTTCCACTTCGCCGTGCCGTTGTTCCTGCTGGCATCGGCCTTGCTTCTGGCACGAAGTGTGGCCCGGAAGCCCAAGCCGGACTGGAAGCGCTTCATGCTCCGGCGCGGCGAACGGACCGTGTGGCCCTATCTCATCTGGACCGTCGTGTACTGGCTGTTCCGCATACGGTTCGTCAAAATGGGTTCGGACATCTATCCCACGCCGGTAACTCTGCCCTGGGGTGCAGAGGCCGTCATCTACGGCCTGTTCGCTCATCCCGCATTGATGTTGAAGGACGTTCTGTGGGGCAAGGCGTATTACCACCTTTACTTCATGGCCGTGCTGATCCAGTTTTCGCTGATCTTCCCGTTGCTGTATTACGCCCTGAGGAAAGCGAAAATCGGTTTCGGAACGGTGTTGGCGTTAGCATTCGGCCTTCAGGTCGGAGTCTATTACGCTCAGTACCATTGGTGGCGCGTGGAATCTCCCGGTTCGGTCATCCTGTGGTACCTGCCGCCTGTCCTGACAGGTATGTGGCTGGGCCTGAACTGGTCGGACTGGCCGAAGGTCTGGCGAAAGTGGCGTGGTTGGGTCACGACGGCCGCCGTGCTGGCGGGAACGGCGTATATGGTGATGTCCGTCCGAATCATCCTGCAAGCGCCGGTTAACACACGGTTTTACAGCATCACCGTTCAAGTTTTCACATTGGGAATCGCGCTTCTTTTCCTGCATTGGTCCGGTTTGATGGCGCGCGGTTCAGCCGTTGGCCGGTGGCTGGCGAAGATCGGAGACAAATCCCTGCCGCTTTTCCTGATGCACCCGGCGGTGATGTATCTGATCAGCGGTCCGCGCATCACCGCTTTTATCAGTCGGTTTCATCTCGAGTCGGTCGTCACCCTCATCCTCACACTGGTTGTGACGTGGGGGCTCACCTGGTTGATCTCCGTGGCGCACCTGGATGAACTGCTTTTCGGCAGGAGGTTCAATCCCCGCTCGTTCCGGTTCGGATCCTCGCGCTCCAACGCTTGACGAACGTCGAAAAGCCGCGCTTCCGGCTCGCTTGCCGCACCATTTCCCCGGCGGTTCAAACTGACATGGTAATTTGTATTATCCCAAATGGTTGTTGACTCAGGAGGACCTATGCAATACAGACCCCTTGGCGCCACCGGCATGAACCTGTCGCGGCTCGGTTTCGGCTCGATGCGTCTTCCGATGAAGGAAGTGGACGGCAGTCAACGCGTCGATGAGGACATCGCCGTTCCACTGATGCAGAGGGCTTTTGAACTCGGCGTCAACTATATGGATACGGCTTATTTCTACTGCGAGAACACCAGCGAGTATGCGGTCGGCAAGGCGCTGAAGGGCTGGCGCGACAAGGTTTACCTGAGCACAAAGTATCCGTTCCGGAAGGACTTCCGCGAGACACTTGAAGAGCAATTGACGAAACTGGACACGGATTACATCGATCTCTACCACTTCCACGGCATCAGCACCCGCGTCTTCGACAACCAGTTCTTCGAGTCCGCCGTGGCCGGGGCCATCAAGGCCAAGGAAGAGGGTCTCGTTCGCCACATGGCGTTCTCGTATCACGGCAAGCCGGAGGAAATCGGCAAAATCATCGACATCGGCATATTCGAGAGCGTTTTGATTCAGTACAACCTGTTCGACCGCTCCAACGAAGGCGCGATGGCCGAGGCGAAGTCGCGCGGTCTGGGCGTGATCGTGATGGGTCCTGTCGGCGGTGGGCGTGTGGCGGGACTTCCGAAGGAAGCGGCTGAAAAATGGGGCGTGCCGGTTCGCAGTAACGCGGAACTGGCGTTGCGTTTCGTGTTCAGCAATCCGAACGTGGACTGCGCCATCTCGGGCATGACCAGCATTCCGATGATTGAGGAAAACGTGGCCATCGCCTCCAACATCGAACCGCTGAGTGCCCAGGAGATCGCGGATATCAGCGCATCGATGGACGAAAACAAGCGCCTCGCCAACCTGTACTGTACCGGTTGCAACTACTGCCTGCCGCACTGCCAGCAACAGGTCAACATTTCGGCGATCTTCCAGGCGATGAACTACCTGCGCGTGTACGGGCTGAAGGAATTCGCCCAGGAGCACTACGACAGCATCGGCACAAAGTGGATGAAGGGCACCAAGGCCGACGCCTGCATCCAGTGCGGCGAGTGCGAGCCCCACTGCCCGCAGAACATCAACATCATCGAGCAATTGGAGGAATGCCTGCAGGCGTTCGGCTAGGCCGGCCGCGTTGACAGCCAGGAATCAAATAACTGACCGTGAACCGTGCCGCCCGGAGCGAAGTCGACGCGTCTGCGGGTAATCCATGCTCCCCGCAGGCGGGGAGCCAAGCAACCGCAGATTTCTCGCTACGCTCGAAATGACACGACATTCACTCACTTACTCGATTCATAAGTTACACACGTCCCTCAAGGGGCTTGTCAACGCCGCTCAGAATCCCCAGGCGGTGGTATCTCCCGCGGGTGGCGCCGGAACCTCGCCGGTATCGGCTTCCGACTCTGAAGGCAACGTTACGGGCAGTTCCCCGGTTGCCTCCACCATCCCGGTCAACACCTCGGCCAGCGCCATCAGACTCGGTGTCGTATACCCGTAGGTGCACAGGTAGGTCGGAATCTCCGGGAACCGCTTGATGTCGTAGGGATTGCGAATGGCCGCTACCACCAGAGGCGCACCGAGGTTCATCAGGCTCTTCACCATCCGCGCCTGGGCTTCCTCGTCCTGCGGCGTGATGGTCCACGGTTCGCGGTGTTTCGTCAGAACCACAACCGCGTTTGCCGTTTGCGCGGCATCGTAGATTGCTTCCAAACGTTCCTCGGGGAACTCCGGCCCAATCGGCTGAACGGGTACATCCGCGTCGGCGAGGCCGCGCAGTTGGGCGATACCGTTTGCCACCACGCCCGCCGGTGCTTCGGGACCAACCACCAGGATCCGGCCCTGCGGCAACGGCACACTCCCAGCGGTATCCCTGGCGATGGTAATACTGCGCCGTGCGATCTCCTGCTCCAGGGCTCGATGCTCCGGACAACCCACCACCTGCATCACGACCGTCTCGTCCACGCGGCGGCGCTCGGCAAGACGGTATTTTTCTTTGACTGCCAGTATGCGCTGAACGCTTTCGTCTATGCGCGACTCGGTCAGGCGGCCGGACTTGACGGCGTCGAGGATTGCCTGGCGCATCGTCCGCTGTCTTTCCAGAGTGTGACACGCCGCGAGCAGGTCGATACCGGCTTCCACCGCCATCACGGCGGCTTCCCCCATGCCGAAGTTGTCGGAGATGGCCTTCATCTCCATGCAGTCCGTCATCGCCACGCCCTTGAATCCCAGTTCCTTTCGTAGCAGACCGTTCACCACCGCCGGTGAAAGCGTGCCGGGGCGAATCGGGTCCAGCGCCTGAAAGACGATGTGGGCGGTCATGACGACGTCGACACCGGCCTCGATGGCGGCGCGGAACGGCGCGATTTCCAGACCCAGCAGGCGGTCCATGCCGTACGGTATCGTGCACAAGCCGAGGTGCGAATCCACGGCTGTATCCCCGTGTCCCGGAAAATGCTTCACGCAGGCGATGGTTCCCGTCTCCTGATATCCGCGCATCTGGGCGACGCCGAGGCGCGTGGTCAGCGACGGATCCTCGCCGTAGGAACGGACACCGATGATGGGATTCTCGGCGTTGTTGTTGGTGTCCAAACACGGAGCAAAGTCCAGGTTTATCCCGATGGCGCTCAGCTCCCTGGAGACGGCTGAGGCGGAGCGGTAAGCCAGGTCCTCGCTTCGGGTGGCGCCCAGCGGCATCGCGCCCGGCATCATGGTGAACGGTGTCTTCATCCGGCAGACGTGCCCACCCTCCTGGTCGGTGGTGAAGAACAGCGGAGTCTCGCACAACGCCTGCATGCTGTTGTGCAATCGGGCCACCTGCTCCGGGCTTTCCACGTTGCGGCCCATCAGGATCACGGAGCCCAACTGCCATTCCTCCAACAAGATGCGGGCGTGGGTGTTTACTTCGGTGGCGGCGGTTTCCGGGCGTGCGCCGGGATAGCCTTCACTCGGAGACGGGCCTTTCGCCTCGTCGGCCTGCCAGCCGAACAGCAACATCTGTCCGACTTTCTGCTCGATAGTCATGATCTCTCCTCGCGCCGGGCCGAAGGATGGGCCGGCGTCTGATGAAACCATTGTAGGAAGATGGAACCGCTTCGTGGGTTGTAAACCCGTGAGCCGGAAAGAATACAATGTTATATAACGATTCCGATTGCCCAATAACCTTCAGGAGACCACCATGGACATCACCAAAGGCATCGACATCCAACCGAAGTTCGTCCCGCCGCTCGACCCGGGATTCAAGCCGGCATCGCTGATCAACCGGCGCTTCCGCGAACTCGCCGCGAAGAACGGCGTCCCCTTGAGGTTGAGTCTGGAGCGGGCCGACGGTTCGATTTCGACCTTCGACACCATCGCCTTCGCGCCCGGCGACCCGCGCTTTGAACTGAACCTCCCCTACGCGGAACGCATCGTCAAGTTCCTGCTGTGGCAGAGAGGCGGTTGGAAGGTGACGGTCGGCGGACCCGCGGCAATCGGCGAGTACATCAAGCAATGCTACCAGGTCGGCGGAACGCGAGAATTCGACTCCAACTTCATGGGCGGCGTGTACGAGCACCCCTTCACCGTGGTGGTCACCGAAGCGGACAAGGTACCGGCCGAGAAGGAGACCTCATCTCCGCTCGGACGCCACATGGACGGTTGCCGCATCGGGTTCGACCTCGGCGGAAGCGACCGCAAGTTCGCCGCCGTGCAGGACGGAAAAGTGCTGGTCGCCGACGAGATCAAATGGGATCCCTACCACCAGCCCGATCCCGAGTACCACCGCGCCGGTATTCTGGACTGTATCCAGCAGGCCGCGAAACACCTTCCGAGGATTGACGCCATCGGTGGTAGCGCCGCCGGAGTGTACGTCAACAACCGCGTCCGTGTCGCTTCCCTGTTCCGGGGCGTGATGAACGCTTCTAAGGAATTGTTTGACGCAAAGGTCGTCGAAATGTTCATCGAGATCGGCAAGGAACTCGGCGTGCCGCTGGAAGTCGTAAACGACGGCGAGGTGACGGCGCTGGCCGGTTCGATGTCGCTCGGCGAGAATCCGGTCCTCGGCATCGCGATGGGCACCAGCCTGGCGGCCGGTTACGTCAATAAGGACGGCAACATCACCGGCTGGTTGAACGAACTGGCGTTTACCCCCATTGATTACCGTCCCGCCGTCACACCGCACGATCCGATCGACTACAGTGTGGACGGCCCGATCGACGAATGGTCCGGCGACACCGGCTGTGGTGTTCAGTACTTTTCGCAACAGGGCGTCAACCGGCTGGCCCTCCAAAGCGGTATCCGGTTCGATGCCGATATGAAACTTCCTGACCGCCTGGTTCGCGTTCAGGAAATGATGGCCGCCGGCGACCCCACAGCCGCGAAACTGTACGAAAGCATCGGCATCTTCCTGGGTTACGCCATGGCGCACTACGCCGACTTCTACGAACTGAGCCACACCCTGATTCTGGGCCGCGTCACTACGGGCAAGGGCGGGGATATCATCGTTTCCAAGGCCACCGAGGTTCTGAACACCGAATTTGAAGAGCTTTCCGGCCGCGTGAAGATCGCCACTCCCGACGAGAAGGCACGCCGGGTCGGCCAATCCATCGCCGCCGCCAGCCTTCCCGAAATAAAAAAGTAAAGAGGACACACACGTGAAATTGCACAAAGACAATGCCGAGATCTGGGTTCCGGACGGCACACCGGTGGATAAAGCACTGGCCCGCACCACACACATGGGCATCTCCGCCCACCAGGACGACATCGAAATCATGGCGATGGAAGGCGTTCTGAAGGCGTTCGGTCAGCCCGACCTGTGGTTCACCGGCGTCGTCGTGACAGACGGGGCCGGAAGCGACCGGATCGGCATATACAAGGACTACACCAACGAGGAGATGTGCGCCATCCGCCGCATCGAACAGAAAAAGGCTGCGTTCGTGGGTGAATACAGCGCCATCGCCTTGCTCGATCACTCCAGCAAGGAAGTCCGCGATTCCGCCAACAACAAGCCGGTGGAAGATCTGGCCGCGCTGGTCGACGCCTGTTCACCCGAGGTTGTGTATATGCACAATCTGGCCGATAAGCACCCGACGCACATCGCCACCGCCCTGCGCACCATCAAGGCCATCCGGTCTTTGCCGAAGGACAAGCGCCCGAAAAAGGTGTACGGTTGCGAAGTGTGGAGAGACCTGGATTGGATGATCGACGACGACAAGAAGCCGATGGTCCTGGACAGCCACGAGAATATCGCCACTTCGCTGGTCGGTCTGTTCGACTCGCAGGTAATTGGCGGCAAGCGTTACGACCTGGCCACCATCGGCCGCCGCCGCGCGCACGCCACCTACTTCGAAAGCCACAAGGCCGACAACCACACGATGATCAACTTCGGCATGAACCTGACGCCGTTGATTGAGGACGACTCGCTGGATATCACGGAGTATGTCCTCGGCTTCATCAAGCGCTTCAGCGACGAGGTAGAAGGGAACCTCAAAAAACTCGCGTAATCACTGTTAACGTCCGGTCTTGTCGCGTTTTCCGCGCGGGGCCGGACGCTTCTCATTTGGAGACGTCCCCGCGGCTGTGCCACAATGAATGTCAGAACAGCCGTGAAATCGGCCTGACGGGAATCCCGAAATCGAAAGGATGCGCGGCGCTTGCGCTGTGCTTGAAATCTATACGTGGCAAGACGAATCCGTTCCACCGCACCGGCTCGCATGGACCTGGCCGGCGGCACGCTTGATATCTATCCGCTGTACCTTTTCGAGGAATACGGTCTCACGGTCAACGCCGCCATCAACTACGGCAGTGAAGTGATCGTCGAGGAACGGGACGACAGGCGAGTCGTTCTCCGCGCCCTGGACATCAACGCCTCCGCCGAGGCTGAATGCATCAGCGACGTCTGCCTGGACGGAGACCTGTCCCTGCTGGCGCGCGTCACCAGGCATTACCTGAAGGACTTCGACCGCGGCGTCAACATCAGCACCCGAAACCGCGCACCCAAGGGAAGCGGACTGGGCGCCAGTTCCTGTCTCATCATCACCATGAGCGGTGCACTGTTGCATCTGCTTGGCAAGGAACCGAACCACTACGAGATGGTGAACCTCGCCTCGCACCTGGAGGCGCAGATCATCCGAATCCCGACGGGCAAGCAGGACTACTACCCCGCCGCGTTCGGCGGAGTGAACGCCCTGTGGTTTGAACCGGGACAGGATCGCGTGGAACCTCTGGGAGACGCCGCGCGACAGGAGTTGAATGACCGCGTCGTCCTCTCCTACACCGGCGTATCGCACTTCAGCGCGCTCAGCAACTGGCTGATGATCAAACGCTACATCGACGATTCGGACCACGCCCGGTCGAACATGGCTGCCATCAAGCAAATCGCCCAGGCAATGTACGACTGCATTAAAAACGGAGACTGGCGCGCATTCGCCGATCAGGTGGACGAGGAATGGCGGTTCCGCAAGGGACTGGCAACCGGCGTCACCACCACCCACATCGACACGATGATGGAATCGGCGAAATTGGCCGGAGCCTATTCCAGCAAGATTTGCGGCGCGGGCGGCGGCGGTTGCATGATCACCGTGGTTCCGCCCGATAAACGCGCCGCCGTTTGCGAAGCCATCCAGGCCGAGGGCGGTCAGATTCTCGATTACGAGGTCCAGGCGCAAGGCTTGACCGTCGAGGACATCGATTGATTCATGATTTCTCAATGTACCATCATTCAGCCCGTCGTACCTAACGGCGGGCTTTACCATATCCGAATCCACCAAGGAGTAAACCATTGACCCGTACCCTGCGTAACCTGATACTCCTCCTGTGCCTGGTAGCACTCGCATCCTTCGCATTCGCCCAGGCTCCGACGGAGCGACCATTCCTGAGCCCCATGTTCTCCGACCATATGGTCCTGCAACGCGACACCGCCATCCCCGTGTGGGGTTGGACCACGCCCGGCGCGGATATAACCGTGTATTTCAACGGAACCACCACGAAAGCCACGGCGCGCGCGGACGGCTACTGGCTGGCCAAACTGCCGCGTCAGAAAGCGGGTGGCCCCTTCACGATGACTGTCCGCGGCCCCCAAACCGTCACGCTGATCGACGTTCTGGTCGGTGACGTGTGGCTGTGCAGTGGTCAGTCGAACATGGAACAAGGCATCGCGACAACCATCAACGCCGACGCCGAAATCGCCGCCGCCAACGACAGCCAGATTCGCCTTTATACAGTTCCGCACCGCGTAGAAGCCGCGCCGGTCCAGTGGACCCAAAGCCAGTGGTACGTCTGTTCACCGGAAACACTTCGTCTGCCGGGGCCGTACGCGTGGAACAGTTTTTCCGGTGTAGCCTACTACTTCGGCCGCGAGTTGCGGCGAGAAGTGGGTGTCCCGATCGGCCTGCTACAGACGACCTGGGGCGGCACGCCGGTGGAAGCGTGGATGAGCCTGGAACGCCTGCGCCCCTACACCGAATACAAGGCGCGCCTGGACGCCCTGGCTCGCGTGGCCGAAGCAACTCGAACCGGCAAGCCTTACTCCTTCCAGAAGGACGTGGACGAATGGTGGACCCGCAATGATCCGGGTTTGAAGGCCGCGACTCCGTGGAGTTCGGCAACGCTCAACACCCAGGGCTGGACCACCGCCAGGGTGCCTGCAACTGTCGAGGACACCGGTATGCCCAACTTCGACGGTGTCATCTGGTACCGCAAGTCGTTCCAGGTTTCGGCCGGTGACGCCGGCAAGGCCGCGACGCTTACCCTTGGCCCGATCGACGACCGGGACGTGACGTGGGTGAACGGCGTGAAGATTGGATACACCGGCATTCACGATGCTCCGCGGAAGTACACGATTCCCGCCGGTACGCTGAAACCGGGCGAGAACACGATCGCCGTCAGTATCGTCGACACGGGTGGTCTCGGCGGATTCGCGGGAACACCCGAACAGGTCGCTCTTCAAATCACCAACGGTCCCACCATTCCGCTGGCCGGGGACTGGCTGAGGAAGGAAGCCGCACCGCTGGCCAAACTGGAAGCCATCCCGCCGGACCTGACCGGATATCCCGGCAACGCAACGGTGCTTTATAACGGCATGGTCGCGCCGGTGATTCCCTACGGCATCAAGGGCGCCATCTGGTACCAGGGCGAAGCGAATGCGCCGCGCGCCTACCGCTACCAGTCGTTGCTGACGGACATGATCGCCGACTGGCGAAGCCGCTTCAACCAGGGCGCTTTCCCCTTCCTCATCGTCCAGTTGGCCAACTACATGCAGACTCAGCCCGAACCCGGCGACAACGACTGGGCGGAGTTGCGTGAAGCCCAGTCCTTCACCGCGAAGAGCGTTCGCAATACCGGTATCGCCGTGGCCATCGACATTGGTGAAGCCAACGACATCCACCCGAAAAACAAGCAGGATGTGGGCAAGCGGCTCGCCCTGTCTGCTCTGCGCGTCGCGTACGGTAAAAAGGTCATCGACGCCGGGCCGACGTACCGCTCGATGAAGGTGGAAGGTTCCACCATCCGCCTCAGGTTCACTTCGGTCGGCGGAGGGCTTGTGGCGAAGGGAGGTCCGCTGAAGGGCTTCGCCATCGCCGGCGCTGACCGCAAGTTCGTGTGGGCGGACGCCCGGATTGATGGAGACACAATCGTCGTTTCGTCGCCTGCGGTAACCAGGCCGGTCGCGGTTCGCTACGCGTGGGCCATAAATCCGGTCTGCAACCTGTACAACGAGGAAGGCCTGCCGGCGTCCCCGTTCCGGACGGACAAGTGGCCGGGAATCACGGAACCGAAAAAGTAACCCACCGGCCGTCAAGACCATAATGAGAGGGGCGGCCCATACGCCGCCCCT
>JAKQQT010000601.1 GCA_029564025.1 Armatimonadota bacterium | reverse complement strand
TTACCGTCCGGGCTCAGGTCGAACATTGTGAACGAGTGCACCTTGTCGTTCCAACCCAGCAACGGCGGCTGACCATAGCCGGTATAGTCCGGTTTCACGTCGTACAGTTTCGCGCCGCCCGCGCCGGTCACGATGTAGTGGATGCCGTCCTTCTCCATGTGCTGGTAATTGTGGTCGTGACCGTTCAACACCACCCGCACGCCGCCTTCACGGGCTAGCGGAACCAGTGTGTCGCGTATCTCCTGAAGCTGACGGCTGTTGTCGCGGTAGGCTCCGCGGGTGTATGGGGGATGGTGCCACTGAGCGATGATCCACTTGGCGCCGTGCTGTTTCGCGGATTCGAGGTCGAGTTTTGCCCACGGCACGATCAGTTTCTCCAGCGTGGCCTTGTCCGCCGTGCTGTCGATGCACAGGAAGTGAACATAACCCACGTCGAAAGAGTAGTTCCGCAAGGTCTCTTCCGTGGGAAGAACCGGCCCGGACGTGTTGTTGGCGCGGACGCCCTCGATGACATACCGGCCTTCGTTGGGATAGGGATTCCAGTTGGCGGGCGGTGTGAACACGCGGCGGTAAGGACCGCCCATATTGGATTTGGCCACCGGATCGTGGTTTCCCAGCACCGGCGCGAAGACGGCGGACCGCATCAAGTCCTTGTAATACGGGTGGAAGTTACGGTTGTACTCGTTCCAGGTCCCGCTTCCGTACACGATGTCGCCCGGCACCAGCACCAGCCTCACGTCGTTCTTCAGCATCTGTTCGGCTACGGCGCGCTGGCCGTCCGTGCCCGCGCCGATGTCGCCGGTGGCGGCGAAACGGAACGCCTCGCCCCGCTCCGGAAGGAACCGGATCTTGAGCCCCGTCGGAACCTTCCCGCCCATCAGCAGTTGAATCGTGTCGCCCGCGCCCTTCGGACGGTCGATGCGCACCGAGTGCCGATACCAGCCCTCGTACGGCTCCTGGACCGACAGGCTGGTGCCTCCCCTGGAACTGCCCTCGAACGACCAGGCGATCCGCGATTCCTTCAACTCGTCGCTCCACCACACCACGTTCAAGGAACGCGTCAGGTCGGTTCCCGCGGGTTGCACGTAGGGACCCACCACGATGCTTCCCGTGCGCACGTCCGGCTTTGGCGTCACGGCCTGTTTCGGCTCCGACAGCGAAACAGCCATCACAACAGCGGCGATAACAACGGGCAAGATGGCCAGCCAACGGTATTTCACGGATACTCCCTCATCAGCAGATAAACGGACTTCAACAAGGTTCGGATGACGTTTGCGACCGTCATCCTCCACAATGACATGGTACAATCACGTCAAACACCCAATCCGGATAGACACCTGAACGCAATGAAACGAATAGCCTTTCTTGTTCTGCTTTCCTGCCTGTTACCGGTTGCTTCGGCACCCAAATACACGGCTCTCGGAGCCAGCGACGCCGTGGGCATCGGCGCCACGCCGAACACCGCCGGCTATGTATACCTCATATCGGACTGGATGAAGGCCCGCTATACCCACTGGTCCCTTGTCAACCGGGGCGTCAGCGGATACACCGCGCCGGATATCGTCAGCAACACGCTGTCACCCGCCATCGCGGACCAGCCGCAGATCGTCACCCTGTGGGTCGGCGGCAATGACATCGTAAAGAGCGGCGCCGTGCTGGAGCCGACAGCCACCCTCGCCGCGCGCTACCGCACCGCTTTCACCACCATTCTTCACCGTCTGCGCACCGAAACCGGCGCGTTCATCGTCACGGCCAACATCCCGGACATCAGCCGCACTCCAGTCGCCGACGGTTATCCTTCATTCTTGAAGACACTCGCCAAAAACGACACACTGGCGTTGAATGCCATCATCGCCGAGGTTGCCGCCGCCGAAAACGTACCTGTGGTGGACCTGTACAGCAATCCCGAATCCTACAATCCCGCCAACTTCAGTTCGGATGGATTCCACCCCAACAACGCGGGGTATGCCCTCATGGCACAGCAATTCGAGGCGGTCATTCAGGCGCAGGCGTGGCGGATTGTCAGCGGCTTGGGGGATTTGAACACGGATGGTACCGTCTCGATTGCCGATGCGATTGTCGCGATGCGTTTTTCGGCTGGAGTCCAGGCTCCGAACGACCGCCAGTGGGTGGCCGGCGACGCGTGGCCGGCAGGCGGAAACGGCGTGATTGACTTGCTGGATGTGGTTGCGATGGCGCGGCGCGTGGCGGGCCTGGTGCCCTCTTCCGAGTGGAAGTAATCCGGCTTACTTGCCGGGCCGGCGGGCGCCGACGAAGCGGTTTTTGTAATAAGGCGAGTTAATGGAATCCACCGTAACGCCTTTGCGGGAGTTGGCGGCGTGCACCATCTTGCCGTTGCCGGTGTACATCGCCACGTGTCCGACCCGTTTGCGGCTGGAGCGGTAGAAAAGCAGATCTCCGGGCATCAATTCGCTCAGCGGAATCTTCTTGCCGATGCGGTACTGCTCGGCGGCCGTGCGCGGAAGGCCCGTGCCGTCCTTGCTGTACACGTAGCGGATGAAACCGGAGCAGTCGAAACCGGAACGGCCTGTTCCGCCGTATCGGTAACGGGTACCGCGGAACGAAAGGGCGGTGCGGACGATGGAATCGCGTTCGGGGGCGGAGTTCGTCGGGGTCTGAGGGAAGACACCGCGGAGGCCTTGAACAGCCAGTTTTCCAGTGGTATTGCGCTCGATTGTTTGGGAAGGGGCCGCGAAAGCCGTTGACGCCAACATCATCAGGGCCGCCAAAGCCGGCGCCGCCGCCGCTCGGTATCGAATCACCACTATCAAACCACCTTTACACAAACAACGAAAAACCGTACCCTGAATGGTACGGCCTCAAACACAGGCAGTCTAGAACATATGGCCGGCGAGGTCAAATCACGGCGCCGGCAGACAGGGGAGGCTCACGCTCAGATGCCGCCGAAAAACGACCGTCTATCAATCTTTCGCTCCGCAGGGGCCGCGTGGATGCAGGCGCAGAACGACAAGATTATCCAGCATCTTCCGGGAACCATCAAAGGTGAAGACCCGGAGGAACTGCACGATATGCGCGTGGCAACCCGCAGACTTCGCGCCACTATGCTGGTCTTCCACGCGTGTTTTCCAGGTTACACATTCGCCTTCCTGTACCGGCGCGTCTCCGACCTGACCAAAGCTCTGGGATCTGTGCGCGACATGGATGTACAGCGCGAAGCCGTCATCCGACGCCGCGACGCACTGCCGGAGGAACTGCGGCCGGACGTGGACCGCTGGCTTGACGGCCTTGGCGTCGAACGGGAAGAGGCTCGGGCCCGAATGATTGAGGAACTGGAAATCTGGCAGGAACGGAATCTGAGCGAACGGCTTGCGGCCGTTCTCCAGGAAGTCGCCGATCCCGCTTTTCCCGTGCGGGACGCCGCGAACAAGGCCGGACGATTGATGCTGAACATGGGTGAAGGGACTTTTGAAAATGGCTAAAGCAAAACCCATCCCCGCCTGTCCATCCGCACCCCTTGCCGTCAACGCGGCGTTGCCAATTCTGGCGAGGCTTTCCGACATGCTGGCGTATTCCGATCTCGTGCGCGATCCGGCTCGCGTTCAGGATCTGCACAGCATGCGGATTGCGGGCAAACGTTTGCGCTACACCATCGAGGTTTTTTCAAGCGTGCTTGACGGCTCCTCCGACTTTCTCAATCTGATGAAGCGCATCCAGGATCTCCTCGGCGAAATCCACGATGCCGACGTTCTTCAAGCACGGTTGATACGCGATATGGACGAAGAAGGCTGGGCACCCGGATTGCAGGCTCTTCTTCAAGCCACACTGGTCGAGCGCGCCGCGCTGTACGCGGAGTTCCTCGGTGAATGGAACAGGGCGATGCAGGAGGGTTTTCCGAACCGGTTGCGCGCCTCCGCCCTCGGAGCCGCCCTGGGCGAGCCCGTCAGCCCGTGCTCGTGCGCAGATGCAGGCGAGGAAGTACTCCGCGCGGTCGCCCTGACGGCGCTGGCTCCGTACGCGGCGGAACACGCGTCGCCGCGACGAGCGAACGCGATTCGGATGTGCGTTCAGTCTCTGCTTGCCCTCGCCCAAGAACCGGTGGAATACAGAAACACCAATCCGTGGCGAGGCGTGCTTCGGAAGGAAGCGTCCCGCCTTTTCGGCTTGCTGGCGCGAGGCCGCCGGTGAACGAATCCGTCATCGTCAGCGCCCTGGACCTGGGCACCAATTCCGTCAAGTGCCTGGTCGCACAGGTCGATTCAGCCGGCCGGTTGGAGGTCATTACCGAGTTGCGGCGCATCACGCGCCTCGGCGAGAACCTCGGCGCCACCGGCCGGTTGCTTCCCGCGGCCATCGCCCGCACGTGCGATGCGGTGTGCGAAATGGTTCAAAGCGCCCGGGCGTCCGGTGCGGAACACATCCGCATCGCCGCCACGGCCGCCATGCGCGACGCCGAAAACGCGCATGAACTCATCGACTGCGTGCAGGGCGCCGTTGGTGTTACAATCGATGTGATTTCCGGTGAGGAAGAGGCCCGACTGTCCTTTCTCGGCGTGCGGTCGATTCCCGGTTTTGAATGTGGTCCCTTGTGCCTCGTCGACATCGGCGGCGGCAGTTGCGAGTGGGCGATGGGCAACGATTCCGAAATCACCTTTCGCCGCAGTTTGCCACTCGGAGCCGTGCGTGTCACCGAAGCGAGGCTCACCGGCGATCCGCCTTGTGTCGAATCCATCGAACAGGCCAGAAACGACATCCGCGAGATGCTGATGGAAATACCCGATCCCGCGGGCCGCATGGCGGGCGTGGGCGGAACCTTCAGCACGATGGCCGCCGTGGCCCAGTGCCGGGTCGGAGTTCCCGTGCGCATCGAAGGCTTCCGGCTGACCGCCGATGAGGCCGATACCCAGATCGCCCTCTACGCCGCCCGAACCGTTTCCGAACGCCGCGAGATTGCCGGCCTGGAGCCGGGACGGGCCGACATCATCCTTGCCGGAGCGCTGATCGCCCGTCTGTGCATGGCGCGCGCCGGGGTCGATTCACTGGTGGTTACGGGCCGGGGATTGCGGTACGGACTGGCCCTGAAGATCGCGCGCGAAGCGCTCCGGGAATGAGATTTCCGCGGTCCTCGGCTCCGTCGGGAACGGTGCTATACTTCCATAAGGTCGCCAATGAAAGGCCCGCAAGGGCCTCGACAGCAGGGTAAATCATATGAGATGTATTATTCTGGGTTGCGGGCGCGTGGGCTCCATGCTCGCAACGCAACTCTCCGAGGAAGGTCACGACGTGCGCATTATCGACAAGAACCGCGATGCGTTCCGTCGACTAAGCAGTCGGTTTCGCGGTCAGACGGTTGTCGGCATGGGAATCGATGAGGACGTGCTGAAGCGCGCCGGCATCGAAGGCGCCGATGCTTTCGTTTCGCTGACGCAGGGAGACAACTCCAACATCATGGCGGCCCAGGTCGCCCGGGCCCGCTTCAACGTGCCGCAGGTGTTGTGCCGCGTCTACGACCCGATCCGGGCGCAGGTCTTCGCGGAACTCGGCATCCGCACGTTTCCAACCGCCAAACTGCTGAGCGGCATGTTCCGCGACACCCTGACGGGCGAGCCATACAAGACCATCTCGGAATATCTCAGCGCGGACGTTCCGGGCGTCACGCCGGCCAACGGCGCCGAGGGAGGCCAGTAACATGTACGTCATCGTTATCGGCGGCGGCCACGTGGGATACTACCTCACCAAAACCCTCGCCCAGGAAAATCACGAAGTCGCCCTGCTGGAAAAAGATTCCCGACGCGCCGCCGAACTACGCGAAACACTCGGCGACCTGGTGATCCTCGGCGACGGCTGTGAAGTCCGCATCCAGGAAGAAGCCGGCATGGAGCGCGCCGACGTTGTGGCCGCCGTGACCGGCGACGACGAAGACAACCTGGTCGTCGCGCAAATCGCCAAGCACCGGTTCAAGGTGCCCCGCGCCGTGGCCCGCATCAACGACCCGAAAAACCAGGAAGTTTTCCGCGAACTGGGCATCGATACCACCGTTAGCGCCACCGAGATCATCTACCACATGATCGAACAGCAGATTCCGAGCGGCGACATGATTCCGCTGGCCCTGCTGAAGGGAAGCAACATCGAGATCGTGGAAGTGGAACTGACGCGCGGTTCGCTGATGATTGGCAAAACGCTGAAGGAAATCACGTTACCGCCGGAGTCGCTGATTATCTGCGTTATCCGCAATGGTCAACCCGCCATTCCGACTCCCGACACCCCATTTGAGATTGGCGACGTCGTCATTGCCCTCGTTACCGAGGAAAACGAACCGGCCTTCCGCGAGATCATCCAGCCGGGGAACCTGTAGAGGGGGATTCATCCCTCGTATGAGGTTACACCGGTTGCCTAACCCCCGCCCTTCGCCCATACGGGCGGCCGTAGGGCCGGGCACCCCCTTCCCGCGCGCGGGAAGGGGGATAGGGCTACAAGATCCTGATACCTGACACCCGGTACCTGACACCCGGTACCTGATACCTGGTCCTACTCCTTCCGCTCCACCTCGAACCGCGACAGACGATAGGGCTCCGACGGATTGATGCCTGCCTTCCGCAATGCAATCTCAATCTGTTGGGGCACACTGGTGATGCCTTCGATATCCGGTAACAACAGCCCGCGCCGGCTTTCGTGCTCCACCACCACGCCGTAACGTTTCACGTCCAACTGGTCCGGCCCGCTAATCCGCTCAATGGGCGAAAGCACGTCCACCTTCAGCGTCAACCGTTCCAGCATCTCCGGGCGAACCGGCTCGAAGCGCCAGTCCCGCGTTGCCGAGGCCGCGGCGTTGTGGATAATCTCCTCGGCGAGGTTATCGTGGTACGGTTCCACAGTGCCGATGCATCCTGCCAGGTCGCCCTCGTGATACAGCGTCACAAAACACGCCGCCCTGCGCCTAAGCGGTTCCGGAATCGGGTCCGGAACGGGTAGAATCCGCGAGTGAATCACCATTTCGCACACGGTGGCGAATGCCAGTCTCGTCTCGTCGCTTTTCGGCTCAAACCAGTATTTGCCCATCACGAACCTCCGCGTTTCCGCCCGATCTTCGGCTCCGTTCCCTGGACGATTCTCACGTAATTCGCCCGGTGTTTGTAGATGATCAGAATCCCCGCCAGCACACCGAACGCGACCATCACGTTGGAGCCGGCATACCCTCTTGTGAAATACCAGAACCAGAACGGCAGTGTCAACGCGGCCGCCGTGGATCCGGCACTTACGTATCGCGTCAGACCAAGCAGAACAAAGAATGCGCCCCAGTCCGCCAACGCCACGCGCCAGTCCAGCGCCAGCAGAACGCCCAGTCCTGTCGATACGCCCTTTCCGCCCTTGAACTTCAGGAAGACAGGCCAGTTGTGGCCG
>JAKQQT010000600.1 GCA_029564025.1 Armatimonadota bacterium | reverse complement strand
CAGGGTAGCACCCGGCGCACGCCTGTGCTATGCTTTTCTCAATTTCCGGCACGCCAACGGCGGCGTGCAGATACAAAACAAGAACCGCTTTTATATCTTAGCAAGGCCGTTTTGCTGTCCAGCACTTGGGGAGCGGCTCAGAGTCTGTTGTTACCACAGGCAAGAATATGGGACTTCTCTCTTGCCTAACGTTACGGCTCTGCGGCGGCGCGTAGCGACGTACGCAGAAGCCGATGGTTAGGCTGTATTTCAGTAGGTCAGTAGTTCCAAGATTTCCTCGACGTGATTGTGCTCGCCTTCGGGATACCAGATGGCGCTGATGTGGGCGTCGGCAAGGCGTTGTTCGAGTTTGGTCTTTCTGACGGGATCGGCGGGACATGGCAAGATTGCGTAGTGGTGCGGAAGGGAGTCGGCGCCGACGTCCTGGGCGATCTTGGCGAAGGTCTGGATGGTGCGGTCGTAGGCGAGGCTGCATCCGAGAAAGAGGAAACTGAAACTGGTGTAGAGGCGTCGCAGGAGCTTCGGCACCGGGCGATCGAAGTGGATGTTGCCGTCGTTGCCGTAGGCGTCGTCGTATTCAGCCTTGTTGAGGACACGCTCGGCCACGTTGTCGAGGTTGCCGTGGAGTTTGAGCAGGTAGCGCTCACCGGCGGGGATGGCACGGTAGAAGGCGTTCACGGTACCGCGCCCGGTGATCTTCTCGACAAAGGCTTTGCCGTTCTTCTCGTAGGCTTTTTCAAGTACGCGGTCGAAGTTGGTGGTGATGGCGCAACTGTCGAAGAGGTCGGGCAGGCGCAGGACGGCACCGGAGAGTTCGGCGGGCGGGTTGAAGTCGCGCTCGAAATCGAGGTTGAAACGCGGTTCGCCAAGCCGGGTGACCAGTTCGTGCATGACGCCTTCGAAGTCGCCGTGCTCTTCGAGGCGCTGGCGCATGGCGTCTTGGTCGAGTTCCGCTTCGGGGCAGAGGTTGAGCAGGTACTCCTTCCACTCGGGGCAACCGGCGCTCTTGGACATGCCTGCGCCGATGAAGGGCAGGACGAAGCCGCGCTGGCAGGCGCGTTTGAGTTCGTCGAAGCGCCGTTCGTTGCGGTGAAAGGTGTCGGTGTTGAGGGTCTGCTGTTTCTCGCCGAGGTCGAAGCGTTTGGCCTCCTGGTCGTAGAGCAGGTGGTCGCCGAAGTAGAAGGCTCGGGCGGGATTGGCCAGGGGGATTTCGTCTGTGCCGCGCCTGCAGATGACCTGGATGGAGTCGTCGTCCTTGTCATCAATCACCCCGTCGAAACGGGGACAGCGGCCAATGCCGGCGATCTCCTCGACAGTGGCTTGGGGATCGAACTTAAGCGGCGGCATGGGAATCCTTTCCGGCCGTCAACTCCGCGACGAGGGCGGCGAGGAGGTTCGCGGCGGTGGCGCGGGAGGCGGCGAGTTGCGTTTCCAACGCGTCCACCAAGGCCATCAGTTGATCCACCTTGGCTACGATCCGGCGTTGCTCCCCGGGGGGGGGAATAGGCACGAGAAAGTCGCGCAACAGCCCAAGGTTCAGCCCTTCGTAGGCGATGCCTCGGAGGTTCTCATCGACCTTGTCCTGAAAGTATGGCGACGCGATCACATTTAAGAGGAAGTTTGGGTCGATCTCCGTATGGACGGGAATCACAGCGACCTCTCGGGCAATGTTGTATCCCTTCAACTCAGGCGGAACGACAGCACATCCGCCGAGGGTCCCACGAACATTTATAAGAACCTCGCCGCCTTCGAGAATTGTCCGGCTATACTCGCACGAGAGTTGTTCCGTGATTTTCCGAATACCATTCAAATCAATCCTACGAAAACGAACATTGCTGCACCGTAGTATGAACACTCCGCCCTTTTGAGGTTCGGCGCCGAGTTTGATAACGCCGTATGAAATGCCTCGGGTAGGAATCAGGATGGAGCCCAATCGTGAGACTGACCACCCAGGGGGGAGACCGAATGAGATGTCGCCCACATTATCGCTCACGGTCGTTCCATTTCCAGTCTCTTGGGCCGGAACACCGGAATAGATCCGTGTTAGTATTGCTTCGCCGGGTTCGTCGTTGGGGTCTTGGGGAACGAGTTTTCCTTGGACGGCGAGGGTGAGGATGGATTTGCGGAGGTCGGCGGGGGTGATGTCGTAGGATCGGTGGAAGATGAAGTTGAGGTTGGCCGGGGTGGGCGCGTCGGCGAAGCGGGCCAGCGACGCGCGGGCGAGCGCGCTGCCTTGTTTCTCCCGTTCCTGCTGCTGCGCCTCCAGCCGATCACACAACGCCATCAACTCATCAACCTTCGCCACAATCCGCTTCTGCTCGGCTTCTGGCGGTATGGGGATCGGCAAGGCCAGAAACTCTCTTCTTGAAATCCCGCCGATTATCCCGGTCATGCGTGATTTGAATTCCTTGAAGAACGTCGTGGATTGGTATGCGTAGAAAATGAATCGGTGGTGAATCCCCTCTCGTACTTCGTTCGCATAGAGTTTGTTACCGAAGCAAATATCTCGGTCGGTGATCCCTATCTTGCGTCCGGCACTTCCGCCTTCGGCGCAAATCAATACGGTCTTTGCGCTTGCTACCTTGAAGCGTGGGTCACCTTTCGGGACCTTGAGCCCGTTGTCGTAAGCCAAAGCGTCTCTTCCATAGCCGACATCTTTGGTCGCTATGAAGGGCAGGCCGTCTTCGACCTTCGCGAGTTCGGCTTTGCCGCTCTCACTCACGCTATCGCCATTGAATATTCGCCCGGTGTTCCCGAGCCTTGTCCACGCCCACCCTCGCGGGAGGGGGAGATAACCATCGTCACCAACAGGAGGGAGCGAAGGCTGTTTGCTTGCCCGGCCAGATTGGAAGTCTGATACCGCCGCCAGCCTCGTAAGCAACTCGGAAGCAGGCTCATCACAGTCGCTCTGTGGCACCAGATTTCCACGGATTGCAGATTCAACTATCAGTTCCCGCATCTTCGCCACCGCATCGGGCGCGTCAGCGAAAAGGTCGAACTTTTCGAAAAAGGTTTCGAGCTTCATTCGGTGGCCCCCGCAGTGGCCGTGAGGGCGTGGTGGAGTTCCTGTTTCAGCTTGGCGCGGGTCGCGGCGATCTGGGCGAGGAGCTTTTCGTACTCGGGCAGAAGGTGGTCCACGTCGCCAGGGCCTTCGTCGGGGTTGTGCGGGTTCTTAAGGTCGAGGTTGAAGTTGCCGGCCTTGATGGCGTCGAGGGAGACGCGCCACGCGAATTCGTTCTCGACGCGGGTCTTAAAATCGTCGGCCTCGTCGCCCCACCAGGCACGCTCGGCCTCGAATTCTTCGATGCGGATGGGTTTGCCTTTGTTGTAGCTCTTGGCGCCGGGCGGGTACGGGTGCTCGTAGTACCAAACGTGCTCGGTCTTCGGTCCCTTGGTGAAGAAGAGCAGATTGGTGCGGATGCCGGTGTAGGGGTTGAAGACGCCGTTAGGCAGGCGGACGATGGTATGGAGGTTGCACTCGGTGAGCAGGGCTTCCTTGATGCGGGTCTTGACGCCCTCGCCGAAGAGGGTGCCGTCTGGCAAAACCAGTCCGGCACGGCCGCCGGGTTTGAGAATCTTCATCAGGAGCACGAGAAACAGGTCGGCGGTCTCGCGGGTGCGGAACTCGGAGGGGAAGTTGGATTCGATGCCGTCCTCCTCCATGCCGCCGAAGGGTGGGTTGGTGACGATTACATCCACGCGCTCTTTCGGCCCCCAGTCGCGCAGGGGGCGGGCCAGGGTGTTGTCGTGGCGGACGTTGGAGGGAACATCAATGCCGTGCAGGAGCAGGTTGGTCATGCAGAGGACGTGCGGGAGGTGCTTCTTTTCGATGCCGGAGAAGGATTCCTGGATGGCGCGTTCGTCGGCCTCGGTTTTGGCCTGTTGGCGCAGGTGCTCGATGGCGCAGACAAGGAAGCCGCCGGTGCCGCAGGCGGGGTCGAGGACGGTCTCGCCGAGACGGGGGTTGACCTGTTCGACGATGAACTGGGTGACGGCGCGGGGGGTGTAGAACTCGCCGGCGTTACCGGCGGACTGGAGGTCTTTAAGGAGCTTCTCGTAGATGTCGCCGAAGAGGTGGCGGTCGTCGGAGGCGTTGAAGTCAATGCCGTTGATCTTGTTGATGACCTGCCGCATGAGGGTGCCGTTCTTCATGTAGTTGTTGGCATCCTCGAAGGTGGTGCGGATGAGGGAGTGCATCCGGTCGCCGCCGGTCAGTGCTTTGAGTTTGGGCAGGAGGGTGTTGTTGATGAAGTCGAGCAGGGCGTCGCCGGTGATGCCTTCCTCGTCCTTGGCCCAGGCGGACCAACGGAGGTGCTGGGGGAGCGGGGATTTGTAGGCGTCGCGCAGGAGTTCCATTTCCTGCTCGCGGTCGTCGAAGATTTTTAGAAAGAACATCCAGCCGAGTTGTTCAAGGCGCTGGGCGTCGCCGTAGGTTCCGGCGTCCTTGCGCATGATGTCCTGGATGGATTTGACGGCGTTGGAGACGTTGGGCATGGATCAGGCGACTTTCTGATAAAGGGCGGTTTCAAGATCACGGATGGCGGCGAGGTAGTTGTCGCGGCCGCCGAAGAGTTTTACGATTTCCACGGGGGTGCCGAAGGCGCGGAGCGGGTCCACCTTGAGGATTTCCAGCGATTCGACGCTGGCGATGCCGCTGTCAGCGTACTTCTGGAGCAGGGCTTCCAGAACGGCGCGGGCCTTGGCTCCGTACTTCCCGAAGACGTTGCGCTTCTTGACCCGTTCGGCGCGTTCCCGGCGCGTGAGGGGCGGTTGGTCGAAGGCGACGTGGCAGACGAGATCAAAGGGGTCGTAGTCGCGGCCGACCTGCTCGGCGAGTTCGTCGAGGAAGACGCCCTGGCCGGCAAGCAGTTCGACAATGGCCTGTTTCCGCGCGGCGGCGTTCCAGGTGTTCAGGAAGTCGTCGAGGGAGGCGTAGTTCTTGTGGACGGCTTTGCGGGTGTAGTCGGTGAGCGATTCCGTGATGAGCTTGCCGTATTCGTCAAGGAACTGGACGCGCTCCATCACGACGCTGACGGGGACGTTGTCCACGTAGTAGCGGGTGCGCGGCTGGGGGCCGTCACCGCCGGGACCAGTATCGGGGGGCAACGGGGGTTCGGGCGGTTCCCCGCCTGTCGGCGGTACGGGCGGCGGTTCGTCCGGGGGGATCGGCGGATCGTCGGGGCCGGGTTCGTACACTTGAACCGGCGGGCCGTCGAAATCGGGGTCGGCAAACTGCGCGGTGGCACGGCGGAAATCCATGATGGTGAAGAAGAACTTGTTGTAGTCCTCATTGATGCGGGTGCCGCGTCCAATGATCTGCTTGAACTCCGCAGGTGAGTTGATGATCTTGTCGAGGACGATCAGGTGGCAGGTCTGGGCGTCCACGCCCGTGCTCATGAGGCGGGAGGTGCAGGCGATGACCGGGTAGGTGGACTCGGGGTCAATGAAGTTGTCGAGCTGGGCCTTGCCCTCGTCGTTGTCGCCGGTGATCCGCATGACATACTTGGAATTGGCGGCGGCAAGGTCGGGGTTGGCGTTGACCATGGCCTGGCGCATCCGTTCGGCGTGGTCGATGTTCTCGCAGAAGATGATGGTCTTAGCGAAGCGGTTGGTGGCGCGCAGGAATTCGGTCACCTTGGCGGCAACGACCGCCGTGCGTCTTTCGAGGATGAGGTCCCGATCGAAATCGCGGTCGTTGTATTCCCGGTCCTCGATGACCTTGCCGTACTTATCCGTCTGCCCGTCTTCGGGCCGCCAGCCGTCGAGGTCTTTGTCGAGGCCGATGCGCACGACTTTGTAAGGCGCAAGGAAACCGTCGGCGATGCCCTGGCGAAGCGAGTACATGTAGATGGGTTCGCCGAAGTATTCGATGTTGGAAACCTCGCGGGTCTCCTTGGGCGTGGCGGTGAGGCCGATCTGGGTGGCCGAATTGAAGTACTCCAGCACCTGCCGCCAGCGGGCGTCATCCGCGGCGCTGCCGCGGTGACACTCATCTACGATGACGAGGTCGAAGAAATCGGGTGAGAACTGCTTGTATATGTTCTGATCCTCTTCCGTGCCGGTCACGGCTTGGTAGAGGCAGAGGTATATCTCAAAGGATTTGTCCACCGTTCGGTTCGTGATTTTGGTCATGGCCTGGCCGAACGGCTTGAAATCGTTGGTCTTGGTCTGGTCGGCGAGGATGTTGCGGTCCACGAGGAAAAGGATGCGTTTCTTTGCTCCGGCCTTCCACAACCGCCAAATGATCTGAAATGCCGTGTAGGTCTTCCCGGTACCGGTCGCCATGACCAGCAAGACCCGGTTCTCGCCTCGGGCAATGGCTTCGACCGTCCGGTTGATGGCGATGTGCTGATAGTAACGCGGGGCCTTCTTGGACCCGTCGTCGTAGTAGTCCTGGGTGTTGACCCGTTCCTGCCCCTCGGTCCAACCCTTCGCCTTGCAGTACCGCTCCCACATTTCTTGAGGTGTGGGAAACTGGTCGAGCGGGATTTCGCGTGTGACGGTGCCGGAAGTGGCGGTACGGTCGTGTTCAAGAAAGGCGTCACCGTTGGAACTGAAGGCGAAAGGCACGTCAAGGATTTCGGCATACTCCAGCGCCTGGGACATGCCAGCCCCGACAGAGTGGTTGTTGTCCTTGGCTTCGATTACGGCCAGAGGAATATTCGGCTTGTAGTACAGCAGGTAGTCCGCCTTCCTCGCCTCGCCCCTCTTGACGATCTTGCCACGAACGATGACGCGGCCCTTGGTGAAGTAGGCTTCCTCGCTGACCTGTGTCATCACGTCCCACTTGTCGCCATTCGCGCCGACTATCGCAGGCGTGATGTACTTCGTGCGGATGTCCGCCTCTGTGAGGGCCTTCTTGTTCATCTGTAGCGCGTTTCTTTCATCATTCTCGGGAGCCTAACGATTGAGCTAACCGGCGTGCAAAAGCAGAGCGAAGCGCCGCTTTTGCACGTCCGTGTTGAGCGATTTGTTAGGTGTTTTTGGTTTGTGCACAGGAAATAGTATTTTCATGTTCGGCCGCCTCTCTCAGGATTTGGACACCACCACGGAGAACGACAATTGCGATGACAGAACCAATGACAAGATCGGGGTAGCGACTACCCAACGCCAAAACGAGGGCGCCGGCCACGATAACGCCAATATTGGCAATGACATCATTTTTGGAAAATATCAACGACGCTCGCATGTGGACTCCGCTATCTCGATGTTTTGCAATGAGCGAGAGGCAAATGGCATTAGCAACCAACGCGATGACACCAACTCCCATCATTAGGGCGCTGACGGGTTCACTACCGAGGAAAAATCTCCGAAGAGCGTCAGCGAGCACCAGTAGTGCAAGAAATATTTGGGCAAAACCGCTGAATTTGGCTGACTTGTTTTTTATGGCCTCGCTTCTACCAACAGCATATAGGCTGATGGTATACACAGACGCATCTGCTAGCATGTCTAGGGAGTCCGCAATGAGGCCAGTTGATTGTGCGAGCAGGCCAAGCGCCAACTCGAAGACGAACATGAATGCGTTGATTCCGAGAACGACAAGGAGCGTTTTTCGTTCTTGCTCGTTACGAGCTTCCATTTCACACCCACAATCTGACATATAACCTCCGGGGTTAATGGTTCAAACACCTAACGTCGCAGCGCACCAACGGCGCGATCAGCGCCGTTCGGTGCCGCTGCTGGTTCTGCATGGTATATCGAGTTCTTTCCCAGAATACTGAGTATCGCGGATCATTGACTTGAGCGTCTCGACCGTCACGTCTCCGCTAACTTTGCCATTGTGAACATAAAGAGTGTGGTAGTTTAAAAGGCTTCCTCTCGTTTCTCCATAGAACATAATGGATGCCTCACCGCAGTCTGTTTGCGATTCAGCAAGAACATGTGTTTCGAGTGTGTCTGACACTTTGTTTGTAAAGGTGCCGTTACTCTCGTCACGCCATATTTCGGATATTTCTGCGCATATCATTCCGTCTATCACATGGTTTTTGCAAAGTATGACCACGCTGGAATCCGAGACTATATTTTCATACTCGCTATTGTCAAAACACCCACATGCAAGGGTGATTGTCAGCGATATGGCTATGGCAAAAAGTTTTTTCATATTGTCTCGCAGAACAGTGTTATTGAGCCTACCTCGCGAAGGCGGGCAGACCCAATATGATGTCTGTATGTTAGTCGCCCGGACGGATATGGTCAAGCGCACATTTTGTTGACCGGCAACGTTTTAAACTTTGGGCTTGCCCGCTAGGTAGGCTTTATGCAAACTGTTGAAGTAGTCTTTGTGCGGCATTGCGGCTTAAAAGGTGCCTACTAATCCACATAAAGCCTACTTGGAGGACGGCATGGACGCTCTTACAATCGTGT
>JAKQQT010000752.1 GCA_029564025.1 Armatimonadota bacterium | reverse complement strand
GCCACGGGGCGCATCCAAATCTCAGGCGGCACTCGACATCTTACATACCCTCATGCGCGTGCGCACTTGAACCCGATTACATGGCCTTAGCGCGGGCAGATTCCCCTGGCTGAAAGTGGGAATCATGTGACGGCCCCTGATGGCACGTGTCAGCCGGTCTTCTTCATTCGCATTTACAATTATACATCAGTTGCAGACAGCCATCAATTCAGGTCTTCTTCAGTCGCTACCTCGTATCGCTGGTTCGCGGTGTGGTCCCCTGATGCCCTATTCTTCAAACATCCCGTTGATGGTGTTGATGGTCCAGTTGACGAGGATTTGGCCGCTTTCGGGTCCGACTTCGGTGCTGGCGGGGACGGCGCCGTAGGCGCCTCCGGCGATGGAGCGCGGGGTGGGCAGGTAGGAGCCGGGTCCCGCAAGTTGCACGAGGAAGGTCTGGGTGGCTTTGCTGCGGCCTTTGATCTGCATGCCGTAGTCGAGGTAGAGCTCGAAGGGGTTGGTGGCGAAGGCGATGTCGCCCAGGCGCAGAACATGGACCTCGAAGGGCAAGGTGGGCTGCGTCTGTTGTTCTTCGAAGCGCCTCATGACGTTATCCTCGCGTTTCATGCGCCGGTACGCCCGGGTGATGTTGACGTACCAACGGTTCTCTTCGCGTTTCTCGGGGTGTGCTTCCAGATCGCGGAGCAGCGCCTCGTATTCCTTCTGGTATTTCTCTCTTTCGGATGCCGCGTTTTGGGCATCTTGCTCGGAGAGGGGTCTCCGGATGAGGTCGAGGGTTTCGACACGGTGAATCAAGGCCGGGTTCCAGTCTATCTCCTTCCCGGCGCAGGGCAGGACCTCCATCACGGCGTTGGCGATGCGGTTTCCGATTGCTTCCCGCTGGGTACGGCCTGCCAGCTTCCACATGCGTTCCTCAGCCCGTTGCTCGATCCGGATGTGGGGCGACTGATCGCCTGCGGCACTCGCCTGACCGAGGACTTGCACGCCGGCGCCGAGACGTTTCCGGAGTTCCTGGCGTGTCTCGTGCCAGAAATCGGCGCTGAGCTCGAATAGACTTTCGGAGACCTGGGATGGACATGCCAGATTGACGACCACGCCGGTCAGTTGGCTGTCACGGTCGTAGGTGAACAGGAGGTTGACCGAATGGTCCTCGTACCCCTCGACATTGCGGAAATCGGGGTCGTCGGTCTTCCCGTACATGCGGCTGGTTCCGTCGGCATAAGCCATCAAGCGGTTTCGGCCCACAACGGCGTGTCCGAGTCCGAAACCGATACCGCCCGGCGCCCGGGAGTTCCAGGCTTGGATA
>JAKQQT010000564.1 GCA_029564025.1 Armatimonadota bacterium | reverse complement strand
GAACAGGACAACACGAAATACGACACGATGTGGTCGGTCGTGGTGCAGGCGCTCCCCGGCGACGGCAAGATCGGCGTCGTACTCAGCAACGCCCACATCTTCCGGGGCGGCTCGATCAGCGATTACTACCGCCTGAGCGGTTTTCAGTACAACGGCAACATGAAATTACGCGCCGGTTACCGCATCATGAATGGCAACAACTACACAGAGCGTGTGCTGCATCTGGACGGTATCGCCGACGCTGATGTCGGCAAACCTGTAAAGGTTACCTACAATCACGACGGTCTCGAACTATCCTGCATCTCGTTCATCTGCGGCGACGGCGATATCCGCGAATGTTATGCGGGCTCGGAGAATCTTCGGGATCACAACAACAACGAGTTCCCGGACTGGCTCGGCACGGTTTACCGCGAAACATGCAGAGGCGACATCCACATCGGCTGGAACGTACTCAATTCCAACAACTCAAAGTCCATGCCGCTCGCTCAGGAATTCACGCCGGTAATCAAATCCCGTTCCGAGAACTATGTCGCGTTTCAGAAGAACAATACCACGGGCGCGCCAGGCTCCTCCAACACCGTGACATACAGCAAAAACGGTGTCTCGGCGAGCTGGCAGGACACGAACAGCGGAAACGACGTTTTCATCTGCGACGACGCCACGCTCATATCCAGCAGCGGGCTGCCGGTTCAGGGCGGCGGCGGAACGGACTACACCCAGCTTGCCCCGGACGGTTTCAAATGCACAGTTGGGACAGACATTCCGCTTCTTACAGTCGACGTCATCGATCCCGACTATGTAACTGTCGAGTTGCTCCCCTATCAGGAACCTCTCTTTTCGGGGAGACGATACAACTTCCCGTCCGCAATCGCGGTAGCGCTCGGCTCCGCGTATTTCAAAGGCAAGTTCTACGCCCCTGGCATAGCGCTCTCCGGCATTCCTTATTCAGCCATCTTCGAATTCACGCTTTATGACGAGCCCGTCGCGCAGGACGCTCCGTCCGGCCACATCAAGGTCGGCGAAGTGCTGGTGCAACCGGACGCGGACGGCGCACCGCTCACGGTTCTTACGGAACCGGATTATTCGAGGGCGACCGTGTCCCGCGCAGATCAGTTCTCGGCGATGCTTTCAGCATTCAGCGTCATGAACGACCTGCACAACATACTGCCCGCGTTTCTCACCATCGCACCGTTTCTGAAGAAGTAAGGAGCATCCATGCTGGCAACGCTTGATCGTGACAACTCTGTGGTCGTGTCCTGGATAAATCCTCCGGGCGCGGCGCGGACCATTCTCGTCAGGAAAACGAGGGATTATCCCCGGAACATCCATGACGGGATCGTCTTATCCGACGCCGCCCCGGGGGTAGAGTTCTTTGCCGACTTGTCTCCCGCGCACGGTTTCTTCAATTACTACCGCGTGTTCTTTCAGGACTCTGCGGATGCGTGGATTGAAGTTCCATCGGAAGACGACCGCACGCGAATCAGATGTGATGCTTCGTTCGATTATCACGGCAAACTGTACGGCAATCTCCCCGAACTTTACGAGCGCAACGATGAGAATGACGAGATGCGCAGGTTCCTCGCCATCATCGCATGGGAACTGGAAAAGTTCAGGGCGCAGCAGTCCGGCCTCAACGACACATCCAATGTGAATGAAGTGCGCGACGACCTGCTCGAACATCTCGCGTGGAATGTCGGCTGGCTTCTGAACCGGGAACTGCCTGTGCTGCGCCAGCGCGCCGAGATAAAACGCGCCGTCGCCATCTACCGAAAGAAAGGCACGCGCCGGGGACTCATCGACCTCATTCAGGGAATCATGAACTGGGACATGGAGGTCATCAAATACAACCGCAACATCCTCATGACCGGCCATCCCGACAGCACGACGCTCAAGGTGAGTGATCCGAATGTAACGATGAATATGGATACGTCCGCAGACACTGCGGACTATATCCTCGGCGGCGATAAATCCCCGGACAGAATCCGCATCAAGATCAAGGCGACTTACGACTTCCACATGTTCGAGAAGGTCCGCAACAAACTATTCCGCATCCTTCGTTTCTGGGTTCCAGCCTGCATGTCCGTGATTCTCGAACTCGCCACATACAACGAGGAATCCAGCTTCATCGGGGACTGGCGACCGGCGCAGGCGGACCTTCTCTCGAACAACTGGCTTCTCACGGACGCGTTCACCGGAAGCGAATGGCAAATCCTATCTGAAAGGACGACCAACAATCTCTTATGGAGAACTCCATTACTCACATCCCTGTGAAAACGGCTTTCACGATTGAAGGCCGATTCATGGACATCGCCCACTATCACGATGGCCGCTCGGAAGTCATCCGCGAGGGACACAACATCGTGACCGACTCCGGTCTCGGCCTTGTCGTGGGCGCGCTCGGCAATCTGACAAACGGGATCGCGCAATGGCAGGTCGGAAGCGGCGATCCCGCATGGGACACGGCCCCGATAGAAGCGACGGCGGACAGGACTTGCCTCGTCGCCCCGGTTTCGATGAAGCCGGTCACGGTTTCCTACTGGGACGCCGCCAACAACCGGTTCTCGCCGACGCCGACAGACGCGATTGATGTCCGCGTCGTGTTCATGGCCGAGGAAGCGAACGCGCAGCTCCGAGAATTCGGACTCGTCGGGCCCGACCCGGAACATGTCCTTTTCAATTACGTGATCCATGAACGCATCTCGAAGTCTGAGAACTTCAATCTCGAACGCATCATGCGGGTCACGGTGCGGCGCGAACAGAACTGACGAAAGGAAGAACAACTCATGGCAAACAGAAAAATCAGGAATCTCATTGTCCATCACTCCGTGAGCCACTGGGGCGACGGCGCTGTCGTGTCGGACTGGCACACAAAACCAAAACCGAAAGGCAACGGATGGAGCGCTCCCGGCTATCACGCCGTCATCTGCAACGGATATCCCAACTACAACGCGTGGAGCAAACGGAAATCTGTCGCGGCCGCGGATGGTCGTGTCGACCGGATATGGCCGGAAGACAAATTCTCGAATGGCTGCAAATACGCGAACGCCGACGCGCTCCATGTGTGTCTCATTGGCGATTTCGACAAGGATGCGCCGACAGAGCGCCAGATGGAGAAGCTCACGGACCTTCTCGCGTTCTGGTGCCGGAAGTACGGGATCGATCCCCACACGGCGATATTCGGGCACGGCGAGATGCAGCGGAAGATCGGCAAGGAAGGCTACAGTAAAACGTGCCCCGGTAAAAACGTGAGCATGAACGCCGTTCGAAAAGCCGTCGCAGAGAAACTTTCTCGCGCGGAGGTGAAGAAATGACGGTATCCCGCAATCAGTTTGATGAAACCAAGAACTGGACGGAGCCGGAATGGCAGGAAGGCGTCCCTGTAATGGACGCCGATCTGAATCTCGCCATGAAGATCGGCAAAACGGGTCTGCGACGGGCCGTGTGTGATTTCCTCGGAAACGGATCGCCGAACGACGGGTTCAAACTCTCCGGGATAGCGACCGACCCGACCATTCACGCGGGCGCTATCTGGGTCGCCGGACTCAGAATCGGATTGCCCGAAGACGTCCAGGCGTCCGCGCAGCCGAACGCGCCTGTGGCGTTCCCGATTGGGGACGGAATCTGGTTCCTTGACGCAGTCGAGCAACTCCTGACGAACGCGGATGATCCGGCGATCCGGGACTACCGGCTTCCCGCGAACGTGGAAACGCCGGTCAAGGTGTGGAAGACGGATTGGACGCTCCGCAAAGTCCTCGTCGCGTCGCTTCCGACACCCGAACCGAACCACTATCACATCGGCATCGCTCTTGAAGCCGGGGGTGTTCTCTCGGACATCCGAAACGAGGGAATGATACTCGCCGGAGCCGACACCGGATATCAAAGCAGCGCCGGTGACAGGCCGGGAAGCGGCCATCGGCACAAAGATGAAGACATCGACGTGGAGAACCCGAATTTCACGGGGAATAAGCTCGATGATGTTCTTGACGAGATTGATTCCCGCATCGGAGTCGTCGAGGGCGATGTGGGCGTCGTCACACCCCATGCGGCGTCGCACGGCGCTGGCGGCTCCGACCCGGTCAACATCGCAAACCTGCCCGGGCAATGCACACAGGCGCAGGTGTCTCCCGCGCATTCCGGTCTGCACACAGCTTCCTTCAACGGCGGGCTTCCCATATCGCCGGACTTGAACGGCAACGCATCCCTCGGCGCGCATCTCGCGGACGCCGCGATCCACAGAAAGAATCACAATGATCTTCTTTCAATGCAGGGAGGCACGCCGACCGAGCGTTATCACCTCGCGCTCGACCTTTACAATGCCGCAACCGGCGCGGCGGGCGCGAATGCGGCCAATCCGTTCGCCACGGTCGGCGACCTCTCCGGTGTCGCGGCCAAATTCGCTTCACCGGTTCAGACCGTGCAGAACCTCCGCGACATCGCGGCCGCGAACCGCTCCGACAAACAGGTGCGCCTTGTTGAAGATAAAGGTTCTCTGTACCGGTTCGACGATACCGGCGCTGGAACGGACGACGGCGACGGCATTATCGCCCCCACATCCGGCACGGGACGCTGGTTCAAGATGTCCTCGGCGGTGCCCGACCTTTCGACAGTTCTCGCAAAGGGAAACAGCGCGGGGAACAAGCGCATTACCGGGCTTCTCAATCCGCAGTCGGGAACCGACGCGGCCACGATGGACTGGGTGCTCGGCAAAATCGGAGCTGGTGGCGGCACGGCGCAGGCGTCCTGGATCGTCATGGACCCGGCTGGCGCGCCCGGCACCTATTCGGATTTGCAGCAGGCGGTCAACGCGCTCGGAACCGGCGGCGGCATCATCTGGGTCAAACCCGGCACGTACGCCCTCAATTCACACGTGACCAT
>JAKQQT010000562.1 GCA_029564025.1 Armatimonadota bacterium | reverse complement strand
GGCCAGTTCCAGCGACGCCTGGATTCCGGCAATGCCCGCGCCGACCACCATGACATCGGGGGTCACGTCGATCACGCGCGACGTGAGCGGCATCAGCAGGCGGGAGCGGCTCACGGCGCCGTTGAGCAGCGCCTTGGCCTTGGACGTGCCTTCGTCGATATTGTGCGTCACCCAGGACACCTGCTCGCGGATGTTGACGATCGTCAGCAGGTACTGGTTGAGACCGGAGGCCGCCAGCACCTTGCGGAACGTCTGCTCGTGCATCAGCGGCGAACAGGCCGTCACGATTACGCGGTCCAGCCGGTGTTCCCTGATGTCGTTCGCGATCATTTCCTGCCCGGGGGTGGAACACATGAACTTGTAGTCTTTCGCCACAACGACGTCCGGCAGCGTGGAGGCAAACTGCGCCAACTCGCTCACCCGCACGGTCTTCGCGATATTTAACCCGCAGTGGCAAACAAAAACACCAATTCTGCTCATACTTTCTCCCTATTTAGCTTCAGGATGATCACACCCTGTTTTTTCCCCATTTTCACAGATCAGATATCACGTTAATCGCGGCATGTCATTTCGACCGCAGGGAGAAATCTAAGATTTCTCAGTCGTCAGGACTCCTTCGAAATGACACCAGCACTGACATCACCTGGAACACCTCAGATAATCATCTGCCCGTACCCTAAACAGCACACGTATCGACAACCGGTTCGTCGATGTTGATTTCCAGGCTTTCCAGGAGGAGCTCCGTCACATCCCGGATCTGAATCTGCCCGTCCACATTGAGCGTCCGCGCGCTGTCTTCAAACATGGTGATGCAGTACGGACAGGCCGTCGCCAGAACCGTCGCGCCGGTCCCCATGGCTTCCTCGATGCGCAAATCGCTCAGACGTTCGCCTTTGGCTTTCTCCGTCCACAATCCGCCGCCCCCGCCTCCGCAGCACATGCTTTCTTCGCTGTTGCGCTCCATCTCGACGAACTCCACACCCGGAAGGGCCTTGAGAATCTCGCGGGGCGCGTCGTACACCTTGCTGTGCCGGCCCAGGTAGCACGGATCATGATACGTCACGGTCAGGCCGCCGAAATCCTTTTTGGGAACGAGTTTTCCGTCCTTAATCCATTGGGACATCAGTTCGCTCAAATGCGTGACGTCGTAGTCCTCGCCGTAGTCGTTGTTGAACGTCGCCAGACAGTGCGGCGATACCGTAATGATTTTGGAAACTTCGTTGGATTTGAAATAGTCGAGGTTTTTGTCCTTGAGCCGCCCGAAAAGCTCCGCGTCGCCCACTTTGCGCAGGCTCTCACCGCAGCAGTTGACGTCAACAAAAGGCATCCCCCAGTTTGCGCCGGCCAGATTCAGAATCTCCGCCGCCGCTTTCGCAAGCCTCGTGTTGCGGGGGTCGTAACAGACCGTGCAGCAGGTCCAGAACAGGTAGTCCATGCCGGGCTTGTAAACGGGATATTTCCCCCTGGCCCAGTCATTGCGCGCGGCCGGATCGCCGGACCAGGGATTGCCGCGGGCCGAAAGGGAGCCGACAAAGGCGCGGAGGCTCTGCGGCAGCATGCCGCCGCCGCTGTACACGTTGCGGATGGCCGTCACGATGTCGATGAGTTCAACACCCCGGGGACAGCGTTCCACACAGAACCGGCAGGTGGAGCAGCCCCACATGAAATCCTCGATGCCGTCCAGACCCAACTGGCCGTAGCGCACGAGCTTGCGGATATTGAAATGCGTGATCGGCGTCCAGGGGCAGGTTCCGGAGCACGTGCCGCACTGG
>JAKQQT010000559.1 GCA_029564025.1 Armatimonadota bacterium | reverse complement strand
CGCACGTTCAGGCCGTGTTTCAGCAGGAAGTTCGCGCCGCGCCCGACGATAACGGCGTTGCCCTGGTGGGCGATGGACAGCAGAACCTGGGCCAGGTGCCGGCGGTAGGCGAAGGTTTCCATGGTGGTCACGCCGAAAACGTCGCGCACCACCTGTTCCAGCCACGAGTGCACGTTCTCGTCCAGCGATTCAATCATCTCACGGCGCATATTGACGCTTTCGGCCAGTGCGTCGATAATCTCGCGGTCCCACACCTTCCAACCGGGTCCCATAGCCTGGCAAACCTTCTGCGCCACGGTATGCCCGCCGGCGCCCGGTTGCCGCGAAATGGTAACCACCGTGCGCCAGTCCACCGGACCCGCCAAGCCGGACTTTTCTTCCTTTTGCGCCTGCTGGCGGCTGATCCATTCCGCCATCCTCTTCTCCGCCAGGTGTGTTGCGTGAGCGTTGTCCATGGTGTGTTTCCCTTTCGCCGCGTCAGTTAAACCGCCCGTGCCTGTCTATCAAACCCATCAGGAACCTGTATGTCTCCCAGTTGACCTCCGGGGGAATGGAATGGTCGCTGTGATAGATGTACCCGCCGCCTTCCCTGGCTGTCAATACCTTGGACGTCACCTCGGCCTCGATGCGTTCAAAATCGTTGGTGATCAGCACTGTGGCGTCGATATTACCCATGAAGGCGACCTTGTCGCCCCACAGCGGTTTCAATTCGCGCACGTCGATGTTGGCCTTCGCCTCCAGGGGCTGGAAGCAGTCCATACCCGTTTCCAGGAAGCCCGGGATAAGCGGGCGGAAGTCCCCGTCGGTGTGGAATATCACCGGCAGGCCGCGATCCTTGAACCACCCGATGATGCGTTTCTTGCCCGGCAGAACCATCTCCCGGTACATCCTCGGTGACATAAACGGCCCGTGGTTGTAAGCGATGTCTCCGTACACCCAGGCGCCGTCGTACACCGCGCCGCCGGCCTCCAGGAAGTCGAGAAGCCGGACGGTGAGTTCGGCGTAGGTGTCGTACACGTCCTTCGCCCAGTCGGGATCATCGGCCATCGCCGTGCACAGGCGCTCGTGACCGACGCTTTCCTTGGCCGCCTCGAACACCTCCAGGCCGTGCCACCCGAACCATTTGCCCTGTGATCGGGCGCGCGCCTGCACCTCCAGCACCGACGCGGGATTCACCCGGTCGATCAGGGGAACGGCCATCATTTCGGCCTTGTAACGTTCCCAGGAGGCGCGGTCGTTGACCGTGAAGCCGATGTGTTCCGGCGTGCCGCTTTTGTTTTTCCAGTAACGGAGGATCGCGCCGTGGCCG
>JAKQQT010000540.1 GCA_029564025.1 Armatimonadota bacterium | reverse complement strand
CGAGCAAGGGGCGTGACGGAACGGCGGGCCGCGTGGGGTTTGTTCGTGCATTCCTCGGCCCATCCATGCGCAAGGCGCGGCACGCCGAACGGCGCGACCCTTGCAAAGGCGTGCGCGTGCCGATCGCCCGGCCCCACGCATGGCTAAAAGCCGCCTTGCGCGAAGCCGCAACGGGCCGCGCGCCGCCGTCAGCAAAGGACGTGCCATCGCGGCGGGTGCGTAGCAGCGGCCACGTGGCGCGGCCTTTGAGGCGCGCGGGGGTAATCAGGTGAACGGCGTAGGCGACAAGTAAACCAAGCGCCACCGGCCAACACAATCGCATTCATGGCAACGCTCGACCGGCGGCGCACCGCTGTAGCGGAGCCTTGGAACGCGGTTGGCCTTCTCTTCGCAACCGGCGTGTCAAGGCGTAGCGTCGCCCGGAGCGCACGGAAGGCGTACCGATGGCATGGCCGCTCGTCACGGCTCGTGGACTTGCTCGCGGGAGGAAAGACCGGTGAAGAGGTTCTTCGCCGGATCGAACTCGACGTTCCGGTCGTTCGGCGTCGGGTTCAGGTAATACGTAAAGGTGACTCTACCGCGTTCGTCGAACTGAAAGTCGCCGTAGATCTTCCCGAACAAGGCGCTGACGATGTTCCCCTTGTCATCCTTCTTCGTCCGCACGCGGAAGAAGTAGTTCTGGTCGTCCCGGATGTCGGAGCGGAGTCCATCTTGATCCTTAACCACGCGCTTGACCACATTCGTAGAGTAACCATTTTCCGGGGCTGTCGGGGACAGACGGAGAGCACTCCCACCGTGAAGAGGAACTTGGACAGCTTTTACACCGTCGCCCTCGTTGGAGAACGCAACGGTTAACGTCCGGTTGGCGGTCTTAACCGGCCCGTATCTCGTTTCGATAGTGCCCTCAGACTGCACACGATAACGTAGAATGAAGTCGCTCGCCTCACCCTTGCCATAGGGCGCAACCCAGTCACCCTTCATCAAGTCGAACCCAACTGGCTCACCGCTGACAGGAAGGCTCCTGTCTCCGAAGCT
>JAKQQT010000511.1 GCA_029564025.1 Armatimonadota bacterium | reverse complement strand
CCGCGGGAATACCGGCTGAAGCTCCTTAGGATTTGGGAATCTCACCACAGAGACACAGAGGCACGGAGACGGCATTTCACCACAAAGACACAAAGAAGGATTGGTTTTTCGAACGGACTACGATGCGGGGCAGGTGTGATTCTGCCCATATGGGCCTGTACGGGCCCCTACCAAACCGACATCCCCTTTGTGTTTCTCTGTGCCTCTGCGCCTCTGTGGTTGCCTGCCTGTATCCCGAATCCTGAATCCTATATCCTCTTCTTTGTGCCTTTGTGGTAAAACTTCCGGATTCAGTCCTTGTAGATTCTGGCCACCGCGCGGTTGAGGCGTTGGCGGATGACGCCGAGTGGCCGGTGTTCCGTCTGGGCTTCGATGGCGAGGCGGGCGTAATCCTCCACGGCGCTTCTCTGCTCCCGCGTGGGGATCACGATGGGCAGGCGGTTGACGTACGTCACTTTCACCTGCGCCTGGCTTCTGCCTTCCTCTTGGCTCAGCACGTGGTACAACTCGTTCAGGAAAGCGCTGTTCAGCAGGCCCAGCAGGTATAGGTGCGTGATGCCCATTTCCCGACCTTCTTCAGTGACGATGATGGTGTGCACGGTATTGTCGGTGAAGGTGGGAGACTCGGGGTCGTTGACGATGAGGGAAGCGAACAGGTCGTCCTCGGTCTGGCGCAGAAGTATGCGCTCGGGGGCAAGGTGCTGATGCCAGTCGCCCCGGAAGCTCCATGTCTCGCGGTGGTTGGAAATTCGCCCGCCGCGACCCTGACCTCGCCGTCCGGGATCGGGGCGGTAATCTAGGTCCACCCACCGGTAGCGCGCGTTGGGGCTGTCCCAGCGGACGATGAACGGCTCGAGCTGGCGACCCTGTATGAGGCGTGAGAGCCCTTCCCGGTAATCGTGAAAGAACAGCCTGTCGCGCACGTTCCCGCTGTTGATACCGCAGTCCCTGGCGGGCGCAATTTCAAGAAGCGGAACCATTTTCGGCTTTCCGGGCCAGTCCTCGGTGCGCTGGGCGAGGTATCGGCGGAACAGGTCCACGGCGCGTGGTGTCGGCCGGAAGAACGGGACCTGTGTGTCCGCGTAAACCGAATTCGGCGCGGTGAAACGCTCCACGCCTTCGGGCGGCTCCGGGGAATCCATCGTGTCCCACGCGTTTTCCGGCGCCTCGCGGGCGTCGTGGTAGACAAACGTGTCGAACAACTCCGGCGGAGCCTTGGCGGCGACGGTGATGCATGTGTTGACGTGCGCGGCGAAGGCGGAGGCCGGCACACGGGCGATCTCGACCAGGGTGTGGGCACCGATGCTTCTACGGATACGTTCCTTCGAGGGAATCGTAAGGTACGTGTCCGAGGTGATGGCGGCCAAGGCGCCTTCCGGTTTCAGCCAGTCCCAGGCGCGGTACAGGAAGTGGGCATACAGGTCGTCGGTCCAGCCGAAAACTCGTCTTAGGTCGTTGCGGGCTTTGGCGGGATCGGTAAGGGTTTCAAAATAACGCGCGCCGAGGTAGGGCGGATTCATCACCACGATATCGGCGCCTTCCGGCATCACATCGTTGGGATTGGCGGTGAGGGTGTTGCAGTGGATTCCGCGGGGAGAAACTTCCAACGGAACGCCGGCCAACCGGAAAGCGGCCAGTCGCAACCGGAACAGCGCGATGTCCAGCGCTTCGGCGTCGAGGTCGGCGGCGGTGATACCGGTGAGGGCCTCGGATACCAGTTCGGGCAGTGGCCGGTCCGGTTGCCGCTTGCGCAGGTATGCGACGATTTCGATCAGCAGAGGCGCGAGCAAAGCGCCACAACCGCACGCGGGATCGAGCGCCGTAATCGTTTCAGGTTCCCGCCTTCGGAACGCCGTCTGCAGGGCTCTGCGGGCCATGTAACGCGACACCGTGCGGGTGGTGTACCAGCGCCCGTGGCGTTTGTGGTCGGAGTGCGGCCGCACGAGCCGGTGCAGTTCCTCCAGCCATTCGGCTGTCACCGCGCCGGGTGTATCCTCGTCTAACGAAACAGGAAATAGGGAGACGGCGTTCGCGGCCACCCTCCGGACGGCGGGCGGCGCGCTGGCGTGTTCGGGGGCGGTGAATCCCAGTTCCCCGGCGGCGGAAGCCAGCCTGGCGCGGACTTCGGCCTGCAGGGCAACGGCGAATACATGGGCGTCGAAGCCCTGATCGGCATACGCGCGTACAATCTGGGTGGCCGGCAGTTCCCGCCAGCCCTGTGCCGATGTTCGTGTGTGCGCCGATCGTGGCATCACGGGTGATCCCCGGCGGGCGAAGTTTCCGCTCCGTTCAGCATGGACAGGGCGCAGGAGGCAATAGCTTCCACGGCGACCGTGTTCTGTCCGCCTTCGGGCACGATAAGGCGCGCGTGCCGGCGCGAGGGTTCGACGTACAACTCGTGCATTGGGCGAACGGTTTCGAGGTACTGACGGTAGACGCTATCGCGTGTTCTGCCGCGTTCCAACATATCGCGGGCCAGGCGGCGCATGAACCGGATATCGTCCGGCGCGGACACGAACACGGGAATATCGAGCAGAGGGCGCAGATCGTCGATTGCGAGAAGCAGGATTCCTTCCAGGATGATAACCGGTTGCGGAACTGTTTCAGAGTAACCGGCCCGGGAATGCGTTGCGTAGTCGTAAACCGGTTGTTGCACGGAGTGACCGCTACGCAGGGCGGCGATGTGCTGTACCAACAGCGGAATATCGAATGAGGCGGGATCGTCGAAGTTGATGCGTTCCTTTTCGGCTTCGGTGCAGGCATCAAAATCGTGGTAATAGGAATCCTGGTGCAACAGCAGGGCGCCGGGCGGCGTGAGTCTGGCCTGAAGGGCTCTCGCCAGTGTGGTTTTGCCGGACCCGGTGCCTCCGGCGACGCCGATGATGATGTGCGGTTTCATGGTATGATGGAAGACACTGGTTGTGACGGAGCGGAACGGGCAGACGAAACCCGCAACCGGTCCTGTCTATTCTTATAATGTCCGCCCGATACGGCAGGCGGCTAAGGAGTGATGGTCTGATGTTGAGAAATGGCGTATTTTCACTGGCGGTGTTGTTGATTTCCGCTTCTGTCTTCGCACAGACACCCGACAAGACCACCAAAGCGGCTGTGCAACCGTGGGAACTGCAGGTTACGCACAAAGGAGCCGCGGCTACCCCGTACATTACATTGAAGGCGACAAATGCTCCCGCCCGGGACGTTATGCGCGATATTGCTTCCAAGGCCGGAGCGCGCGTGCTGTTTTCACCGTCGGCTTCCGGCTCGTTGACGGTGAACCTCGATTCCGCAACGGTGGACGAATCCATGACGGCACTGGCGGCGGCGGCTTCCCTGTCGGTTCGAAGGATCACGTTGCCGGAAGCCCAGGCCGGCTCGCTGACCGCCGAGACCGCGGGACGCCTGCTGGAAGCGCTGGCGGCCCTTCCGGTAAACGCCACAGTCACCGATACGGCAGGCGGACGGTACTTTACCATCAAGTCCGGCACGGACAACGCGGAACCGGGCGAAGGGATGGCGAACGTTTACTACATTCAAGGGAAACTTTCGCCGGAACAGGAACGTATCGCCGCGATCCAGCGGACCGCGAAGACGGAACCGACGCAGGCAGGTGGCGTGGCCGGCACCACGTCGATCATGACCAAGGCGTTTGATTCCTTCAAGAGCCTTCCGACGGATCAGAAGATGCAGGTGATGCGCGACTTCCAGCGCCAGGTTCGCGATTCGTTCACGCCGGAAGAGATGAGCCAGATGCGGTTCCTCATGGAACAGCGCGGCGACCGCGGGGATCGGCGGGGACGCTGAATTCTGAAGGCTGAATTCTGAAGGCTGATTGCTGAACCGCCTTCGCTCCTGACGGAGCTTCGGCGGACATGAGATGGAAAAGGGGCCCGGAAGGGCCCCTTTTTACGAATAAATGAATGCGGGAGGGATCACAGACCGCTGAGGTCGCGGTTGATCTGGATGTATTCCTTCCACTTGTCGGGAACGTCTTCCTCGAAGAAGATGGCGTCCACCGGGCATTCGGGAACGCAAAGCCCGCAGTCGATGCATTCGTCCGGATTGATGTACAGCATATCCGGGGTTGTGCCGGGCGCCACTTCGTAGATGCAGTTCACCGGGCAGACCGCCACGCAGGCCTGGTCCTTCACGGTAATGCACGGTTCACAGATCACATAGGCCATTTCAATCGCTGTCCTTTCCGCCTGGTTCCGCGCTGAATCTGCCCGGAACCGGAACGGGAGTGTGTTCCCCCATACCAATTTCTACTGTAGCGGAGACAACGAATCTTTGCAAACACGCGCGCCGAGACCGAACATTTGTACCCGGCGCCGTTTTCGGTGTATCATCATATCGAACAGATGTCCCGCTTCTGTCCGGGACCGAGGTTCGGGGAGGCAATATGAGCCACCAGTTTATCAATACCTGGGAGATCGGTCAACGCGTGGCGGGCGTCTATTATGTGCGCTCTGTATCGGAACGCAACACAAGGACCGGCAAACCCTACCTAGATCTGGAACTGCAGGACCGGTCCGGCATCGTCGATGCCAAATTGTGGGACAGCAAAATGGAGGACACGGCGCCGGAAGGGACGCTCGACTGGGTCTCCGTCAAGGGAACCGTGGAGGAGTTTACCGGTACGTTGCAGTTGAAAATCCAGGAATTCAGGAAAGTCACGGAGCCAGCGAACCTTTCGGACTATAAACTCGTGACCCAGGGAGATCGCCACGCCGACCGCAAGCGCCTGCGCGAAATGGTGGATTCGGTGAAGAACCGGTTCCTCAACGCGCTTTTGATGGGCGTTCTGAAGGATGAGGAAATCCGTACGCGGTTGTACGACGCACCGGGCGCGGTGACCATGCACGACGCCTGCATCGGAGGACTGCTGGAGCATACCCTGCAGGTGGCGGAGTTGTGCGATGCCGTCGCCAGGCAGATCCCGACCCTCCGCCGTGATCTTCTGCTGACCGGCGCCATCCTCCACGATGTGGGAAAAACGGATGAACTCGATTACGAGGGACCCGTGTTTGACTTTACGTCCAGCGGCACGCTTGTCGGCCATATCACCCTCACCACCGAAATTGTTTCACGCGCTGTGGAGGCGATTCCGGATTTTCCGCCGACACTGCGTGATGCCGTGCTTCACCTGATTCTTTCGCATCACGGCAAAAAGGAATGGGGTTCGCCGGTCGCGCCCGCCCTGCCGGAAGCGTTTGTGCTGTCGCAGTGCGATTACATGGCCGCCAAGGTTTTCATCTTCAACCGTGCCCGCGCTGAAGCCAGGAAAGGCTTGTCGACCTTCGTCAAGGGTTTGGACGACCGCGTCTACGTGGGCGACATCGACTTCGGAGAGGACAAACCCGCGGAGGTTGCGGCGTTCGAGCCCGATTGGGATGAACTGGCGCGGCCTGTGGTGAATGTGCTGATGGGATCGCCGTCGCCGTTTCAACCGGGAGATGCCGATTTAGCGCCGGACATGATTCTGTTGCCCATCTGTGGCCGAATCGCCGCCGGAATGCCCGACACATCGCCGGAGCACGTGGAAGGCTGGCGCGCCGTGCCGTCGCAACCGGGCGCCGAAAAGCACTTTCTTCTGCGCGTGCATGGAGACAGCATGCGCGATGCCCATATTCTGGATGGCGACCTCGTTCGGGTGAGCCCGGCGAAAACGGCGCACCACAACGACATTATCGTTGCGCTGGTGGACGGCGAGAACACCGTCAAGCGGTTGTTGAAGCGCCCGGAAGGTATCTTCCTTCACCCGGAAAACCCGGATTTCGACGACATCGCGATTGAGTCGGAGCAGGACCTGCGCGTGCAGGGGAAGGTGGTGGGCCTGATCCGCGAATCGGTTATGTAACGTTCGGTTTCAATGATACGTCAAAAGTGGTACACTTTGCGTAGCAGATCGCTTTCGTCCTATGGAAGCGCATGGGAGAACCGCAATGTCATTGGAAGATGCGCAACTTACCAACTCTCTGCGGCGGGAATGCGCGAGACGGGCGATGGATATTTCGCGGCTCGAACTGCGATGTATCCACGGCGTGGTTCATCTGACGGGGGAAGTCCGAACGATACGCGGACAGGTGTGCGACCTCAAGAAGGAAATGGAGATCCTGCACCACGTTCTGCGGGCCAAGCCGGGTGTGCGTGATGTAATCGACGACGTGCGATTGCACGACTGGTAAGTCGCAACCCTAAGGCTCCACCGCCAACTGGGTCAGCAGGTCGCCCAGCATCACGCCCATCGCCCGAACGGCGGGAACCGCGCGCTGATACGCCATACGCGTGGGACCAAACACACCGACGGAGCCCGTCATGTGGATGCCCACGCGGTAGCGCGTCATCACGAACGAGTAGTCGCGCATCCCCTCGCGCCGGTTTTCCGATCCTATGGTGACCACTACGTCGCCGCGAGTTCCCTCCGCGGCGCTTCCCGCCGCGTGTGTTGTTTCCATCGAACGAAGGCTTTCCAGTATCTCCCGCCTGTTTTCCAGCGCTTCCAGAAGGCGTTCGCGCCGGACTTCCGACCGGAATTCCGGTTCGCGCAGAACCTGCGTGGCTCCTTCAATGATTGCGTCCCTGTCCGGTTCGGGCGTCAGAGCCTCCGCCAGCGCCGAAAAGATGCGCGTTGCGGCATTGCTTAATCCGTGCATCTCATTGGGCAGGTTGATGGATACACTCCGGACCTCTGCGGGCGTTCTGCCGGCAAGCGATTCGTGAAACAGGTTCGACAGGGCGGTGATGGCTGAAGCCGGCAGTGATTCCTCCAGTTCGACAATACGGCTGATCACTTCGCCGCTGTTCAGAATGGCCACGGCGAGCGAGCGTGTTGCCGTCACGGAGGTAATGTGGATGACCTGAATCGTGTTTTCGCGGCGTTCCGGCAATGTGGCGACGGCGGCGCAATGGGTGAGGCTGGAGAGGATGCGACACGTCTGATGCAGAATCTCGTCGAGTTCGGCGTGTAACCGGTTCGGTCGGAGCCTCTGCCTGGTCCTGTCCTCCGTCATAAGCCGGTCGACGAAGAAGCGGTAGCCCTTGTCGGTTGGAATGCGCCCTGCGGAGGTGTGAGGTTGGATGACATAACCGAGGGCGGCCAGGGCGGCCATCTCGTTGCGGATGGTGGCCGACTTGGCATGAAAGTCCGGGTTTTCCGCCAGGCGTTCGGATCCGACGGGCTCCGCCGTGTCGACGTAGTCCGTGACGATTGCGCGTAAAATCAACTGTTTTCGCCGGTCCAGTTCCACATCTACATCCTATTAAGGCGCCGGATGCGTGTCAAGAACAGCCACGCTCAGGGCGCGGTGTACGGAACCAGTATCATCTCCACCGGCGTACTGCTGGTTGCCGGCGGCGTCCAATAGACAGTAACTTCCGGTGTGATCGCCGGGTTCCACTTGCCCAGCACCACGCCTTCGGTTTTCTCCTTGATGAGGCCCTGTCCGATGGAGGGCGCGTGGCTGGCGGAGCGCACGGTTTTAAGGCCGCCGGTCTGTGTTTTCCAAAGGGATTCCTCCACAACCGCGCCGGTCAGCGCGCCCGCGCGCGGATTCAGCAGAAGGGCAACGTGCCGTCCGTCCGGCGACTCCAGGCGGAACTTCATCTTGAACACCACGCCGTAGGCGCCGCGGTAGTTCTGTTCGCGGTCCAGTGTTGCATCGCGGCCGGTCATCCACGGATCGCCGACGCCGTCCTGCAGGCGCAGGTGCCGGGGACCGTCTGATGTCCGGTACGGAGCCTTCGCCGTGATTTCGCGCGTCAGGCCGTTGACGGTGGCCCGGTCGTGGTTTTTGTCGCGATCGGCGATTTTCAATGAGGGTAACCGCTGGATGGTATCCGCATCCGCTTCCACGCCCACGACGGACATGCGAACGGCGCCGGAGACGACTCGGAATTCGTGGATTGTGTGGATCAGGAATTCCGGTTTGCCCGGAATGGCGACCATCGCATCCAGGTCCTTGTCAAGGATTGTCGGGCCATCCACGTTCAACCTCAGCGGTTGCGGCGGCGTGGGTCGGCAGAGTTGGATGAAAGCAGACAACCGTCCGATGCCGAAATAGTCACGGCTGGGGGTGGTGATGACGTTGTTGATTTTGTCCACGGCGGCGGGACCGGACAGCGGCTCCAGAACGATACTGAAACGTAGCGGAATCGGGGCGCGGTTGGCGTGGTAGACGTACACGCGCACGGTGTCGCCCGCCCGGAAAGAGTCCTGGTAGGTAATCGCCGGTTCCAGGGCATATTCGGGAGAACCGCTGTAGACAAACAGACCGCCGGTATCGCGCCGGTCCACCTCGATCGCCTGCATGACGAGTGGGTCGATGTCGCCGAGGTTGACGATGGTTCCAACCGCGCAAACGGGCAGGGCTTCGGTATAGAGCGGGAAAACCCTTTGCTGGGCGCTCACCGGAGCGGCGACCGCCAGAAGGGACAGAACAACAGCGCTGATGCTTTTCATACTCAAGGCAAACAAGTCCTTATATCGCAATGGCTTCCAACCGAAGTGGCTGGAAGCCATTGATGTCGGTCACTTGGGGGCACTGCCCCGTTATGGTCTTCCGGGATCGCCGTACGGGTCCTCATCGGAGGACTTGATATCGAGGCCGGGATCGCCGAGGGGATCGTCGTCGGAGGACAGGATTCTGCGTCCGGCTACACCGCGGCGGTCCGAGGCCTGTTGTTCCAGGCCGGGATCGCCGTAGGGGTCTTCATCGGAGGACTTGATATCCAGTCCGGGATCCCCGAGCGGGTCCTGGTCAGACGAGAGGATTACCTGTCCGTCGTCCGTCACATAGCGACGGCCCGATGCTCGCCTCTGCAGGCCGGGATCACCGAGAGGGTCCTCGTCGGATGAGAGGATTTCCTGGCTGGTTTCGTCCTCCTCGTCATCCTGTTTCCCCAGAATTTCCACGACGGTCTTCAGAATATCATCAAGACCCATGTGTGGCTCCTTCTAGCGCAGGTATTGCGCCAGTTCCTCCGCGGAAAGTTTGAGGGGTTGAGCGTCTTCTCTGTACTTGGTTCGGGCAATCTCGTTTTGATATCTGGTCTGGAATGCCCGTGCTTCCTCTTCGGGAACCTGAATGCCGCCGGCGGGCGGAGAGACCCAGATGGCCTTGCCCTGGGCATCGCGGTAATAGATACCGCCGGTGGATTCGGACCGGTACAACTGCCCCGTAGCGCCCTTCGCTTTGGGCGGGGTTTTCTGACGATGCTGGTAGAGGTAGTAAAGGGCGGCGGCTCCGGCCAGGACGGCTGTCTTCTGGCCGCGAGTCAGACCCTGTTTTTTGGCGGGCGCGCTAGAGGGGTATGATTGCTCCGGCATGCGCTCCTGCGGCTGACCGCCGCATCCCGACAGCAGTGGTGAAAGGAGGCCGACCATCAGAACACTGACGATCGCTTTCTTCCAACCGTAACTCATCTCCATGTGCAATTCTCCTTCTGGAAATAGAGATAGTCTTCGGCAGAGTGATGAATTTGCCATAAATGAAGACATGATAAAGTATACACCAGCAAACCTCTGCGTGGGTGTGCGCTGACAGCCCATGCTGGTTGTCAAATTGATGGCCCGAGCGTACCCTGTTCCGCGTGCAACCGTTGCGCGCTCCGGCACAGGCCGACGGGAGCACTGGTCGGGATGTAGGAATCCGCGCAAAATATGTGTATGATACACATGGACTGAGCCCTTCGGGGCTTTCTTTTTGGGTTCGCGTGAATACGTATTCAAACGGTCGCACCTAGTGAAACCTCTCACACAGAAGAAGATAGCGGAAATCGCCGGAGTCTCACAGCCCACGGTGTCGCGCATCCTTTCGGGCGGCGCGGGTGTGGACGAAGACGTCCGCGAGCGCGTGATGGAAATCGTCAACCAGAACGGTTACCAACCGCACGCCATGGCGCGGGGTTTGCGCACTCACCGGTCCGACACCCTGTGCCTTGCGGTGCGGCGCGGCAGAAAAGGTTTTGCCAAGGATCCCTTCTACGCCGAACTGATTCTGGCTGTTATGGATACCGCCGCGCAGAACGGCTATCACCTGTCGGTGTGCTCGTCGCGCACAGCCGGCGGTGAACGGTTGTTTTACGATGCCCTGTTCCGCAGTAACCGCGTGGACGGACTGATTATCCTGGAGAGCCTGGAGCACGACGAACGCATCGAGCGCCTGCGCGAGCACCGCTTTCCATTCGTGCTGGTCGGACGCTACGACAACAGCCCGGACCTTTTCACGGTCAACAACGACAATGTCGGCGGGATGCGCACGCTGGTACGGTACCTTTTTGAACGCGGGCGTCGGAAGATTGGTTTCATCAATGGATTGCCCGATCTGACCGTTTGCCAGGACCGCCTGCTGGGATACCGAAAAGGCCTGGAAGACGTCGGCCTGGCGTACGATCCGGCCCTGGTTTGCGAGGCCGATTTTGGCGAGCCCGGCGGGCGAAGGGCGGCCCAACGGATGTTGAAGGAATCGCCGGACGCCATCATCGCCCTCGATGACATCATCGGACTGGGCGCGCTTGCCGCCGTGAAGCAATCGGGGCGAAGGGTGCCGGAAGACGTTGCGTTGGCCGGTTTCAACGATTCGCTTTTCTGCCCGCACACCGAACCGTCGCTTACTTCGATGCGTTTGAACGTCCAGGAACTGGGTCGTCAGGCCGCCGAGATGCTGATTGCCCGAACGAAGGACAGCACGTTGGCGCCCCGACAGGTGTTGATACCGTGTGAAATCGTGGAGCGGGGATCCACCTGATGCGGCGTGTAACGACTGTTGCGGCTTTCGCGTCGCTGGTTGTGCTGAGCGCTTGCGTTCGTGCGGTGCCGGTGACGTTCCGATACCAGCCGAAGGAGGCGTCGGTCACATCGGTGGCGCTCGGCGGAACCTTCAACGGGTGGAAGGGCGATGCGACGCGGATGTCGGCTGGGCCGGACGGAGCCTACACCGTTACGTTGGACCTTCCGCCGGGACCGCACGAGTACAAGTTCGTTGTGAACGGGAAGTTGTGGCTTGCCGATCCGGACAATGCGCTGACGGCCCGCCCGGAACGCAACAGCGTCGTCTGGGTGGCGCCGGCAGGAGGCGAAACGGCCAGGGCGAAGGGCGACGGCAAAGTGATGGCGTTCGCGGTTCAGCACGGTCCGATGGATTTTATGCGGCTGAATCGGAGACGCGTTCGGATCAGGGTACGCACTGCCGCCGACGATATCGAATCGGTGTCGGTAGTCATCAAACGCGAAGGTCGGCCGAACCGAACCGTTCTGATGCCGTTGTCGGGGCAGGACGGTCCGCTGGACGTGTTTTCGAAGGATATACCGCTTGCCGGAAAGGTGTCTTACTCGTTTGTGTTGCGTGACGGCAAGGAAAGCTGGACACTGGGACCCAAAGGCGTGAAGAAGGACGAATCTTCTGGTCTTTACGAAATCGATGTGGCCGGCGCCTTGTTGCTGGAAACTCCGAAGTGGGCACCCAACACCATCTGGTATCAGGTTTTCCCGGAGCGTTTCAGCAACGGTGACCCGGCCAATGACCGCAAGGGGCCGAAGTCGGTGGCGGACTGGACGACGCCCATCACGGACGTGGAGGGCAACCCGAACGACTGGTACTGGGGCGGCGACCTGCAGGGCGTGATCGACAAACTGCCGTACCTGAAGGACCTTGGCATCTCCGGCATTTATCTGAATCCGATTTTCGATGGCCCCGACACGCACAAGTACGCGACAGACGACTACCTGAAAATCGCACCGGAGTTCGGCGACGAGGCAATACTTCGCCGGTTGACCACGGAGGCGCACAGGTTGGGAATGCGCGTGATGCTGGACGGGGTGTTCAACCATACGTCGGTTTACTTCGCGCCATTCCGCGATGTGATCGAGAAGCAGGAAAACAGCGACTACAAGGGCTGGTATCACATCCGCCGCTGGCCGGTGCTGGACCCGGTGACGAACTATATGGGACCGGACGAGAAAAACATCCCGTACGACGGCTGGTGGGGCATCAAGTGGATGCCCAAGGTGAACTACGCCGACCCGGCGGCCACGGCGTATTTTCTAAACATCGGCGCCCACTGGATTCAAAAAGCCGGCATAGACGGCTGGCGGCTTGACGTGGCCAACGAAGTCACGTCCTCGTTCTGGCGCGAGTTCCGCAAGACGGTGAAGGGCGCGAAAGGCGACGCGTTTATTGTGGGCGAGGTGTGGGAAAACGCGGCCGAGTGGTTGCAGGGCGATCAGTTCGACTCCGTTATGAACTATCCGTTCCGCTCGCTGGTGTTGGACTTCTTCGGTCGCGGAACGAAGGATGCGCTGGCTTTCAGCACCGGATTGCAGGATTTGAGGAACGCGTATCCGCCCCAGGCGACGGCGGCGATGTTCAACATGATCGGCAGTCACGACGTAACGCGTTTGAAGAAAGAATGCGGAGAAGACGATCGCCGCGTAATCCTGGCGACGCTGTTTCAGATGACGTATCCGGGATCGCCGTGTGTGTACTACGGAGACGAAATTGGATTGTCCGGCGCCAGCGATCCGTGGAACCGCGCACCGATGCCGTGGGACCGCTCGAAGTGGAACAAGGGGATTTACGAAGCCGTCAAAAAGGCAATCCGAATGAGAAACGAGCACCCCGCCTTGCGCGGACAGAATATCACGACCTTGAGCGCCGGAGAGGGCGATCGCGTGGTTGCATTTCGAAGAGCGGGGGGCAAAGAGCGCGCGGTCACTGTTTTCAACGCCTCCGACCGGTCGGCGCAAGTGCCGTTGAATCTTCTTCAGGACCGGGCTGTCAAAACGTGGCGCGACGGGTGGCGGAACACGACAGTCAAGTCAGACAACGGTCGGATCACTCTGGACCTTCAGCCCTGGTCAGCGGCGATTCTGTTCCCTGCGGGAAAATGAAAGTCGTACTTGGAATAACTATAATATCTCTTGCCCTGGCAACCTTTTCCAGCCCGGTGACGGGCGCCGCCAAGGGCCTGCCCCGGTTGCGCGCGGAAGGCATCCGGATCGTAGATAAGGCCGGAAACCCCGTGGTTCTGCGAGGCATCAACCTGGGCGGATGGCTGTTGCAGGAGATGTGGATGTGCCCGTTCGTCCAGAATCCGCCCGAGGGTTCCGACTACAAGCGGATTCCCGACCACGTGACGCTGTGGAAGACCTTTGAACAGCGGCTTGGCCCGAAAGATGCGGCGGCCGTGGAAAGGGCCTGGCGGAACAACTGGATCACGGAACCGGACTTCGCGCGCATCAAAGAAGCCGGTTTCAACCACGTTCGTATACCGTTTCTGTACAGTGTGGCGGAATCGGCATCGGGAATGGAGGACCTGCGCAAGGCGGTCCAATGGGCCGGCGATGCGGGATTGTACGTGATACTCGACATGCACGGAACTCCCGGAAGCCAGAGCAATGATCACACAACCGGCGAAGCGGGCCGGAACAGGTATTTTTACGACAACACAATGGTGCGCCATTCGGAGCGTGTGTGGGAGAAAGTGGCGAAGGAGTTCGGGAGCAATCCCAGCGTGGCCGCATTCGACCTCATCAACGAACCGTCCGGCGCGCCCAACCCTGCAACCCTGCACCTTGTACACAACCGGCTTTACCAGGCCGTTCGCAAGGCCGCCCCGGACACCATCGTCATTGTGGAGGACGGTTTCAAGGGGCTTGACACGACACCACACGCGGACGTTGCGAACTGGACGAACGTTGTGTACTCGATTCATATCTACCATTTCGACGCGAAGAGCCCGCAAGGGCACATCGAAAACCTGAACAACCAACTGCCACGGATCAAGGAACTGCGCGGATACCGGAACGCTCCCGTATACATCGGAGAGTTCAACATCGAGCCTCACAGCACCGCCGAAACGATGGCGACGTACACAAAGACCCTGGACGACAGCGAACTCTCCTGGGCGTTGTGGACTTACAAAACCGTCGCTCCCGGCGGCCCCATGGGTTTTTGGGGCTTGTGGCGCGATCCCAGACCCGCGAATTGCGTGGACCCGTTTGCCGATTCCGCCGAGACGGCGATTCGGAAGATGACCCAATACCGCACGGAGAACCTCGAACCGGTTTCGGAACTTAAGGACGTGTTCCGCACAAGCCGGCCTTGACGGGGGGATCTGAACATACGAGCCGGGTTCACAGAACCGAACCCGCTCGCGAGGAGGAAATTGAATGAGAAAAATCAGTAACCGAAAAGGCTTCACATTGATCGAACTGCTGGTGGTCATCGCGATTATTGCGATTCTGGCCGCCATTCTGTTCCCCGTCTTCGCCAAGGCGCGCGACCGGGCGAAGGCCACCACCTGCCTCAACAACATGAAGCAGTTGAGCCTGGCTTTCCTGAACTACTTCGAGGATCACGAGCAGATGTTTCCGCCGTACGGCGGCGTGGCCACCTGGGGCGACAAGAACGGCTGGTCCGAGCGCATCTATCCGTACGTGAAGAGCCTTGAAGTGTACCGCTGTTCCACGAACACGAAGAGCAATTACTCGTATTCCATGAACGCGGCGAGTTCGGCTCAGGCGGCGCGCGTGACTTCGCGCATCAAAAGCCCGGCCAAATTCATTCACCTGATGGAAGCGCCCGGGGCGGGAAACGTGGCTTACAAGATCAACGTCAACGCCACATTCAACAACACGCAGACCGGCGACTCGGATCTGACGAACGAAATCGGAAACGTGACCTCGGATGTTTCGACCTGGAATAACATACAGCCCGACGGCGCAGTGTACGGCGACCAGAACGGAAACTGGATCACAACACCGCACCCCAATGCGATGTCGATTCAGCGGTTCCGCGACAAATCCGGCGCGCACATCGGCCGGCTGTACTTCCCGGGCTGGCACAACGGCGGGAACAACCTGATGTTCCTGGACGGGCACGTGAAATGGTATAAAGGCTGGGATTCGAACGCCATGACGTTCGACCCGCGCGTCTATTGATATTCAAAGAATGCTACTGGATTCCACCCCCTGATCCTATTTACTAGGAGGACCTACTGTGAGCAACAGCCACAAAACATGGATGGGCCTGCTGGCCGGAGCATTATTGCTGACCGCCTGCACCGCCTCATTCGCGACTCCCGTGATGGACGGTTTGCGTGACAGCGAGTATACGCTGATCGCCTCATCTCCAAAAGATAACCTGATGGTCGATGAACCCAACCTCATCGACGACCCGGCCGACCCGAAGGCCAAGTGCATGGATGTCACCGACTTCTATGCAAGCAACTCGGGCAACGCTCTGTACCTGTACATTGAGTTGCCTTACTACAACCTGGCCAACATCTATGGCGACTGGGGCATTGCCATGCACTTGAAAGGCGCCAATGATGGAATCGAGCGCAATCTGCCCGCGCAGGATTCCTACGGCGCCCCGGTGTACTTCAACCACGCGCCCGGAACCGGCGTCAACATGCAGTTGAAGTCCAACTTCCGCGGCACCGCCGCTTCCAGCGACGGAGACCAGGGCTGGGCCTACCTGAACCCATGCAGTCTGGACGGCGCCGGATGGAACTTCCCGCACGGCAACTTCCTCGGCGACAACCGCTGGGAAGTCGGATCCGGCATCATCCACGGATTCGGCAACACAGGTTCCGAGATTGTGTACAAGGGCGGTGACGGAACTCCCGGGAACTACGGCGCAATCGAAGTGAAGCTGATGTTCTCCGACTTCGGGTTCGACTACCCGACGTGGACGAACGTTCGCCCGCCGGTCATCGGCGAAACTATCCTGATGCAGTGGTACGCCACAACACGCGGCGAACCCGGCAACAAGAACAACAACCACATCCGCGGACCAATCGACTGCGTGCCTTTCGAAGCCGAAAGCCGCAAGGACCCGAATACGGGTGACCCGAGCCCGTTCGGCGGCTATCTGACCCAGTATGCCTCGTACACGCTGGCCCAGCCGTCTTCGTTCGAGGTCAGCAATGCGGCGGCTGTGGACCTGACCCACGTGAACGTCAACTTCAGCGACGCCGTAGGTGACGGCGCCACCACCGCGGCCAACTTCGCCGTTGTCAACCTGGCCGATAACAGCCCGATCGCCGTTACGGGAGCCGAACTGGTTTCCGGAACGCCTTCGCGCGTGCTCCTGACCACAGACACCCTG
>JAKQQT010000504.1 GCA_029564025.1 Armatimonadota bacterium | reverse complement strand
GGTATCACCACCTTCGAGGATTCCTGCCGGAACACCACGGACATCAATGCCGTGCCCGTGCTGAAGAAACTGACGCACCTTCCGGTGATCCTGGATCCGAGCCACGCGACGGGCAAGTCGGAGTACGTGCCGTCTATCGCGCGCGCGGGTCTGGCGGCCGGTTGCGACGGATTGATGATCGAAATGCACCCCGATCCGGCGCACGCCGCCAGCGACGGCGCGCAGAGCCTGAATCCCGAGGCGTTCTCGGCGCTGATGAGCCAGTTGCATCGTATCGCCGACGCAGTGGATGTCCGGATGTAGGCCGGATTTCGGGAGTTTCACAGGCCGCGGTGTCCTCGGATGCCGCGGCCTATTGTTTGGATCGTGTGGCAGTCGGCGCGGATTTGGCGTATCCTTTGATTGGGCGCTCCCGGAGATCAGTCGCACAGGGGTTGGCTTCTGTATGCGGTCTGTCTCGGAAAGCGCAAGACAACGAACCGGCTTGATGATCCATCGTCAATGGGACAAGGAGGAGAAGCATGCCATCCAATCAGAGTTACAGACGGTTTCGCAGCGCGTTGCCGGGTTTCGCCGCGTTGGGGCTGATCGCGATTCTGTCCGCATCGGCAATCGGTGCGGTATTGCGCATTGAGTGCGAGGACTTTGTGGACTACGGCTCCGGCGCTGGCGCGTCGCCCACGGGCGGATCCGGCGGCGCGAACCGCGTCTACACGGATACTTCCACCGGAGTGGACGGAGAGACGATATCCGGTACCGTAACCAGCAACTACAGCACCTGGAGCCAGGAGGGCGGGACGGAATACCTGGAGTACGTGGTCAATGTCCCGCAAAGTGGTCTCTACGACTTCAAGATTCGCGGCGCCTGTCCCGTCGCCACGGCAACACTGCGCTTGTGGAACCTGACTTACGGGGTCATCCTGGACCAATTGCTGGTTACGTCGTCCAGCGGAGGCTGGGTGGGCGCCAATATGGACCAGTATCCCGGCCCGAACCAGGTTCCACTGGTGGAGGGTCCGAACCGCATCCGTATGTATATCGTCGCAAACGGGATGAACAACGACTGGTTCGAGCTCAACCGCGCCAGCGACAACACCTCGCACGGCCTGGTGAGCGGGACCGTGAAGGACGATGCCGGAAACCCGATCCCGTGGGCGCAGGTATCGACCTACGCATTTGAAAGTCCTCTGGTTTCTTTCCGTTCCACAACGAACGCGGAAGGAAGGTACTCTCTTCTGGCGCCTGTGGGGAGCGATGTTGTTGTTTCCGCGATCGCGCCCGGGTACGGTACGCCCGCCGAAGCCGTTGTGACTGTTTCCGATACGACGCCCGCGACCGCGAATTTTGTGCTGGCTTACGACGGCAAGTATGAGGCGGAGTTCTGGTCGGATGCCTTCCGGGCTCCGGTCAGCGCGCCGGTGGACCACGGAGTCGCTGTTGGTGACTACGTGATGAATGCCTCCAACGGCCAGTATGTCGGAACGTTCAACACCTGGAACGGAGTTCCGGAGTGGGTCGAGTACAAAGTTACCGCTCCGACCGCGGGCCTGTACACCCTGATGCTGAACTACGCGACCACCGGCTCGGGAACGTGGCTGGTGAACGTGGCGGAAACCGGCGCCCATTTCATGCAGACGCTTGGTTCCACCGGCGGCTGGGATTACTACACGGACCAGGCATTCGACCTTCCCGTGGCGTTGAAACAGGGAGTCAACACCCTCCGATTTACCACCGAAGGCGCGGGCGCCATCAACTTCGACTACTTCACGCTGACCAATACCGGCCAGGTTCCGGGCACGGTTCACGGCACGGTGATGAACGCCAGCGTAAGCCCGAAGACACCAATTTCCGGCGCCACCATCACGGTGAAGGACGCCGCGGACATGACGGTTGCAGTAACCACAACGAACGCCAGTGGACTGTATTCCGTGATGCTTCCGGCCGGATTTTACACGCTGATACCGGAAAAGACCGGATTCGAGAGTACGCCGAAACCGGCCAACGTGACGGAAGGCGGAAGCACGCAGGTCGATTTCGATATGACGCAGGGCAGGATCCGCGGTTACGTGAGAAACCAGCTCGGCGAACCCATCGCCGAGACCCGCGTGATCGCCTATGCCGATGCCACGGGAATGCTGTTTGACCCGAACAATCCGGCCTACAACGGCTATAAACTCAACCAGACAACCACGGACGCGAACGGCTACTACGAGATGGCCGTGCGGCCTGGTTCGGCGGTTGTGGTGGCCGGCGCGCCGATGAGCGTGCACGCCGAAAAAACGGTAACCGCCAATCCTTCCGCCAACGTCGATCTCACGGTACTGAAACTGAGCGGCGGCAACGTTGTGGACCTGGCGTGGAATCACGACTGGTTCTCGGATCCGCCGACCGGAGGACTGCCGAACGGACGGCACGATGTGGATGGGATATTTTCACTGCCGGGGGCTTCGTCGGCGTGGACGCCGGTGGAGGCGTGCGGTCCAACGACAGTTACGTTGTCCGACGTGCCATTCAAGATAGGCGACGTGACGGGCACCGCCCGGAATGTTCTATCGATGGATGCCCCGAACAATCTGATTCCGGTTCCGCCGGGCAGTTACAACGCGGCGGTGGTGCTGGGAACCTCGTCCAACGGCAACTGGCCGAGCGACAGGGCGGACCAGTACTCGAACGGTACGCCGGTTCCGAACGGAGGCGCGTTGATCAACTACACGGACAGCACCTCCGATGTCGTTCTGTTCGCCCTTCCGAACTGGGGTTACAACCAGGGCGCTTACGGGAAGGCCTGGCGTGAAAACGCGTGGGAAGTGATTCAGTGGGCCTACCGCTGGGTGGACGGCTCGTCCGGGCCTGAGTACATCAAGTTCAACGGCGTGGCGGTCGTTCTGCCGTGCAATCCGGCGAAAACAGTGCAGTCACTGACGCTGATTCCGGACCCGAGCCTGGCGACCACCGGCACGAATCCGTTCGTGTTCGCGGTGACGATGGCAAAGGCGGCGGTGATACAACCCTCCGCCGCCAGGGCTCTGAGGATTGCGGCCGGCCTGGCGCCCGCGAACGCGGCGGAAGTGGCCGCGCTGGACTGGGAGTTGAACGGCAAGGTGGACATTGCCGATGCCGTGGCGATGGCGAAGCAGGGCCGGCTGTAGCCACGCGCAAGAAAGCACCGAGGGGGGCGATTCGATTCAAATTGCCCCCCTTTCGGTGATTCAAACGCTATTCAATCCGGTGTCGTGCCGTTGACGGAAGGTGTCCATTTTCGGACGCTCAACTTTGACAAATGCACGACCTTGACGTAACATGGCATTGGATACCCCACGCAAAGAATCCGCGTGGGGCGTTGTTTCACGTGTGCGGACTGAAGTCGGTCTGCCTGCGGGATCGAACCTGTTCGGCGCCTGCAATCAAGGAGTAGGTATGTCATATATCGCCCGAATGGCGGCCATAGCGCTGATAATCGCTCTGGGAGCGGTACGTGTGTCTGCCGCAACCGTGTATCTCTCGGCGCCCTCAAGCGTGATCTCCGGGCAGGACGTCACCGTGGATTTGTGTTTGTCAGAAGATTTGACCTCGGTATACGCGTTGCAGGCGGGCTTCACCTATGACCCCGCGGTTCTGACGCTGAAAGCCGGTCAGGAATCGACGGCGGCTCAGGGCTTCTATGCCGGTACCCCCGGAAATGTATTCGCTGGCGAAACAATACCGAAGGACGCGGACCTGTTTCGGCTGAATACAACCCTGTCCGGACAGGTAATCCTGGGATATGTAAAAAATCCGGGCGATCCCCCATCGTCCACTTACAAGCAGATTCCTTCCACGGCGGTGAAGCTTGTTTTCGCCACACCCGCGGATTATGTGGGCCAGACGACACTGAATCTGGCTTCCTATACGGTAAACGGATTGTCTTTATCAGCGGTGATACTGGGCGCGCGAGACGGCGCGGCCGTTGACACCACCGTTGGGCCATCTCTGGTCGTCAACATTGTGTCTCCCCGGATTCCCGGGGATGCCAATGCGGACGGAGTCGTAACGCAAGACGACGTACTGCTGATTCTGCGGACCGCCGGAGGCATACCGGAGCCAAGCGGTCCCACGTTTAACTTCGGCAATGCCGACGTGTGGCCTGTGGCGGAGCCCGACCAGCACATCACGCTGGCCGATGCGACGCGTGTACAGCGTTATCTCGTGGGCATGGAGTCTTCCTTGGACTGACGTGCCAACCGCCGGGTATGGGTTCGGCAATCGAATCTATTCCGAACGGAAAAAGCGCGTCGGTTGAGGGCGGCAAGCCCTTACTTCCGAAAGTGCGCGGGAAAAAAAGGTGAAGGATTTGCCTTCTCGCGCTTGTATTAATAACTGGTAACACACTGGTGGCCGGTGCGCGCCCCGAAGGGGGTGGAACCTGGTGCAAGGGCTCTAGCCAACGAGAGTCCGAGGAGAGCGGGGCAAACGGCCGCCACCAAGACGAGGTAACGACGCTTATGCAGCCAACGGCACAAGTGGGGCGTTATCCGGTGTAATCGGTAGAACCACTTTCTTTCTTAAAGGAGAGAAAACTGATGAACAAGTACCTAGTGCCGTGCGTTGCTCTGTTGGGCCTCGCATTGCTGACCCCCCGCGCGGACGCGGTCGATCTCTTTATCAAAGCCCGCGCCTGCCCAGCGGGCGGCCACGTTAGCATCCCGGTGTACGGCACCAACGTGTCGGCGAACACCCTGTGGGGCATCGACTTTGCAGCGGTGATCGACAACGCGGCTCTGACAGCGTATCCGGACGCGAACAATGCGTTCACTCCGGAAGTATCGTCGGCGACGGACGTGATTGTCACAGGCAACACGTTTGTGGGCGGCGGGACGCAACCGAATCTGTATGTGGGCTACGTAAAGGGCGCCACGGGATTCGATATCACGAAGGCTTTCGGCCTCCTGAAGGTTCAGGTAGCCGCGGGCACAGCGGCCAAGACCGTCATCAATTTGAACGTGCCAGCCACGTACAATGTGAAGAATGACGGGACGGGCAACGACGTAAGCCGCGCGGGAGCGACGGCAGTAACGTCGACGGCCACGGCGGGCGCGCCTGTGGTGGCGGAGACCGTGACGGTGAAGGCCGACACGGGCGGAACCGGCAACCTGGTTCCGTTGCATCAGGTAGCGGTAATCAAGCCTGGTGACATCAACGGCGACACGAACGTGAACGCGAACGACTTGAACGTTCTGAAGTCGAAGCTTTCGGGCAAGACGATCCCGACAACGGTATGGGGAGCGTGGAGTCCTGTTGGTGGTGACGTTGCTCCTCCGAACGGCTACACGGTATCCGACATCGGCGGAACGGCCGGCTTCGGTTACGGCGACAGCGTAGTCAACTCCAACGACATGAACGTGTTGAAAGCGTTTCTGGGCAACAAGCCGGGCACACCGTTCCCGGT
>JAKQQT010000278.1 GCA_029564025.1 Armatimonadota bacterium | reverse complement strand
ACGCCACGGACGTCATCGGCAACAAGTCGAACTACTTGTTGTCGCCGCAAGTGACCATTGACGGAGCCGCGCCGGTTATCGCGTCGCGGTTCATCGGCTCGGTCACGCTGGACGTGGCGGCGGATCAGGAACCGTGGGTGGATTACATTCCCGCCATTTACTCGGGCGAAACCATCATTCGTCCGACCCGGGTGACGCAAGGCTCCAAGTTGACCGCCCAGTTCTGGATGGGTGATGCTCCCAATCCGGATGCTCCTCTGGCCTTGGGTATCGTCGGTACGGATGCCGCCAAGAATATGAAGGCGGCGAACATCACCATCGTGTCGCCCACGGACAGCGCGATCACCGGCACCTTCACGCTCGCCAAGGGCAGCGCGAAGGAACCGGACGGCAACAGCCTCGGCGTGTTGATCGATCCGTCACAAATTGCTGGCGACGCGTTCCGCGTGCAAGTTGACTTCACGGTGAATGCCGATAAGGAAACCAACAATCCTGACATTTCGACATTCCCGTACGACATCAGCAACGTCGAAAACGCAGTGAGTCGGGCGAACTACAACACGATTACACCGAACCTTTCGTCCATTGTGTTTGATGCAACGGATCAGGTGGGTAATACTGTAAAGAACGTCACGGCGTTCAACGGCGTGGAAATCGACATGCAAGGTCCGGGCTTGATTCACCAGACCTTCGTGCTCGCCGGCGATCTGGACCAGGTGAACGCGATCGATGGCGCGCCCGCCGCGATTCCGCAAGGGCAGGCCCTCAGTGCCCGGGCCGGCAACTGGATCGTCTGGTGCGCCACGTATGTGGTGGACGGCACGGAAGACGGTTACTTCCCGCTGGATCAGTTCGACATCAATTGGACAGCCAAACTGGAGTTCGACGTGGACCGGTTGGTTCCGAATTCCAATGTGAAAGGCAAGAAGTACTTCGTCCAGTCCGCGACCCGCTCGATCGCCTTCGTGACCAACGCGGTCCAGGTGAAGAGCGACGCCGATCCGCGTGATCCGGCCGAGTTGAAGGTCAGCGCGTACGACTTCTTCGGTAACAAGACCGAGACCACCACGCCGTTCATCGGCATCAGCTCCGGCGGACCCATCGCGACCGAGATCACTCTCTCCGTTGATGGCAAGTCGCAGCAGATCGTGGGCAGCTCGAACCTGGGTATCGGCGCGCAAGGACCGGATATCAAGACGACCGCGTTCGAAATCTACCCGGGCGCAAAGTTGGTGCTCGAAGCGACGATCACTCCGATTAGCGGGAAGGCCCCGGATACGATCCTGCTCGACGTGAGCGACTTCTATCCCGCGGGTCTGAAGTCCATGGTGGATGAAGTGCCGCCGTCCGAACAATTCCTGACCCCGGCGGGTACGATTTACGCCAAGTGGGAAAACGTGACGTACGACTTCAAGGGCGTGACGAAGGCTCCGTTCCCGGCAGCCGCACGCCTGGATACCAAGGCAGCCAGTACGTGGTTCTTTGACCAAAGCAACCTGAACTACATCCTGTTCGATCTGCAAGTGAGTCCCGGACAGCATCCCGCCGATGTGGGCGGCATGAGCTTCAACGGACCGATCGATGGTTCCGTGCCGACCTCCAGCATCGTGATCGGCGGAGCTTCTTCTGACGCGGGCGCGACAGGGCGTGGTGGCGCGTATTTCTACGCGGTCGATGGGAATCCTGAGTTTCTGCCGACCATTGGCCTGCAGGATGCTCTGGATAACCTGATCGGGCTGCCTCAGATCACGGTGCAGACAAACGCTCTGGCGAAAAACGTGGCCTGGGTCACCGTGACCGTGGACGATAACGCCTCGAAGTTCGCCCTGGAGAAGAACTACTCCACGTTCTTCACGGTGGACACGCGTCCTCCGCGGGCGAGCTATGTGTATAACGTGGAATCCCGCGCCCTGCCCGCCGAAGTGGTGGACGAAAATGGATTCCCGGCGGCGATCAACACGGCCAATTTGCGTCCCAACACGCTGCCTCGCGTGCGTGGCGGTGACGCCGTGGCGGTGATCGTCGAAGTCACCAACGCTTCAATCGACAAGAAAGGCAACGACCTGTTCCGTCCGTTGCCGGGCTACTTCCCCGAGACTCTCGAGGATGCCTTCTTCGCGATCGAAGCCGGTAACAGCGCATCCATCGGGGATGTGACCGCCGACCTGTCCGATCTGTCCTCGGCGGAAGGCATGAACAATGTGTCGGCGAATGCGGCGCCGAATGAAATCGCGATCACTTCGCGCGGCGACAATCAACCCGACAAGATCCTGGCCACCTACCACGTGCAAGTCACCCCGGACATTGGGAATACGGTGGTTACTTCCAATGAGGCGCGGGAGATCGTGCCGACGGTGGTGGATGACGCCGGCAATGCGCCGCGGAACACGGCGTACACGAAGCAAACTCTGCGGTCCATGACTCCCATGGCCGTGGATAACACGCCGCCCTCCATCAGCGGCAACGTCGAAGTGTTCCTGTTGGAAGGTTCGGCCACCACTTCGGGACCCAACCCGGTTCAGTTGGGACCGGGATCCGCGGTGCCCGATGGTTCGGTGATCGCGGCGGGCGCTCTGCTGTCCGTCACGGTGCAGGTCACCGACCTGGTTGACCATCCGCTGGATATCGTCAACGCGTTGAACTACGGTGCGACGGCGCTCCGCACGCAAGGCCTGAAAGTGGAGCCCGCGAACATCAGCCTGATCAAGGAGAACGCC
>JAKQQT010000486.1 GCA_029564025.1 Armatimonadota bacterium | reverse complement strand
TCAGGGGAAAGACAGTTTCATGTTCAGGACATGCCTGTGCCGCGGCTCCCGCCGGACCGGATGCGAACCGGCGCGCCCACCACGGCGCCTTCTCCTTGACGGCCAACGTTTCGTTCGCTTCTTCCATATACACGCTCCCTTCTTTGTTCGAGGCCCGCGCCCGAGCAGCCAGCCTCTCGGCAAGAGGCCGAAGAGACCCGCTGCTCGAAAGCAACCTCACCCACAAGTATTTAGGTCGTGACAAAGGAAAATGTACGGGGGCACGGGGCCGGAGAAACGTCGCGTGGCGGAAGTCCCGCCCACGGAAGGCGGTGCTGCGCGTACCGGCACGAACGCCAGTCAGGGACGACGAGACTCAAGACGAAGGAGCCGGGAAGTGCCTCTCATGTACAGAGCACGTCTTCCCACCCATTTAAGGCGTCAGCTGAGGGAAACGCATACGCCAGGAGAGAAAGAGAACCGGGAACCGACACGCAGGAATGGCACGCCGGCCAGCAAGAAGGATAATGACCAAAACGCATGGGCAAACCGCCCGTCAACAGACACGGGACCCCATCAGAAATTGGGGACTGTCCGCCGCAGGATCTTCAGCGACCGCTTGGGCAGTTCCCATTGGTCTGCCGGTGCCGCCGCGGGGTCATCCACCGGAACGTACGCGTCGGCCGTCGCGATCTGTTGGTTCGACTGGCCGTAATTTGCAAGAACCAGGTGCAAGTCGCGATTAGCAAAGACGGAAGCCACACAGTCCCGGGGCAACGGCTGGAGAAACAGGTTCGAGTCGGTGATCTCGAGATAGGCCCACGTTCCATCTTCAGTCAGGGCACGGTAGTGCTTTAGCCACCGGGCATGGGCCGGACGCATGTCCGGATTGGGCGGGATTGGGTCCCAACCGCCGTAGATATAGGGACCGTCCGGATGCGCCTGGTAATACTTCCACGCCTGTTCGTAGAACCCGCCTTCCGTCACTCCTGGCAGACGGGGAATCGGAATCACGCCCCGCTCACCTGTCAGGGGCCGTCCGCCCTGCAACAAGGGGAACTGCATGTAGGGAATCGAGTGCAGGAAATGTTCGTGTTCGTTCTCGACCTTCGCCGAGGAACCCTGGATACAAGGAACGACGTAGGGAGAATGATTCTTGACCGCTTCGCGCAGCCCGTCCGCGTTCTCCACGTTTTCCCCAACCCAGAGATAGTCGTACACCTTGAGCCCGCCCGTTGGGGGCTGATTCGAGCGATCCGCGTGCATCTTGTAGATGCCGCCGCGCCGCTTCACCTCCGAGTAGATGAGATACAGGAGATCGGTCACCGCCCCGTCATACTCCGGTGTCTCTTCAAACGCAGCCACCTCATCCGGGGCATTCTCCGTGATTCGGCGTTCCGCGTTCCGCACGTATCCCCAGTCGTTGTAGAGGCCGTCAAGTTCGTAGTCTTCCAGGATTTGCACCATGCGGGGAAGGAAGAACGCGCGCCATCCGGGACTGGCCGGCGCGCATCGCGCCAAATCCCACCAGCCCGGTATTGCGTCGCCGGGACGCGACCACTCCGCGCGATAGTTCGGATCGTGCGCCGCGAAATACCCACTGGACGCGTAGGCGAGAATCTTCATCCCGCGTTGATGAACCATCGCCACGAAACGCCGGAATCCCTCCGGATTGACCGCGGTCAGCTTGTCGTTGCCGAAAAGACCGTACCGGTCGTTCCACTCGTCCATCACATGAACCAACTGGATCCCGTGGGCCTTCAACCGGTCCAATTCCTCTTCGTCGTATTCCTCGGGTTTCCACGGCTCGCGGCTGGGATATTCGCCCATGTTGTAGACGCATTGGGCAGGCAAATAATCGGCAATCAAGTGCTTGCGCAGGCAACGGCGAATCTGCTTCGTGCACAGGCCGATGCACGTGAGGCGCCGCCGGTGCTCCTCTTCCGTGTAGCTGGCAAGAATCGCCGGCGTCGTGGCGGCTCCGCCACCGGCTCCTGACGCGCGAAAGTCAGCCGCCTGGACGTCCCTCATGGGGAAGCCAAGGGTGGATACAGCAGCCCCCGTTACCGCAGCCGTGACGCCCGACCTGAAGAATTGCCGCCTGTTCATACTCCCGGTCTCCATGAGTGATCCCCCAGGCCCAGCTAGGGGGGTGAACCCGCAACCTTCAGGTTATGAGCGCTTGAAGGCGATTCACCGTAAATCCCATGACAACACGCAATCAGCGCCGCATCAAAAGGCTGTCGAGACGACCCGTTCTTTCCACTTTTTGCTCCTGATAATGTGTTTTGTCAAGAGGAAAAGAGTCCGGTCAAACGCAGGGCTAACTGTGCGTGGAAAAGGTGAAGGACGCCGCGAGTCCTTGAAGCGTCTTGGCCGTGTCGATGGCGTCGTGGGGGATCAGCAAGTACTTCCACGGCTTCTCACTGACCTCCGTAGCGTGCTTGCACCAGGTTGCCGCGGCGCGGGCCTTGGCCAACACGACGGAGTCCTCCATGTCGCTTGCCATCTTCGGTTCGCAGATGAACATGCCGGCCTTCGCCTCCACGACAAAGTCGGGGCGGTAGCCCGCGTCGTCGTGGCCGTAGTGGATGTGGAAGACATCGTGCCCTGGCTTGAACCATTTGAGGACCTCAGAATTCTGCTCCAGCATGTACGAGAATCGGCGTTCAGAATCGGAGTCAAACTTCTGCACGGGGAAGAGGCACTTCTCAAAACCGCCGAAAAGCATGCTCTTGATGGCCTGGCGCTGCTCGACGGGCGCGCGAAAGTCGCGGACCTCCTCGCCTTCCGGCGCGGTGAATGACTCCGCCCGGATGTCCTGGAAACCCTTGCTTACGTGCGCTTCATAGGCGGTGGCATTCTCCTCATAGTGTTCAAGCATCTGGGCGCGAATGAGGTTCACCAGGCCCCGCTGATGGTACTGCAACACGTTCTTCACGTCGTCCTCGTGCTTCAGATAGGACTGAAGGTGCCGCACCATCTGGCCCGCCAGCTTGTACAAAAGCTCCGCGTGTTCTTCGTAGTTGATTTCATCGAAGTCAATGAGGCCCCGGACCAGATAGTCTTCGAGGCGCTCCTCGGGGACAATCCCGTCGCCGCTCATGAGCATGTACCGGTCGTTATCGTGCAAGTGCTGGATCAGGATATCGTGAGCGACGGGCTGGAAACTGACGTTACGTACGTCCAGGTCAAAATCCCTGTAGCCGAACTGCACGTCGCCCTTGGGCACGACAATGATCTTCGGGATGGCTATGGACATGGCTACGTATTGGGTCGTGGTCTCCTTCACAATCCGTGCCACGTCCACCTTTTCTTCGATACCCTCGATTTCGTACTGGACGGGGGCAATGTCTTGCTCGACGCGCCTCACAATTTCCTGCTGTATCTCCGGCGTGCTCAGGTCGGTGATGCGGGGCAACCGCTCCAGTTCGCGGATCACGCGAAGCGCCGTCCGGGCGGCCTGCTGCTCGGCGGGTTTGTCAAATAGGCCCACTTGTACGCCGGTTACAGGGTTTGATGAGCCCATCAGCCTGGTCTCGATAACCGGTTCCACAACCACCGCCCTGGTCTTGCCGTCCGGGATGTCCCTGCCGATAACAACGCCCGTGCGGATAATCGAATTCGGGTCATTCGCCGCGTCTACGATTTCCTGAAACTTGTCGTGCGACACGATGGTAAGGCGGTCCACCGCGGCAACGTTGACACGTTTGCCGTAGGGAAGGCGCAGGCCCCGGCCGATGGACTGTTCCACAAGCGTCCGGGAATTGGCCGCGCGCAAAGGCACGATGGTATAGAGATTGGTCACGTCCCAGCCCTCCTTGAGCATGTTGACGTGAATCACAATCTCGACG
>JAKQQT010000481.1 GCA_029564025.1 Armatimonadota bacterium | reverse complement strand
CTTTGCGTGGCGGTGACGCTCGCCGCCACCGGCCGGTCTGCCGCGACTCTGCCGACGATCGTCGCGCTGATGCTTGCGGCCGGTCTGCTGACCGGCCTCTACTTTCCGCTGGCCGCCCGCATGCAGACGGGCGGCTCCGGCGATCCGACCGCGATCGCCGGCCGCATCAACGCCAGCGACCACCTGGGCGCGCTGGCCGGCGCCGGCCTGACCGGGTTGCTGTTCCTGCCGGCGCTGGGCGACTCGCAGACACCCGTCTTTTTCGCGTTCCTGATGCTGTTTCTGCCGGCATGGGGCCTGATCGTCCGTTCACGCGGGTGAGACGGTTAACAGAAAACAGTGAACAGTGAACGGTGAACAGTAGATGGCAAATGGTTCATAGGTGAATGGGTGAATCGGTGAATCGGTGAATGAGTGAATCGGTGAATGGGGAATGGGTGAATGTGGTGAATGGGTAAATGGGTAAATCGGTGAATTGGTGAACGGATACTAGGATCTGGATTCTGTGATCCAGTACCCAGAACCCAGGTCCGATATCCGATGTCCGAATTCCGATGCCCGATACAGTTGATGGTTAATCGTTGATGGTTGGTCGTTGATTGCAGGGAACGAGCCTTGAACACCGTACGCCGCACCCCGAGCCCCGATTACGATCACGATTACGATTACTCAGTTACTCCCGCTTTTCTGCCAATTCTTGACAGGATTTTTGCCGCGCCATCGGGCGGATTGCCCACCCCATCATCGACCGCACCGTCGCTGCATTCACGACGAAAATAGCCAGGCGCAGCCCCGCGAACGCGGGGCAGCGCCTGGAAAGATAGACAAATTGTATGGGTCGCGCCCCGCGGCCGCGGGGCGCGGAGAACAGGTTGCCGCGAACGCCGCACTTCCCCGCGCCCCGTCCCCGGGGCGCGCATTCTGCAAACACCATCGCTTGTCCAGGCGCTACCCGGCTACGCCGGGTTGCGCCTGGCTATTGTCTTTGAAACTGGAAGGGCTTGCCGGAGACCCGGCATTGCAGCACAGTGCTGGAGTTCACCATCATGCCCCTTTGGTTCCGGCTACGCCGGCTTAGGATTACGAATTACGATCACGATCACGATTACGATCACGATCACGATAACGATTACGATCACGATCACGATTACGATTACGAATTACGATCACGAATCCACCACCACTCACCGTTCACCATTTACTGTTCACCGTTCACTCCTAACTCCTATCTCCTATCTACTAACTAAAAAAAGGGGAAAGCCTTTCGGCTTTCCCCTGGATGGAACGATCGGCCGGCGGTGAAGCCGGCCGGTTGGTCAGACTTTAGAAGATGTACCGGATGCCGAACTGCATCTGCCACCGCGACAGCATGATGTCCGTGTCGTAGCGGTTGGTGCCGGTCTTGAGGAAGGCGTACTTCGGCTTGCCGGTGGCGGAGTCGACGCCGCCATAGCTCAACGGCGCATCGCCGCGGTAGTACACGTACTGGTACTTGCCCCAGCTGCTGTTGAACAGGTTCAGGAAGTT
>JAKQQT010000473.1 GCA_029564025.1 Armatimonadota bacterium | reverse complement strand
AGGTCGTCGGCGATGAGGCCCATCAGGCGGTGGTAACTTTCGTCTTCCCCGGCCGGTTCATAGGCGTTCATCACGGCATACAGCGCGTCTTCCTCATCGGGAGTCGCAATCTGCTGTGTGCGTCCTTTGAATATGTTTTTCCAACTCATCTGGTTACTCCCAACACGCTACGGGCCGCCCGCTTCGTCTGAGGACTTTCCGGTGGAAAGCGGCGAGTCCGTGAAGTACTCATCCCCGCGTATCCGTTTCCTCAGTTTTCCCATCGCCCGGTTGATCTGGCTGGTTACGGATGAAACACTCGGTTTCTCCAGAACCGCCATAATCTCTTTCAGGCTCAGCCTCTGCTGATATGCCAGCGCCAGTATCTCCCTGTCACCGGGCGGCAAACTCTCCAGCGCCGCCTGAACCCGTCGGATGCGCTCGGCCTCCAGCATGCTTTCCAGCGGCGACGGTCTCGTATCGCGGACCTCAATCGTCTGGCCGTCTTCGTTCTCCAGCGAACCAACGTATCTGTCGTGATGCGCCCGCTTGTGGTCTATGACCAGGTTGCGCGCAATCCGCAACAGAAAGGATCCGAAGGCTCCCTGCTTGCGAACCTCGTACCGATGGATGGAACGGTATGCGTTGACAAATGTCTCGGCGGCAATGTCCTTGGCCGTTTCTTCATCCACGACACTGAGCCTGATGAAACCGTACACCCTTTTGTAATATCTCTCGTGCAGTGCTCCAAACAGGGCCAGGTCTCCGGCCTGCACTTTTCTGATGATTGCTTCGTCGGTCATTGAGTGTACGTTCACTTGGGTAAACGGGGACGTGTTGGAAATGTCACCCGTTCTCATGTTACACTTCGGAGGCCGTGTGTCGGGCGTCGTAATCCGGAGTGCCGGCACCTGACACCTGTTACGTGATCCACACAAGCAGGATGCTGACGTCTGCGGGGGTGAGTCCGGGGATGCGGCGCGCCTGCCCCACACTGCGCGGACGCACGCGGTTCAACAGTTCCCGACCCTCGTTGCTGAGGCCCCGGATGGCCGTGTAGTCGATATCATCGGGGATCACATAGTCTTCCATCACGCGCTGACGCTCCGCTTCCGCCTTTTCCCGCTCGATATACCCCGCGTATCGAACAGCGATGGTCACCGTCTCCACATCGGCGGGATACCGGCGTCCGTGTTCCGGATCGGGAGCGGGATTGCCGTCGGGAAGGCTGGAGAGGTCAAGGAATTCGATGCCTTCGCGGTTCAGAATGTCCGCCAGCGCAACCGGCTTCGCAAGTGGCGGTTGTCCGCGGTCCGCCATCCATCGCTGAACAGCGGCCGTGGGACGGGCAACCGTGGTCGTCAGCCGCTGTGTTTCCGCCTCCACCCAGTCCCGCCGCCGCGTGAAAACCTCCCAGCGCGCGTCGTCCACCAGACCGACCTCGCGCCCGCGTTCGGTCAGCCGAAGGTCCGCATTGTCGTGCCGCAACAGCATCCGGCGTTCGGCCCGGCTGGTCAACAGGCGGTACGGCTCGGTGGCGCCGCGCGTCACCAGGTCGTCAATCATCACGCCGATGTAAGCTTCGTCGCGCCGCAGGGTGAAGGGAGCGTCTCCCCGCAGTTTCAACACGGCGTTGATGCCGGCAACCAGTCCCTGGCCGGCCGCTTCCTCGTATCCGGACGTGCCGTTGATTTGCCCCGCCGTGTACAGCCCGCTGACGAGGCGCGTTTCCAGCGTGTGGCGCAACTGCAGGGGCGAGATGGCGTCGTATTCCACCGCATAGCCCGGCCTCAGCATTTGAACCTCTTCCAGTCCGGGCAGGGTGCGCAGGAACTGCATCTGCACCTCCGCCGGCAGACTGGTGCTCATGCCCTGCACGTACACGCTGTCTGTGTTCCGCCCCTCGATCTCCAGGAACACGGCGTGCCTGTCGTGGTGCGGGAAACGGACAATCTTGTCCTCGATGCTGGGGCAGTAGCGCGGACCAACGCCCTCGATGATTCCGGCATACATCGCCGACCGGTGCAGGTTTGCGCGGATAATATCGTGCGTCGCGTCGTTCGTGTAGATCAGCCAGTTCGACATCAGGTCCGTGCAGGTCGGCCCGGTTGAGGCGAACGAAAACCACAGCGGTTGGGGATCGGAGGGCTGTTCCTCGGCGCGCGAAAAGTCGATGGAGCGCCGGTCCACGCGCGCGGGCGTGCCGGTCTTCAGGCGCACAATCTCAAAACCCAGTTCGCCGAGGTTTTGCGCAAGCGTTTGCGCGGATTCCTCCCCGACGCGCCCACCCACCGTCGTAACGTCGCCCGTGTGCATCAAACCACGCAGAAACGTGCCGGTCGTGAGCACAACGGCCGAAGCCCGTATCTCCCCGCGCCGCTTGGTTTCCACACCTGCGCAAACGTTTGCTCCGGCTGTATTACTCTCGACTAACAAGTAGGTCACCTCGTCTTCAATGACCTCCAGGCCGACCTGCGCATCCAGCGCAGACTGCATGGCGCGCTCGTACTCGCTCTTGTCACACTGGGCGCGCAGGCACTGGACCGCCGGCCCCTTGCTGGTGTTCAGCATGCGGATGTGCGTGGTGCTGGCGTCCGTTACAAGCGCCATCTGCCCGCCCAGGGCATCCACCTCCCGCGTCACCGTGCCCTTCGCCGGTCCGCCGATACTGCAGTTGCACGACATCCGGCCGATCGACTCGCGCGACAGCGTGATGAGCAGTGTCTGACAGCCCATCCGCGCCGACGCCAGCGCCGCCTCGCACCCCGCGTGCCCTCCACCGATTACGATTACGTCCACGCATTCAGTGTAGAACCGCAGGTGCCGGGTGTCAGGCGCCCGCCGCGGTTCGCGCAACGACGGCCGCGTCGTCCATCATCAATACGCCGTTCGGAACGAGGTCGAGTTTGACGATATCGGCCGGCGTGGCGCTGATGAGGCCGGCCGCGATGCCCAGGCACCTCGCCGCATCGGCCCACGCGAGGCCGCCGGCCACGTCGAATGCACCGCTCTCGCCGGCGCCGATTTCGCTGACCGCCTTCAGCACGTACCCCGTGCCGCCCCGGTCCACCGCGAGGTTGGTGAATGTGGCCACGCCGTTCACCGCGTTCAAGGTTTGCGTGCCGACCGCATACGAACCGGCGGTTCCCGTTCCCGGCTTGACGTACACGGTTACCGGTCCGTTGAAGTTCGTGTACAGGAAGTCATTGCCGTCGCGTGCTTCGATGACGGGCTGAACGGAGAGCGGCGTCCCTTCCTCACCGTTTCCCGGATTCCTGGTAAACACCAGGTGGTCAGCCGGTAAAATGGACATCGTAAGAAGACTGTGCCGGTCGCCCGCGCTCACATCGTTGACATTGGATACACCGATTATCTGAACCGGCGACTTCTGGTTCGCAAACGTGCCGTTGCCAAGTTGGCCGTAACCGTTGTACCCCCACGCCCAGGCGGTTCCGTCGTTTTTGCACGCGATGCCGTGCATGTCTCCCGCGTCGATGGCCTTGATATCCGTGAGGCCCGTGATGAGCACAGGTGACTTCCTCTGCGTGTACGTGCCGTCGCCCAGTTGAGCCGTTTCATTGCTTCCCCAGGCCCACAACCGGCCGTCCTCCGTCAACGCCAGGGTATGGGCGGAAGCGGCCTTCACGTCCTGGCAGGCCGGCAGGCCGGGCACTTGGAACGGTGTTTTTCTGATGGTTGTCGTCCCGTCGCCGATCTGGCCCTTTGAGTTCAAGCCCCACGTCCACACCGTGCCGTCGTTCTTGACGACCACCGTGTGCCCTCCGCCCGCGCACATGCGTCGAACACCGGTCACGCCGGGTACGGCCGTGGGCGTCGGGCTGTCATTTTGCGTTTCGTCGCCGAGTTGGTAGTATGCGTTGTCGCCCCAGGCGTACAGGTCGCCCGAATTCGTCAGGGCCAGGCTGTGGTATATACCGGCGCTGACGGCCTTGATGTTCGACAGGCCGGCAACCTCGGCGGGAACGCTTCTGTCGGTGGTTGTGCCGTCGCCCAACTGGCCGTTGTTGTTACTGCCCCACGACCAG
>JAKQQT010000387.1 GCA_029564025.1 Armatimonadota bacterium | reverse complement strand
ACAGTTTCGAGACGGACCCGACCTCCGACCTGGACGTGGATGACGAGAACATCGACGGGTTGGTGCCGGGTGTGTCAACCCGTTACGCCATCAAGACCGTTTGGGTGAAATACACAACCGATACAGACGGCACCGTGGACGACGGAGAAGCCACCATCGCCCAGACGCTGTACACCAATGCGGCGACTGCCCTGTTGACGCCCCCGGCCGTAACCGCGGACATCACGGATCTTCAGGCGGCCGAGTTTACGTTTCAGCAGGTGCCGGGCGGCGACCGCTATGTGGTCCAGGTGTCCGATAATCCGTCATTCTCGAGGGCAGACACCTACCCGAAAGACGCGGACGGATACGGACTTCCGGCTCCGCCCACTCCGCCCCTTCCGGTGGGCTACTTCGGCGAACTCGATGACAACTCGGGCCTCTGCACCCGGGATATTGACTCCGAGGAGATCTGCTACTCGGATCCCCGCGACAATCCCATCTACTCACCGCAGGCAACGGTTACGGTGAATCTCCAGACCGGGAACATCGATCCCACCGCGCCGGGACAGACATTGTACTGGCGTGTGGGTGTTCGCGCCAGCCGCGACTCCGCGAAGCCGGAGAACGGCGGTTACGTATGGGGTCCGTTCAAAATTCTGAATGCGACCGCTTCCCTGACAGCCGCCACACCGGCCGTGCCGCCGGCGGAAGATGAAGTTACGACGGAACCGGGGACTTCACGCGGATCCAGAGGGCGTGCCCCGGGTGCTCCTGTTATTCCGCGCCTGCCTCGCCGGTAATTCCGGTGTCAGAGCAGTCTGATCCAGAGAGAGACAGACCAGTATGAAACCAGGTATCACAAAGTGGGCGTGGACCGCGATAGCCGTAACCGCCGGACTGCTGTTGTCCGCCCCGGCCTTGCGCGCCGCGACCCCCGTCGTCAAGAAAGCCGTCGTGGTTTTCCCGCTCACGCCCGGTGAAGGCGTGGCGGCGGAAGCCGCAGTCGCGGCCACGGGATCGTTGCGAACTCGGCTGAACGCAAGCGGACGGTACGAGGTCGTATCCTTCCACGAGCGGTCGCCGCTGGTTCAGGCGCTGGTTCGTTCGGGAGCCATCAGCAAGTCCGACTTGGACGGCCCGTTCGATACGGCGCTGTCGGCGGATATCGCCAAGCAGATGGAAGCGCCGTACGCGGTGTACGGATCGGTTGACGAACTTGCTTCGGACGAATCGGCCCACAGCGGGAAGGCAACCGTAACCCTGCACTGGGTGACCAGCGCCGACGCCAAGGCGAAGATTGCCGCATCGGGCGGTTCCGGAGCGGATCCGAAATTGCCGGTTGACGCCGTAGAAAGACTCGCGGTGGATAAAGCGGTCGGTTCCGCGCTGACCCAACTTATCAGCCAGGATACTCCTGAGACAAGCGTTGTTAGCGGCGGCACCGTGACACCCGGATCACTGGGAGCGATTCCGGTGAAGCAGGTCGCCAAGACAAAGAAGAAAAAGAACAACCTGGGTAT
>JAKQQT010000382.1 GCA_029564025.1 Armatimonadota bacterium | reverse complement strand
CAGCCCAGTGCATCTCCACGGCGTAGGCGTGCTGGGGGTGCCGGTAGAGTTGGTCGTAGGCGAAGCGGCTGTGCAGGGTGTTTGCGGCGGCGGCGTATCCAAGCTGCAGCATCAAGGCATGGCTCCTGTCGCGCTGGCCGGTACGGACCAGCACGTCGATGTCACTCATGCTCCGCAACGCCGGATTCGCGTACACGGACTCGGCGAGCCAAGCGCCTTTCAATACGGCCAGATCCAGTCCGGCATGCGCAAACCCTGTCGCCAGAGCGGCAAGTTGGCGCTGCCGCAGAGCCGTGCGCTGCAGTTCGCGCAGGGCGCGCGCACGCCAAGCGCCCGGCACGCTGTCCGGGTGCGCAGATGACAGGGAGGAGTTTTCCGGATAATGGGCGGCCAGCCAGGGAAAAAGGAAGATGTCCACACCCTGTTCGCGTGCTGTACGGTCGAGCAGGGGCCATTGCGGTTCGGCCATGTCGACTGGCGGCGGACGATCGTGCAGGGCGTCGCGCACGCACGCGATCAAGGTGCGATACTCGGGCGGGAGCGATAGGGTATGGAGGTTGGATGCCCGATCCATGCCGTTAGCAATATCACAAGGGACTGTGTAGAAGAAAGTGTGAATTTACTGCGACGAAATTTCTGGGATGTCAGCAATTCTCATTTTTGCCGCATTGTACGAATATAATGTCAAACCCCACTCGTCCATAACTTGAGAGTTGAACGTTGAAAGTTGAGCGTTGAAAGTTACCCGATTACGGAATCGATTACGGAATCGCTTGTGCGCAACAATCCGATTTGTTAACTTGTCAACAATTCATACGGGTCGCAGCCAATCTTTCAAGTCGCAACATCAGATCGGCATGCGCCTAAAACTGATGTGCGCTAAAGATCTGCCAGACGTTTAAAGAACGTATTGAAACCGCTGCATTTCAGGAGACACCGCGATGATACATGTAGTCTTTTCGCGCCTGCAAAGATTCAGGCTTCGCTCCATGACAGATATTTCGGCGCGTGCGCTTGCCGTCATGGCCTGTTCCGCCTGCGCATTATTCGGTGACGAGCCTCCCGGCACTCCTGCCGTGCCGGAAGCAGCAGGATGGGAGACCTTGGCAACGAATTTCAACGCTCTCATCTTTGGCGATCTCTCTGCCGCAGGCGGCGATTGCGAATACCGCCTGGCCGTGGGCGGCACCGCCACTTTCACGATCGGATACAGCGTCGGCCAGCCGGTGTACGGCCTGCCGCTGCCCGTTTACACCAATGCGGAGACCGACATTCTGATCGTCGGCGGCGATCTCATCGACGGCTGGTTCGGTGTGAACGGCAATATCGTTTACGGCGGCACGCGTTACGGGCCTTACCGATGGATGCCGGACGGCAATGTCGTCACGCAAATTACGCCGGTGGCCTTTGATGCCTCCGGCAATGTGTCCAGAGGCGGCGGCGGGGCGTCTTGGGCGCAGCTTTTTCCCGTCTCTGCGCCATCAGCGCGAATATGGCCGCCATGCCCGACAGCGGTGTCACTGCCAAAAGTTTCTCAAGCCCGTGGCAACGCTTTCTGACAGCCACCAACGCAGCCCTGAACGTGTTCAACGTGAATGCGGCTGATTGGAATATGCAGTCTTCCCAGACCGTTATCGACGCTCCTGCCGGAGCCACGGTTCTGGTTAATATCCATGGCAGCCCGATCGCCATCACCAACTGCAGCATTGCCCTTGTCGGTGTCGACCAGCGGAGCGTGCTCTACAACTATGCGGACGCCGCCTTCGTTTCCACCAAAAGTTTTTTGCATCCAGGTTCGGTGCTGGCACCTTTCGCCTCAGCCGCGCTCAGCGGCGGGGCGATCAACGGTACGGCGGTCTTCGGCGGCGACGTGACCACCTCGATCGGGTTCGAGTTCCATAATTTCCCGTTTGCCGGACAGGTTTCAGGCGGAGGTCCAGTCAACCATCCGCCGATTGTCCATGCGGGAACGGACATCATCCTGCCGGTCAACGGATCTGTACAACTCTCGGGATGGGCCGGTGACGACGGACAGCCTGTTCCGCCTCAGCTCGTGACTCTATGGGAAGTCGCTTCCGGCAGCGCCGCGCACGTCACCTTCGACAATCCCGCCGTGACAAACACCACAGCCGCTTTCCTGGCCGGCGGCGAATATACTTTGCGCCTGAATGGTTCAGACGGCACTTTGACAGCGCATGACACGGTTTCGGTCACGGTCGTGGCTCCATCCAACCAACCGCCCTTTGTCACGGCCGGCCCCGACCGCGTGCTGGATGCGGTCGGGGCGCTGACGCTGGCCGGGTTTGTCTCGGACGACGGCAAGCCTGATCCGTCGACGCTGAATGTGCGTTGGCGTGTAGTGGTTGGTGATGCCGATGTTGTTTCCTTCGGTGATTCATCACTTACGAATACTTCGGTCGCTTTTGGCGAGATTGGCTCGTATGTGCTGAGACTGACCGCTGCCGACGGCGCGGCTGCCACGTATGACGAAATGAGTGTGCTGGTTCAGCTTCCCAATGCAGCACCTGAGGTCGAGGCTGGCGCAGATTTTGAAATTGTTGTCGGTGCTCGTATATCTTTGCAGGGTTGTGTTGCTGATGATGGTCAGCCTGTCCCAAGTATGCTTTCTACACAGTGGTCTGTCGTCTCCGGCGATGCCGCAGCCGTTGAAATGGACGATAGCTCCGATCCTATGACCGCTGTACGGTTTACCGCGACGGGCTCTTTCACGCTTCAGCTAACCGCCTTCGACGGCGAACTTTCGACCTCCGATACACTCGCAGTGATCGTGTTACCAATACCGAACCGTCCGCCCACCGTTTATGCGGGACCCGCTCAAGAGATTGCCCTTTATAAATCCTGCAAACTTTTGGGGATGGTTGAGGATGACGGACTTCCTGTGTCGGGTACAGTAACGCTACTCTGGGAGCAAACAGGAGGATTGGGGACCGCTGTCATCTCGGATGGTTCACTAGCACAACCTGTGGTTTCATTTCCAGTAGCGGGTTTGTATACTTTTCGGTTGACTGCTTCAGATGGGGAACTTAGTGCGTTTTCTGATACTACGGTTACTGTAACGCTCGCCAACCAGCCGCCGCAGGTGAATGCCGGCGATGATTTTGAAATGGTCGCAGGCTTGCTCGCGTTGCTGCGGGGACAGGTGATCGACGACGGCCTGCCGCTCAACGGGGATTCTTGGATAGCATGGACGCTGCTTTCCGGGCCGGGCGAAGCCGCGTTTGAGTCTCCTGACAAAGCGGTCTCGCCCGTGACTGTCACGGCCGAAGGCGAATATGTGTTCCGGCTGACCGCCAGCGACGGTGAGAACACGGTGCCCGATGAAGTGGCAGTTCGTTTTGGCGCGGCGACGAACCTCGCGCCGGTCGTGGACGCGGGATCGGATCACACACTGGACTTCAACCTTGTGCGTACCGCGAACCTGGTTGTCAACCCCGGCGGTGAAACCGCTGCAACGAACGGGGTGGTGCCGGGCTGGAACGCGCTGGGAACGGCATGGCAGACAGTCGCGTCAAACAGCGCGGGATTCGCCGCTGCCGAAGGCGTCCGCATGTTGCGCCCGGGAGTTTGCGCCGCCTCCGAGCTTTGGCAGGATGTCGACGTTTCCCTCTTTGCCGACACCATAGACGACAACCGCCAGCTTTTCGAGTTTTCCACGCATTATCGCGTGAAAGAGCAGATCCGCTATGATGCGCCTCGTATCACGGTTGAATACAGGGATTTCAACGGAGCGCTCCTGGCCGTCACCGACATCTCGCCGACTCCGATCTCCTCAAGCTGGGGTCTGCTGGCCGATACCCGTGTGGCGCCTGCGGGAACCCGCGCCGTCCGTATCCGGTTGCGGGCCGAAAACTCCGGCATCGACGCCGCCAACGACGTGTTCTTCGATGCGGTCGCCTTGTGCGCCGTCGAACTTGCCGGCGTCATACTCTCAGGCTCGGTCACGGACGACGGTCGGCCGGCAGGAGGCTCCCTGACGTCCGAATGGCGGATGGTCTCCGGTCCGGTCGCGGCTATCATCGACAATGCCTCATCGCTTTCCCCTGCCGTCTACTTCTCGGCACCCGGCGTCTACGAGCTGGCCCTGCGGGCGGATGACGGAGAGCTGGGTTCAGAAGACAGCATGACCGTCGCGGTTGTTGACGACGGCAGCGGCTTGCCGTTGAGCGTCGATGCCGGAACCAATCAGGTCGTACATCTGCCGCTGGCCATGGCTCAATTGCAAGGCGCGGTCGGAAATGCCGGCACGAACGCCCTGACCTTTTCCTGGACCGAAGTCTCCGGCCACGCCCGCGTGTTCATCGAGAACGCCGACACGCTGACTCCCTCGGTGCGTTTCTATGAACTCGGGGAATACACTCTGCGGCTCTCTGTTTCGGACGGCATACAGATCGCCTACGATGAAATATGCGTCGAAGTCACCTTTCCCGAGATTCTCGTGCCGATGGATGTCGTTCTTGTGATCGACCACTCAGGCTCCATGTACGGCGACAATATAGATCGAATTAATAATGGAATCCACGCCGCGAATCTCTTCGCGAAACGCTTGTTGCCGCACGATCGCGCCGCTGTGGTTCCGTTCTGCAGCGAAGGCGTCGTGGTTCAGCCGCTTACCTTTGATTATGTTGCCGTGACCTCCGCCATCCCACAGGCCCCCGCTGCCTGCGGCTCTGGCACGGCAATCGACAAAGGAATTGCCGTCGCTGCAAATCATCTTCTGGCCGAGGGGCGACCGAGTGCGCAGTGGGTCATCCTGCTTTTGTCCGACGGAGGGGCCGATGGTTCGCTCAGCACGACGGGAGCGGTCATCGCCGCCGCTCAGGCGGCGCAGGCATCAGGCATCCAAATCATCTCGGTGGGACTTTGCAAAGGCACGGACGAGACGCTGATGTCCGCTGTCGCTAGCTCGCGGGGCGATTATTTCTTTGCGGCCTCGTCGGAAGATCTTCACGCACTTTACGGGAGTCTTTCGCGCTCGTTCTGCCGTTTAGGTCCTGACGCGCTGGAGGTTCATGCGGGGCCTACTGTGGTTCTGCCGAACGTGGAAACGTCCGCATCATTGCTAGGCCGTGTGCATTTCGGGTTCGGGTCTGCGCTGTTTCCCGTCACTGCCGAATGGAGCATGCTTTCGGGCCCCGGTCAGGTGGTGTTCGACAACCCGGCCTCGGCGGTCACGGATGCGGTTTTCTCCGGGCCCGGGTTTTACCCGCTTGAACTTACTGGCCGGACTTTTTACGGGCAAGACCTCCTTTACGAGCGCTCGCGCACCGTGTCTGTTTTTGTCGATGAGCCCTCGTTCGTTACGTCCCCTTCCGGTCTTATTTCCTTGTGGCGCGGCGAAGGCAATGCGCTGGATGCGATCGCTAATCGCCACGCTGTAGAACCTTCCGCGCTTCGGTATGGGACTGGCGCAGTCGGTCAATGCTTTGTGTTCAGCAACGGATGCGGTGCGGTCGCGATTCCTCCGTTCAGTGAAGGATTGAATGCGGGCATGTCTGATTCCGGCTTTACTGTATGTTTTTTTCTGCGGCTTGATGAAAATTCAACTGCGCAGCGTGTCTTCTGCTGGAATAATCGGACGGATGGAAATCTGCAGTTCGGGCTCAACAAGGCAACTGGATCTTACAGGGCCATGCAGATATATTTACGCGATGCTGAAGGGGTTCTGCAAACATTCACTACCCCGAACTACACCTTCAATTATGAACAGAGGCACCATTTCGCGCTGAGCTATGACCGCTTGTCGGGTATGCTGCGGCTTTTTCGCGACGGGATTATCTGGCATAGCGTTTCTAATGTCGGAACCAACGGGATACTCACTGACGGCGGTTTTGGTTTTGGGAACCGTCCGGACGGAACGCTGCCTCTGAACGGTTCCCTGGATGAGGTGGGAGTCTTTGACCGGCCTTTGAGAGCAGATGAAATTTGGGGGTTGGCGCAGCTCAGCGGTTCTGGCATGGGGGCATTTGGCGCGAATGCGGCGCCGTTTGTCGACGCCGGTGCCGATAAGGCTCTTCATTCGACAAATGATGTTCTCGACATACAAGGTTTCGTCAGCGATGACGGTCTGCCTCTGGCCAGTGTGCTGCGAACCAGGTGGCGACTGCTCTCCGGTCCCGGCCATGCCGCGTTTGCCGACCCTGCCGCGCCGGACACCGCCGTGTCGTTCAGCGCCCCCGGTGTCTACATCCTAGAACTGTCGGCCGACGACGGTGTGGCGGGTGCGCGCGATACCGCGCGGGTCACGGTGGCCTGCGCCGCCGATTTCTGCCTGCCGCCTGCGGGCCTGCGGGCACACTGGCCTGCCGAAGGTACGGGCCGCGAAGTCGTCAGCGGTTTCGACGCCTCTCCCGTCGGCGCGGTCTGCTATACCCAGAGTGTCGTCGGCACGGGCTTTGCGCACAACGCCACCGGCATGATGCTCGCCCGTACCGGCGGCGGGCTGGATGTCGGTGCCTCCACCAACGGATTTACAGTCGAATTCTGGGCTCGCATTGACTCGTATTCGGGCGAGCAGGTGATTGCGGGATGGTATGACGCTGGCGGGGCGCAGTTCGCCGTCGTCAAACTGAGTTCTAATTACGGATATTTTCGCATCTATGCTCGCGACGCCCAGGGCACGCTCCGGTATCACAACACATCCGATTCTCTCTATGCCGTCGGAGCATGGCACCATTTCGCCTTCGCGTACGAGCCTTCAAACGGGAGCCTTCGGATCTACCGCGACGGCGTGTTTTTCCAGACGCTGGCCCTGTCCGCCGGCGGCTTCCCGACCCCCGGCGACTTCTGCATCGGTGGACGCACCGGCAATGCCAATCTTATGCTTTCCGCGGCCACGGACGAGGTCTCGGTTTATGACCGCTGCCTGCGCCCAGATGAGATTTGGACGATTTGTGCCGCTCCCCGTGGCAAAGCCGTGATGGAGGACAACCACGCGCCGACCGTGTTCGCGGGTCCGGACCGCGCCGTGATGTCCGCAGCCAATGGCATCACATTGGAAGGCTCTGCGGCCGATGACCATCTGCCGGAAGCGCGTCTGGAAGTGCAGTGGCGACAACTGACCGGCGACAGTCCCGTCGCGTTTGACGATCCCGCCGACCCGCAGACTCACGCGACGTTCGGTACGCCGGGCATCTACACGCTCGAGCTGTCAGCCAATGACGGCCTCGTCGTCTCGCGCGACACCGTGCGCATCGAAGTGTCCTGCACCAACCAGCTTGCGCCGCCTGCTGGCCTGTGCGCACACTGGCCCGCCGAGGGCACCGGCCGCGAGGTCGTCAGCGGCTATCACGCATCTCCGGTCGGCGCGGTCTGCTATACCCAGAGTGTCGTCGGCGCGGGCTTCGCGCACAACGCCACCGGCATGATGCTCGCCCGCACCGGCGGCGGGCTGGATGTCGGCAGCTCGACCAACGGATTTACAGTCGAATTCTGGGCTCGCATTGACTCGTATTCGGGCGAGCAGGTGATTGCGGGATGGTATAACGCTGGCGGGGCGCAGTTCGCCGTCGTCAAACTGAGTTCAAATTACGGATATTTTCGTATCTATGCTCGCGACGCCCAGGGCACGCTCCAGTATCACACCACATCCTACTCTCTCTATACCGTCGGAGCATGGCACCATTTCGCCTTCGCGTACGAGCCTTCAAACGGGAGTCTTCGGATCTACCGTGACGGCGTGTTTTTCCAGACGCTGGCCCTGTCCGCCGGCGGCTTCCCGACCCCCGGCGACTTCTGCATCGGCGGACGCACCGGCAATGCCAATCTTGTGCTTTCCGGAGCCACGGACGAGGTCTCGGTCTATGACCGCGCTCTGTCCGCCGCCGAAATCCAGTCGGGTTACGCCGCCGGCAAGTCTGTCATACCCGCCAACCAGCCGCCGGATGTCTTCGCCGGTTATGACCGCACGCTTCTGGACACGCTCGCCTGCAGGCTGTCAGGCATGGTCTCGGATGACGGATGCCCGACAAACGCGACCCTGACTTCAGAGTGGACGCAGCTTTCCGGGCCGGGCGCGGCGCAGATCCTGGATCCATCCGCGCTCTCTTCGGAGGTGGCTTTCCCGGATTACGGGACCTATCGTTTCCGCCTGACGGTTTCGGACGGCGAGTTTACCCGCACGTCAGATGTATCGGTCACCCTGGCCACGAGCGTGCCCGCCAATATCCCGCCGTCCGCCGACGCCGGACAGCCGGCCGAGATCACGCTGCCCGCGCAGCTTTCGCTGACTGGTTCCGCCTCAGACCCCGACAACGGCCCATCGCCGCTCGCCACCCTGTGGTCGCTTGTCACCGGTCCCGCCGATGTCGCGTTCGGCGATCCGGCATCACTTGTGACGGCCGCGACCTTCAGCCACCCCGGCAACTATGTCCTGCGCCTCAGCGCCAACGACGGCGCGGCAACCGTACACTCGCATGTCGCGGTGCTCGTGCATCCCTATGTGGCGAACGCGGCCCCGGCCGCCCATGCCGGCGATGATTTCACCGCCGCCCGCTGGACCACGGTCACGCTGGCAGGCTCCGCCTCCGACGACGGCGTGCCCTCCCCGCTCACTTACGTCTGGAGCCTCGTGTCCGGACCCGCCGCTGTCCCGTTCAGCGACCCCTGCGCGCCCGTCACCCGTGCCCAGTTCACGCAGCCGGGGTCCTATGTGCTCAAGCTGACCGCCTTCGACGGCGAGAAACAGGGCACCGACACGGTCACCGTTACGGTCTACACCTCCGCGAACCAGCCGCCCGCCGCAGACGCCGGCGGACCGCTGGCCGCCGTGATCGGCGCGCCCGTGGAACTTCTGCCCGCGGTCACCGACGACGGGTTGCCGGACGGCTGGATCTCTTACTTCTGGCTCTATGACGCCGGTTCCGGCGGCTGCGTTCTCAGCCGTGACAATCAGTCCGGCCTTGTCTCTGCCACCTTCTCCAAGGTCGGCGAACACGCCCTCCTGCTGACAGCCTCCGACGGCGAGCACACGGTCACCGACACCCTGACCGTCAACGTCACCGCACCCGGGCGCGACGGCCCCTCCATCGCCATCGTCGCTCCGGAACCCGGTGCGCAGGCCCCCGCCGGCGGCGCGCTCACCATCATGACCGACGCCTCCGACCCGCAGGGGTCCCTCACGGAAGTCGCCTTTTACGCCAACGGCCAGTACCTCGGCACCCGCACCAACGCCCCGTGGGGCCTGACCTGGCAGAACCTGCCCGCCGGCACGCAGACCCTCCACGCGGTGGCCATGAACGAGATCGGCCAGCAGACAGCCTCCGCCCCCGTCGTCATCCGCCTGCAACCCGTGCCGCCCGGCATCAGCCTGCTCCTGCCGGAAGACGGCTCCACCCTTTCCGTCGGCACGCCCTTCATCATGCAGGCCGCGCCGGTCGGCGGCGCCGCCGTGGAATCCGTCGAATTCCTGGTCAACGGCTCATCCGCCGCCGCCTGTGCCGCGCCGCCCTATGTGTCCGTGTATCAGTTCGCCGCCGCCGGAACCTTCCAGCTCAAGGCCCGCGCCCTCCTCGCCTCCGGCGGGACGCTCCTCTCCGACCCCGTCACCGTCCACGCGGTCGAACCCGACACCGAACCCGTGATGCTCACCCTCTACACCCCGCTCCACGGCTCCACCGTGACCGCCCCGACGGACATCGCCGGCACGCTCACCGGCGGCGACGTCGCCACCTACACGCTCCAGCTCCGCTCCCGCGCCACCGGCCAGGAAACAGAGGCCGACTGGCAGACCCTCGCGACAGGCGCCGCGCCGGTCGGGGTGCCGGGCGTCCCGGCCGTGCTCGGCCGCATCGACCCCACGCTCCTGCGCAACGGCGCGTACGAGCTGCGCGTCATCGCCGCCGACCTCTTCGGCGCGACAACGGTCTTCGACGGCCACAGCATCGTGCTCGACGGCGGCATGAAGGTCGGTCCCTTCCAGCTCTCCTTCGAGGACCTCAACATGCCGCTCGTCGGCATTCCCGTGCAGCTCCTCCGCTCCTACGACAGCCGCGGCACGTCGGCCGCCGACTTCGGCCCCGACTGGGAACTCGGCTTCCGCTCCGTCCAGGTGCAGACCTCCGATCCGGTCGGCGAGGGCTGGGAAGACTACGTGATCCGCACGGTCATGGGCATTCCCTTCTACGGCATCCGCCCGGTCCGCCGCCACGTCGTCAGCGTCCTCGTCGGCGACGAGGTCCAGCAGTTCGAGGCCTACTCCCCGACCGAGCAGGGCATCTTCCCGCCCGAGAACGCCTCCGTCGCCTTCCGGCCCATCAACGGCTCCGTCGGCACGCTCAGCCTCAGCGAGGCCGACGCCGGCAACTTCTGCCTCTCCCGCAGCGACGACGGCGTGACGCTCGTTGACTTCGTGGCGATCGGCGCGCTCGACCCCGAGGACTGGGTCTACCGCACAGCCGACGGCACCCGCCTCGACATCCGGCGCGTCTTCGGCCTGCGCAAGCTCACCGACCGCAACGCCAACTCGCTCACCTTCACCGAGGACGGCATCACGCACAGCTCCGGCGAGAGCGTCGCCTTCACCCGCGACGCGGCGGGCCGCATCACCGCCATCACCGCGCCCGGCGGCGTCACCCTCGGCTACGCGTACGACGAACACGGCTATCTCGCCTCCTTCGTCAACCGCGCGGGCGAGACCAACCGTTTCGAATACGTGCCGCACCCGGCCGCTCCCGGCCGCCGCCTGCTCCAGACCATCGTCGACCCGCTCGGCAACCGCGCCCTCGCCGCCGGCTACGACGACGACGGCCGCCTCGTCAGCCAGACCGACGCCGCAGGCAACGCCGTCACCTTCGCGAACGACATCCCCAACCGCCGCCAGACCGTCACCGACCGCCTCGGCAACGCCACGGTCCACGAATACGACATGCGCGGCAACATCGTGCGCACCGTCGACGCCCTCGGCAACGTCACCCTCCGCGGCTACGACGAAAACGACAACGAAGTCAGCGTCACCGATCCGCTCGGCAACGTCACCACCCGCACCTTCGACGCCAAGCGCAACAAGCTCACCGAAACCGACCCCCTCGGCCATACCACGAGCTACACGTATGATGATGCCGGCAACCAGTTGTCTTCCGTCGATCCGCTGGGGCGTGTGACGCTGAACACGTATAACGAGGCCGGAAGCCCCCTGACGACAACCGACCAGATGGGGAACACGTCTGGTTTCGGTTACGACGGGGCGGGGAACCTGAACGAGATGCGGGACGCGCTGGGCCGGACGACGATGTCCATGGGATACAACGCCGCGGGCCGGTTGACGCAGCTCACCGACGCGGCCGGCGTGTCGCGTTCTTTCACGTATGACGTCCTCGGGAACCAGACCGGCATGTCGAGCGTCTGGGTGAATCCCGAAAACCCGACAGACACAAGGGAGGTCTCCACCCTTACGCAGTACGACAGCTCCGGTCGCGCGACCAACACGGTGGACGCATCGGGCAACGGCGCCTGGACGCGATACAACGCCGCCGGCAAGCCGCTTGCCAGGGCGGACAAGCTGGGCAATGTTACAGAGTTCGTTTACGACGCGCTGGGCAATGCCATTCAGACTCGGCTTCCGACCGGCCTGACCTCGGAGACGGTCTACGATGCCGAGGGCCGTGCCGTGCTGAGCGTGGTTCCACACGCGTCAGGCGCACCAGCCAACGCCACCCGCACCGTCTACGACGCGCTCGGCCGCGTGGTCCGCACGGAAGCGCTGAGCGGCGTCGTCATCGCCATCTCCCCGCAACAGACAGACAACGGCGTTGAGTTCTTCAGCCAGGTGACCTCTCCCGGAACCGTCATATCCGCTGAACGCTCGGTCTACGATGCGGCCGGACGTGTCATCGAGAAGATCGAGCCGACCGGCGCGAGCACGCGCTACGCTTTCGACGCGGCCGGGCGGAACACCGCGATCGCGGACGACAACGACAACCTCACGGAATTCGAGTATGACGCGGCGGGTCAGCGCGTTCTCACGCGAGACGCGCTCGGCCGCGAGAGCCGATTCGTTTTCGACCCGCTCGGCCGCCAGATCAGTACAGTGTTCAGCGACGGCACCTTCGCCAGCAATGTCTTCGACACCGCCGGCAACCGCATCGCCGAAATCGACCCGGCCGGCAAAGTGCGCCAGTTCGGCTATGACGCGCAGGGGCGGTTGACCGGAGTGACGATGCCGGAGGTCCCCGACCCGTTCAACCAGAACCGGCTTGTCTCGCCTCAATACGGCTATGGTTACTCCGCCTACGGCACGCTGCTCTCGATCATTGATCCTCTGTCGCGCGAAACGACGTTCGGCTACGACCACCTCAACCGCCAGACGCGCCGCACGCTGCCGCTCGGACAGTCGGAGCATATGGAATACGACTCCTTCGGCCGCCTCTTCCGCAAGACCGATTTCAAGGGGCAGATCACCGAGTTCCTGTACAACGGGAACGGCCAGGTCTCCTCGAAACGCCTGTACGCGGCCGGTGCGACGGAGCCCGACCAGACCGTCGACTATGCATACGACGTGTTCGGACGGCTGGTCTCGGTCTGCGGGCCCGCTCACCCGGATGCCACGGAATATCCGTCCACCACCTTCAGTTACGATTCCGACAACCGCATTGTCGGCACTCAGACTCCGGAAGGTACCCTCCACTACGGGTACGACCCCGCCACCGGCCGCCGCACCCAGGCGTACGAGATCCTGCGCAACCCGGGGGACGCCTCCTATTCCACGAACTGGGTCTCCTATACCTACGACAACCTCAACCGCCTGGTGCACGAAGTCATGCAGGTTCCCGGCGTCGGCACCGGCTACGAGGCCGAATACACGTACGACTTGGCGGGCAACCGCGTCTCCCGCCGCGTGTGGGTCGCCGGGCAGATCCTGACCACAAGCTACGCCTACGACGCCAACGACCGCCTGCTCCGCGAGGAGAGCGCCGTCGAACTGGCCGCGCTGGCCGTCTCGCCCTCGGGCGCGCTGCTCGCCGGTCCCGGCGGCAGCCAACTGCTGGGTTCCAAGTCTGCGCTCGGACAACTCGGCGCGCAGACCGCCATGCTGGGGTGCCGTCCGCTTCCGAGCGTGTGGTCCCGCGTGGGCTTCTACGCCATTCCCGCGTTCCTGCTGGCCGCGTTCCTGCTGCCGATCCTGACGGGTGCGCCCGGTCTTCGCCGCCGGAAGGTCCGCGGTATGGACCGGTTGCTGACTTGCTACCGCCTGCCGCTCATCATGCGCGGCACGGCCTCGCTGCTGGCGGCGACCACGCTGGTCATGGGCCTGCCCTTCGACGCCCTCGCCCAGGAGTCCGACCTCTATTCCCGGCTCGAAACCGCGAACTGGGGCCGCGCCGGCTCGGTCACGCAATACGCGTATGACGACAACGGCTCGCTCGTCAGCAAGAGCGTCACCGGCGGCGGGGCGCCGGTCGTCGAGACCTACAGTTACGACCTGCAGAACCGTCTGGCCGGGCACGTCCGGACCGAATCCGATGGCGCGGACGTGACCGTCACCTCCACGGCGTACCGCTACAACCTTGAGGGCATCCAGGTCGGCAAGGCGACGACGGTCACCGTCAACGGCGTGGCGTATCCCGATCTTTCCGAGACCGTCAACTATCTGATTGATTCCGCCAACCCGACGGGGTATGCTCAGGTCATTGAAGAGCGCGACGGCGGCGGGACGGTGCTCAAGTCCTACGCCATCGGCGACGATGTTCTTTCTCAATCCGTACCTTCATCCCTCAGCCTTCAGGCTTCATACTTTCTTTATGACGGCCACGGCTCCACGCGCCAGTTGACCGACGCGAGCGGCGCTGTCACCGCGCAGTACACGTACGACGCCTACGGCGTGATGCTCGGACAGACGGCCGGGGCGCAGGCCAGACAGGCCACGTCGCTTCTCTACAGCGGCGAGCGGTTCGATCCGGCCTTGCAGCAGTACTATCTGCGCGCCCGCCATTACAATCAGGCAAACGGGCAGTTCACCAGCCTCGACCCGTACAGCGGCAATCCCCACGATCCCCAGTCCCTGCATAAATACGCCTACTGCCACGCCGACCCGGTTAACGGCATTGATCCGAGCGGGGAGATGACGATAGGTTCACTTAACATGGCCACTCTAATTCAAGGCACGCTTTTAACTTTAAGAATCGCAGGTGCGGTTGCGGTTGTAACGCTTGCACGTATTACCATGTTCGGATGCGAGAAATACATTTGGTTGGATTTTAGTGGAGCAAATAGGTCGGATATACAAATTCGCGACTCGGCATCTGCACATCGTTCAGCTACGCCACATGATTGTGAATCGATCATTTCTAAGGCGGTCGAAGTTGTTCAGAAAGCATTTAGTGAGTTTGGTGTTGTCGTGTCTCGGAACCGTTCGGATATGCATGGCGACTTTAAGGAAATAGATTTTGCGCATTCATTTTTGTCTTGTATTGGGGGCAACGGACTCATGTATCCGGGCAGTGATCTAGGTTATGTTTTCATGGATAATATTGCAAAGAATAACTATGAATTTACTGTCGGGCAATGGGGACGTTTTTTGGGGAATGTTGCCTCACATGAGTTGGGCCATGGATATGGCCTTTGGCATGATGACAACCCATCGTCGATCATGTACGATCTTGGTTCAGACGGAGAAATCAACGGTGCTTGGACAGCCTTGCATAGATTTTGGCTGGGACTACAGCTGAAAGGAAAGTGCCCATGAAAAAACCGCGCTCTTGTTTGGGATTATTCATTGCTGCTTTTCTTACGTTATGGGTGCTGGCACTATTTAATGAACATTTTCTAGGCGGTCCTAGGGAGTTAGTGGTGCCAAATTGCACCGCATTAAAACGTCGGATGGCAGATATACAAGGCATGGTGTTAACAAACAATGAATTGGAACAATACATCAATAACCTCAATCTAGACGAACGGCCCGGGCGTTACACCGCAAATGTGGAGTATCATGGTCCGACCAATTGGCTTGTGTCTTTGAAGCCCCATAAATCTGCATACTCAACTCGGCGCTCGTTATTCGTGCGAATCTTTCTGCTGGACTTTAGTAAATATGACTTCCCCTCTTTTCAGGCATCTTCAACGCCAAAGGCAGAGGCTCCTAAGGGGACAGATTTTTAGTTTGTAAATGCTGACAATCGAACGTGGAATCCAGTATGGATCAAAGCCGTGTCCGTTTTCCTTCGGGGATGAGGTTTTCGGAGGGAGCGCAGTTTGTAAGCATCGGGCAGTCGGACGTGATCTGCCTTCCCGTTAACCAGAACTTCCGTAATCAGGTCCGGGCCTTGCAGAAGCAATATCAATGTTTTGTCCGGGTTGTGCCGATAAAGAACTGGAAAGGGAAATAGTATGTCGATGCGAGACCCGAGTTTGCATTTAAGAGTCAATCAGAAGACTGGTGACTTTGTCATCGTCAACTATGCAGTTGACCGTCGTTTCGGTTTTCTAGCGGGTTGGGGGCCATTGGTTCATGTCGCCCGGCAACAGATGAAGACGGAGGGCTTGCGCATTGTTTTGGACAACCTTGATGGTTTCCTTGACCGTAATGGCGAAGACGGCTGCGAACTGGATGGCGATCCGGTCAAACAGCGGGAGTTCGAAAAACTTCACAAGTGCATATCAATCATGCTTCTCGAACAGCGCAACCTTGCGATCACCCCCATGCGAAGAACGAGACGGGGCGGGGCGACCGGCGAGTATGAGGACGTCATCACCTTGCCTTTTCCCTGCACCAATGAGGAGTTTTACCGCGCTCTCGAACTTGCAGAATCGAGGGCCCAATGACGGGGCGGAGCAGTGCCCGTTGCGGGGTCTCGGACAAATAGGCTCGCAGTTGTTGCCTGTGAAAGCCATGTAAAACGATGAGACTTGCGTGCAAAGTGAGAACGTGGTCGGCGGCGGCCGCTACCGCGTTGACTGCGGCGATGCCCTTGGCTGCCATTCCCCAACTCCTCACTCCTAATGTCACATCGCAACCCCTTGCCGCTCGGAGTTAAGCCGGAATCGACTACGTTTTCGATTGACTCATTCGCGATTCGCGAATATCGTATGGGCATGTTGAAAGGACAAGACATCGTCATTCTGATGAACCTTACGGCGCATTCCGAGGGTCGGCTTCCCTACGCGGCCCTCGGCGAGAAACTGTGCATGAGCCCCTCAGAGGTACATGCGGGCGTCAACCGTTTGGTTCTGGCCGGGCTTGTCGACGCAGAGGCCAGGCGCGTGAAAACCGAGCCCGCGCTCGAGTTTTTGAAGCACGGCCTTAAATACGTATTTCCGCTTGAACGTAAGGGGGGACTATGCCGCGGTGTCCCCACCGCCCATGCGGCTCCCTGCGCAAAGGGTGTTTTCGCAGGGGACGGGGAGCCGCCGCCCGTGTGGCCGGACGCCGAAGGCCGCGTTCGGGGCTTTGGCGTGGTGCCCCTCCACCGCGGCGTGCCCGCCGCCGCGCAAAAGGACAAGCGGCTCTATGAGTTGCTGGCCCTTGCCGACCTGTTGCGCGGCGGACGCGCGCGCGAGCGTCGGTGGGCCGAACAGCGGATTGAGAAGATTCTGAAGACGGCAGCATCTGAAGTCTCACCATGACACCCCTTGAGCAAATCGAGTTTGTCGCCAACAAGTTTCGAAAGCTGCCTTGTGACTTCGCCTTTCTCGGGGGAGCCGTGTTGGGCGTGTTGATCACCGACCCAGCCGCGCCGCCTGCCCGCACAACCAAGGACGTCGACGTGTTGGTGAACACGCCGACGCGGAAATCCTACACGGAACTGGAAGCGCAACTGCGCAAGCTCGGTTTCAAGAATGACACGACTGAAGGCGCCCCCATCTGCAGATGGCGCTGGGGCGAGATCGTGATCGACGTGATGCCGCCCACAAAAGATGTGTTGGGCTGGAAGTCCGCATGGCTGACAGAAGCCCTGAACACAGCGGTGCCGATTGACCCCGAACGCCCTCTTATAAGGTTCGTCCTTGCGCCGTACTACCTCGCTACCAAGATCGAGGCCTTCCATGGCCGCGGGCGTGACGATTTCATGGGCAGCCAGGACATGGAAGACCTCGTAGCGGTCGTCAACGGCCGCGATACTCTGCTCGAAGAAATCCGTCGGACGCCTCCGGCATTGCGGCGGTATCTCGGTCACGAGTTTTCCCGGTTTTTGAAAGACTCCCAGTTCCTAGACTCCTTGGACGGGCATCTCGGATTCGAGGAGTCTGGACAGGGGCGCAAAGCGACTGTCATGAAACGCCTCCGGGAGATCGCCGCTCATGCGTAACCTATCCCGATCTTTCCGAGACCGTCAACTATCTGATTGATTCCGCCAATCCGACGGGGTATGCTCAGGTCATCGAAGAGCGCGACGGCGGCGGGACGGTGCTCAAGTCCTACGCCATCGGCGACGATGTTCTTTCTCAATCTTCACCTTCATCCCTCAGCCTTCAGCCTTCATACTTTCTTTATGACGGCCACGGCTCCACGCGCCAGTTGACCGACGCGAGCGGCGCTGTCACCGCGCAGTACACCTACGACTCCTACGGCGTGATGCTGGGAGAGACGGCCGGGGCGCAGGCCAGACAGGCGACCGACCTGCTCTACAGCGGCGAGCGCTTCGACCCCGCGCTCCAGCAGTACTATCTGCGCGCCCGCCATTACAATCAGGCCAACGGGCAGTTCGCCAGCCTCGACCCCTACAGCGGCAATCCCCACGATCCGCAGTCCCTCCAGGTGTTGCACTGGCCGGTCGCGCGCGCGCTGGAAACGCGGGGAAGGCTTTCGCAGTTGGTCTGCTGGCAGCGTTAATCACTGCAGCTGTCATGTTCACAATTGCTTATTGGCCTCAGATTTGTGAAGGCATAAAGATGTATTTACAGCGGACAGCGGCAGATCGAACGGTCAGCAATCAGTTATATAAGCGATTAATTGAGACAATTGGAAAGGACCCGACAATCGCTGAAAAGAACCTCTTCTATGCCAATTACGGCAGCATACGATTATTTCTTGAGGGCCTTGTTGGTTATGGTCAGAAACTCTGGCAGTTACTTAACATCTTTACTGCAAGTAGTGCGGAGCGTGCTGCATTGATCAAATGGTTCACGCCAACCCTGTTTGACGGTATTATTGGAGGTGCGATTGTAACTGGAATTACAGTATGGGCAATATTGTCTAATTCCGAAATAGATGACGACTAACGCTGAAACATAAGGAATGAACCCCATGAAACATAATCTGAATGATATTTCGAAGATCGGTTGTGCCACAAAAGGTGCAACCCTGTTCGAACTTTTGATAATCCTTGCGTGGTTTGGATGTATAATTACCGGGGCGAAGTTTTGTTGTAACAAGGTCGGCGGACCCCATTGTTGGCTATTTGGTGGGTTAGTCGGGGGTGTCGTAGGGTTTTTGGCCTTGCTGGGGATTGCAGGAATCAAGCAATTATTGTTTGAAGGCATCCCACATTATCCTATGTGCTGTAACGGCTGTATACCCAAGGCATATAGCGTTCGCAAGTGTGATACGGGCTATTGCCTTGTGTGTGCCTGTGGAGTCCATTATAGAAAGCATGGCAGAAGGTTTCTAATCGTGAATGATGATGGCACGGAAACCCCTTATTTAGTGTGGGTCCCCCTTTTCGGTTGGAAACGGGACGTAACCGTTTAGCCGATTCCGACCCGCTCACGAGAAGTCATTTACAGGCCACCAGTCCGGGCCGTACATCGCGGTGAGCGGGGTGTCGTCAGACTTCAAAGCAGTGACAGGGGGCGTGAAGCGTAACAGGGGACGTATCGCGACAACGAGACATATAAGTTCTGACGGACGGACAGACCGGTGCGACATAGACTCAAAGTGAAAGCGTCATTGATGGCTGCCACGCTGGCCGCGGCGGCACTGACGTTCCTCGCCAGTGTCACCGACGCGGCCGGGCACCGCACGCGCATCGCCGAGGCGACGGGCCGCACGCGCCGCTTCAGCTATGATGACTTGAACCGCCTCATTGTTGAGCAGGTGACCGGCGATCCGGCGGGCGAGAACGGCACAGTAGCCTATGCTCACGACCTTGTGGGCAACCGCGGAAGATGTTGTTTTTTCGGGCAGACAACTTTACAAGAAATGTTTGAAATATCGTAAGTGGACGTTTTGTGTCCAGTTGTGCTATATTCAACACGTCATGAACGAGCACGGTCAGAGTTTGTGCGAATGGGTGGACGGACTGGAACGATCCGGCCGTTACTCATTTACCTTGGAGGAAGCCCGCCAAGCTTTGGCTCAGGCGGCTCCGGCCTTGATAAAAGCGCTGCAGCGGTTGTGCGGCAAGGGCCGGCTGGTCCGTGCGCGTCGGGGCTTTTACGTGCTGGTGCCGTTGGCGTACGCCGCCGCTGGCTGCGTGCCGGCAGAATGGGTCCTGGCCGACCTCATGAAGTATCTCGGCTCGCCCTTCTATGTGGGATGCCTGTCTGCGGCCATGCTGCATGGCGCGGCGCATCAGCGCCCTCAGGAACTGCAGGTGGTGGTGCCCGAGTATCTTCGCGGGGTGGACACCCCTGTGTTGCGCATCCGGTTCCTTCGTTGCTCCGGTATGGCTGCGGCACTGACCCAACCGCACCGGGTGCAGACCGGGGACATCCCGGTTGCGACCGCCGAATGGACCGCGATTGACCTCATCCGATTTCAGAAACACTACGGCAGCATGGACGCTGCGGCCACGGTCTTGACCGAACTGGCCGAGTCGCTGGATGCGGACAAACTGGCCGCAGCAGCCCGCCGAGAGCCTTGCAGCGCGGTTCTGCAACGCCTGGGCTGGATGCTCGATTCTCTCGGCTTTCAGAAGCTCGCCGCCTCCCTTGCTGTCGAGGTGCGGGGACGGAAGACCGCGTACGTTCCTCTGAATCCGTCGGTCAAGCGGCGCAGCGGCCCGCGCGATGCCGCATGGGCGATCATCGTCAACGAGAAACCGGAGAGCGAGTTGTGATTCCACGCGCGGACATTATCGAGTGGCGGGCGGCCGGACACCCTTGGCAGACGGACGCAATGGTGGAGCAGGATCTGATTATCAGCCGGGTGCTGGCGGAGTTGTTCTCAGACGCCGAAATCAGCGGCCAACTGGTTTTCCGGGGCGGGACGGCTCTGCACAAACTATTCTTCGACGAGCCCAAGCGTTATTCCGAGGATATTGATCTGGTTCAGCGCGAGGCGGGACCAATCGGCCCGGTGTTCAATCGGGTTCGGGAAATACTGGAAAGCTGGATGGGTGTGCCGCAGCGCAAACAGGGGCCCGGCCTGGCCACCATGACCTTCCGGCTGCAATCGGAAGACGCGCCGCCCCAACCGTTAAGGGTCAAGGTCGAGATCAATACCCGCGAGCATTTTCAGGCGCTGCCGATACAGATGAAGCCTTTTGCGGTTGCCTGCCGCTGGTTCAGCGGCAAAACGGTTCTGCCTGTATACGATCTGAACGAGTTGTTGGCGACCAAGTTACGAGCGCTCTATCAGCGGCGCAAGGGCCGCGATCTGTTTGACATCGCCTCCGCCATCCGAACGCAAGCCTGCGATCCCGCGCTCGTCATACCGGTGTTCGAGCGCTACATAGAGGCCGAAGGCCACCGGATCACCCGGAGCGAATACCGTGAGAATTTGGCAGCCAAGATGGAGCACCCCGGCTTCAAGAGCGACTGCACGCCGCTCTTGCGTCCGGGGATTGGGTTCGACCTGCGTGCGGATCAGGCACTTGTGGACAGTCTGCTTCTTGCCCGAATCGCTGGGGAATGAAACGGTGTGACGGAACTGATATTCTGTTTGCGTTCGGGGCCTGGTAGACATGGCCGAACTGAAAAGTCGGCACCGTTTGGCCGGGCACGTCCGGACGGAGACCGACGGCGCGGACGTGACCGTCACCTCCACGGCGTACCGCTACAACCCCGAGGGCATCGAGGTCGGTCGAACCACCGTTGTCACCGTCAACGGCGTGGCGTTTCCAGATCTATGGATCTGCCGTCCCCCGGCATTGCGGGACCGTGCCGGTTCTGTTACTCTACAAGACACATGTCCACACATCTTCAAAGACAGGCCCGACGCGCTTGGTTCGGCAGCATGCCGGCTGTTATTGCCGGCCTTTGCCTGCCGGTCCTGGTCTGGTGGGCCG
>JAKQQT010000751.1 GCA_029564025.1 Armatimonadota bacterium | reverse complement strand
CCCGTCACCGACTACGTGCAGGATTCCGTCACGCTCACTCTGAAGGAGTGGGGCAACCGAATCGACATCACCGAGAAACTCGTCAAGTTGAGCGACTTCAACGAAGCGGACAAGGCCGCTGAAGCGTTGCGCGACGAGTGGGCGCGGTGGCTGTCTGCACTGTTCGTCAACAAGATCAAGCAAACCAGTGTCAAGTACACCGCCATTTCCGGCACGACTTCCACACTGAACGATATCTATGCGACTGGTTCCGACTACACCGAAACGGTGACGGACGGCGAAGCATACGCCGTGGAGATTAACGGGAACGACCCCGGCACGTCTTCTCGACTGCTTTCCGAGCCGGACCTCTGGAATCTGCTGGCGATTGCCCGCGACCACTTGAAGATGAAGCCGTTGAGCGGCAAGTTCGGCAAGTTCGGCACTTACGCGCTCGCGGTTCCGCAGACCATCCTCAACAACCTCATGCGCGAAACGGCCATCTCCACGGCGTTAAACTACGCCTACATGGGACGCGGCGAGAACAACCCGCTGTTCAAGGGCTACATGGGCACGTATGCCGGAATCGGCATCTTCCTGGATACCCAGAACCTGACGGGATCGAGCGCGGCGACCAGCGAAGCCATCTTCTTTGGTGGTGATGCGGTCACGCAGGCATGGGCCGTTGAACCTGAGATTCGCGCTGACATGGGCGAAGGGTACAACGTATCCAACGACTTTGGCCGTGACCGTGGCGCCGCGTGGTATGCGCTTGGGAACTACAAGTTCGTGGGCGCAACGACAGAAGCAGCGGTACGCGCGAAACTGGCGCGAGCCATCCACATCGTACCGAGCACCTTCACCACCCCGACTGAAGACACGCTGACCTAAGGAGGCAGATATGTATAGCGATCTGAAACCGTTGATCGTTGGAGATGCTCTTGACCTGCATGGCACAAGTGCCTCCGCGCTGTACACGTTGGTTCTGCCGACTGGACATCGTGAGATTGTTGTTCGGGCTATTACGACAACCGTAACAACCCAGATCAACAGTTCGCAGGCGGCAGGCGTTCTTCTGTACAACGGGTCAACGCTTGTCAAAACGTGCTCAACTGTTGCTAAAAACGCTGCTGTTGGCGTTACCAATTACGACGAGATAGCCGATGGTACAGCAGGCCAGCGGTTCAAGGCGGGCGACTCGTTGATTGTGAAAAATGGAACGCAAGCAGATACGGCAGGAAAGGTCCAAGTCATCCTCTGGATTGACTGAGGAGGATATTATGTACAGCGACCTGAAACCAATGGTTGTCGGTGACGACCTGGCGCTTACGTCGGCGGCCAGTGTGTACAAGATGGTGCTGCCGACAGGACACCGTTCCATCGTGGTACGGGCTATCACGACGCGGGTTTCGACGGTAGTTCTAAGCGATGCGAACCTGCCCGTTCTCACGTTGTACAACGGTTCAACGGCGGTTAAGGCGACCACTGCTTTGGCGCGGGATGCGGCTGTTGGCACGGCAAAGTACGACGAGATAGCCGATGGTACAGCGGGACAGCGTTTCAAGGCTGGTGATACGCTCGACTTGCGAGTAACTACGGAAGCGGCGGCGACGCCGACACCTACCGGAAAAGTCCAGGTGATTCTCTGGATCGACTAATCCTGCGGGATTGGTAAGGACAACCAAGATGGCGACTTTGCTGGACCTGAAGAACAGGACGCTCTCGTACTTGCGGCGGATGCCGGGAGACGCGAGTGTGCCTGCCGACAGGTTGGAGGACGCCATCAACCGTGCGCGACTGGATGAGTGGAAGCGCGTCGGCGGACCAGTGCCGGACACGGCAACGATGAACATAGTGGCCGGGCGCAGGGATTACCCTGTGTCCGGCCCC
>JAKQQT010000378.1 GCA_029564025.1 Armatimonadota bacterium | reverse complement strand
TGCAGTCCGGTCGCAGGGTGTAATATGATAAAGGCGTTTAGCAGACAATCGGTCTTAAGGAGAAAATGAAATGAAACTGCGGATCAAATCGGTTTTTGCATGGACGGTGGCGATCAGCACAATGGCGCTCGCGGAGGATGCGTATGTGGAGACGGACTATACTCAGGGTCAGGGTATCAACACAGGGTACTGCATGACGCCCAATACGCGCTGGGAGGTGGACTTTCAACTCACGGAGACGACCAACAAACAGGCGCGGATCGTCGGGGGCGACCATGAGGCTACCGACCCCAAATTTTTTGTCTCTTGCTACATTAACGAGGCCGGCAATTTCAGCTTCGGAGCGGGCGATACGTTCAAGGCGTTTTCGACCGGAATCGCGGTGGACACTGCCCGCCACACGGCGATTCTGGATTGTCCCTCTCAAAAAATGTACTACATCAACGCCGCCGGCGTCACGAATTGGACGGGAACGATCAATGTGGACTGCACGAAAGCGGCGACCATACCGCTTGTCCTTTGCGCGGTCGCGAGTTCGGCAGATGTTACTCAAATCGCATCCTGCGCGTCGGTGAAAATCTACAGCTTCAAGGTTTATGAGCAAGGCGTGCTCGTGCGTGATTTCAAGCCGTGCCTGCAGGCGGGCGTGCCGGGACTGCGCGATGCGGTGACGGGCGTATTCGTCAAAGACGACCGAGTGGGAGCCGCGGCGCTCGCCTACGGCGGCGATATCGAAGAGCATGAGGACGGCTTCGTTCAATCCGCGGGGGGGCAGAGCGTGAACAGCCGTTACTTCATGAATCCCGGCACCAAGGTTGAAATCGACTACGCCCTGACCGAGGCCTCAACGAACTCGCAGTGGCGTCTTGTCGGCGCGGACGGAGACGGCTGCAACGCGTACTCCGCAATCTACATCGGCGGCGGTGGCGTGAGTTTCGGCACGGGCGATTCGTTCACGGGCCACGGCACGGGGATCGCGCCGAACCTTCTCCGCCACACGTGCGTGATCGACAGCCCCAACAACAAGTATTACTACGTCACCGGCGTCACCACGAACTGGACGGGTACCATCGCGTCTACGCGCACAAAGACCGCAGTGCATCCGATGGGCATTTTCGCCGATTGCACCAGCACTTCAGGGACGGCATTTAAAAATTTCGCGAAGGCGAAGATTTATCGCGTGAAATTCTGGACGGATGGCGATCTGGTCCACGATTACCTCCCGTGCGTACAAGACGGTGTCGCCGGCTTCAAGGACTTGGTCGACGGCGAGTTCGTCACCTCGGGCGGTTTGACCTCGGGCGGCGACATCACCTCTGAGGAGGGCGATGCTTACATAGAAAGCACGAATGGCAATTGTTACATCGACACCGGGTATTACTTCGGGCCGAAGACCCGCATCGACGCGGATTTCGCCTTCATCGACACCGCCGTGCAGCAGTTCGTCTTTGAGACTGGGACCCAAGTGGTGAGCCGGTTCTACATTAACGGCGGCACAAATTACGCCTGGTCGTGCCAAGACGATTCCGGCAACTGGACGTCGACTGGCGTGCCGCTTGCGGCCTATGTGCGGCGGTTCGGGACGATCGACGCCAACAACAAGACGGTTGCATTTTCGACCGCGGGTTTCACCAACTACACCGCCACGAT
>JAKQQT010000328.1 GCA_029564025.1 Armatimonadota bacterium | reverse complement strand
CCTGATCTGGTGGAACGTTTCGCCTGCGTGCTCGACTATGCGTGACCAGACGCTTTCGCTGTCGATCTCCAGACTCCCGGAAGCCCTTCCTCGCAACATACTAGCGAAGTCCAGTATCATCAACGGCGGAGGGACGAACGGTACCGGACCTCCCGGATTCAGCACGATCGCCCTTTCCAGCGCTCGCTCGAGATCGCCTTTCGCGGTTGCCTGGGTGCTCTTCACCACCAGATCGCACAAAGACGGAAACGACATCACGACCCGGCTGACAGGCCGGTCGCAAAAGAACCGCCTGGCGGACGGCATATCGGTAAAGGCAAGCAGGGCGGGGTGGCCGGCGACGTCGTGTGTCGCAATCCCCAACGTAGTCGATTCCCCTTTATCCTCATGTTCTCCTGTTGTGGGAACTATCAAATTGGCTTCCAAAAGGGCGTGCTGAACAGCCTCACCGGCTTCCGCACTGAAGACGCCGTGAACCTCGGCTGACGCCGCGCCTTTCATCAGCGCTTGCCGCAGAGGCTCGTTGTCCGGCCGGATCTCCGAATAATCCCGCAATATGTCCGCCAGGTCTTCGGCGAGGTCGGGCGCGATCTTCTCGAGATCCGCGTGCTGGTCCACGGCGGCTTTCTGTTCACCAAGGCCCAGAAAGCCCAGAGCCAGATAGTAGCAGATGGCGGGATCCTTCAGGTCGATGCTTTCTTCCAGATGGCATTGCGTTTCCAACGCCTTCTCACCGCGGAACAAACGGACCCACGCCTTGCCGAGTTCGTACACGGCCATACCAAAATCGGGTTGCAGTTCGAAAGCCGTGCGGAAGGCGATAACCGCCTCTTCGAGTCGTCCGCAATCGGAGTACACCAAACCCAGGTTGTAGACCGCGTGCCCGTTTTCCGGGTCCATGTCCAGGCCCTTCTGGATTGCCTCGATGGCATCTTCCAAACGGCCCAGCATCCTCAGGCAATTCCCTACCATGAAGTGTGGTACGGCCGCGGTGGGGTTACACGAAGTGACGAACCGAAATTCGGCCATGGCGGCTTCGTAATCGCCGAGACTGCCTAATCCAACGCCCCGGCCGTAGTGAGCCTCAACGTCGTCCGGATCCCGGGCAATGGCTTCGTCGAAGGCATCGATGGCCTCTTCCAGCAAGCCCGACTCAAGCAGAGCCTGGCCCAAACGATCCCAGGATTCGGGACTTTCCGGATACTGCTCCACCTGGAACTGCGCATTGGCCACGCGATCGGCCAACCCGTTCCCCTGTTCCTCTCCGTTTCCCTCGTTCATCGGGATCTCCTTCCATCAATAGTTGATCTCACCGCCGCCTCGATCGTGATACGGTGCAGGCGGACCACGTCGGCCAACCCCAGCCGATACCCCGTGTATCCTCCGGCAAGCGTAAAGGCCAGGGGAATCTCGCGGTTCCGACACCATTGAAACACCATTGCGTCTCGTTCGCGCAACACATCTTCCGTGATGGCATCGCCTTCAGGACCGTTGTTGTAGGGGTCCATCCCCGCATTGTAGAGCGCCAGTCCGAAACCGTCTCGCTCCTCCAAACGGGCCAGGCCTCTTTGCAGAATGCTGAGGTATTCTATTGCGCCCTGAACAATGTGAAGTTCTCCGTGCTCCGAGTCATCATATGCATCGAATTGGCAGGTCGAGATATCGAACTGATAAACGCCGGGCATATCGTGTATCAGCGAACTGGTCCCGCCACCGCAGTGTGCGTCGAGATCGATGATCAGCACGCGATTCACACGCTTACGGGCTTCCGCGCAGGCCAGAGCCAGGCCGTTGAAGGTACAGAATCCTGAACCGCGGTCGTACCGCGCATGATGAATACCCGAAGACAACGTCCCGGAAATCCCATCGTTCAGGGCGGTCAACGCGGCATCAACCACTCCGCCGGTGGTGGCGCAAGCCATACGCCACACGCCTTCGTCCCATTCGAATCCCTGGGAACCCGCCATGGAACGGGGATGCCCTGTTCGAACCGCGTCCACATACGCCTTGTCGTGTACCTGACACAGTTCCCCGCTGGTTACACTGCGGGGAACTGCCAACTCGAGCCCTGCCAGCGCATGCCCACGCAAGTCCTCGGCGATAGCCCGCGCCTTCCTCGTTGTGTCAAAGTCGTATTTCGCCGCTGTGTAGTCGTCACTGTAGAAAACCTTCATCTGCCAATCCTCTCCTTTCGTACGTCTTGAAAGCCAGGCGATCAAGACCGTACGGCCGGATGAAGGGCAGTGTATTGCCGGTTATCTGGTTTGTGACATAGGAGATCCTGAAACCTCTTCGCGCACGGTGCTTACGCCTGATCCTCTCGTGGGAATATCAAACAATAGACATTGATATGTCTATTATATGAAATGGGGAGAAGAAATATCAAGACGAGCTTCGGGAAAGGCACCATTATCTGGAACTTCGAGGATCGTTTTCACGGCAAGACATGGATCAGGAACGCTTGGCCTGAAGTCCTCCAGAGAGGCTTGACAAAACTGCCATCGAAGTACAAACAGATCATCGATATCCTGACCCCCGTCCCCCTTTCCACGCGTGGTAAGGGGGTGCCCGGAGCGTTCAGCGAAGGGCGGGGGTTAGGTAATCAATGACAGCATTCACGTTCTGTGACTCGGATTATCAGGTGCAATCATCTTGCCATGGTCCGCCGTCGTTGACGGCAAGTTCGGACAGGGCAGTGTCCAGATGTTCGGCGATACCTTTGTCAGCGGTGCGATCCCACATGGAGGCGCCTTGCAGGCGGAGGCCCAATGTGGCGGCGATCCACGCCTGCCCCCACCCGGCTTCCACGCACCAGGCGCCCCAGCCGAAATCGGCGGAACTGGACCAGTAGTCCCATTTGCGGAAATCGAACGCCCGGAACCACGCGCCGTCCAGGTTCGGGTGTTGTTCGGAACGGACCTGAATCCGGCAGAGGTAGCGCGCCAGATGGTCCTCCGCTGTCTTCAGGCCGGTGTCTCCCGTAGCGAACGCCGCTTCGTGCAAGCCCAGAAGGGCGAATCCGCACGTGTACAACTGATCGGAGGCCGGATCGCCGTTTTCCTGAATGAGCGGCGTTTCGGTAATCCCGTACTCTTCGTTGGTCCGCGGGATGCGGTAATAACCGTCATCCGTGGAGTGGAACCGTTCCGGCAGGGCGCCGCACGGGTCCTGGATGGCGATGAGGTCGTCGGCAACCGTCCTCAGCCATTTCCGGTGTTCGGCGGTATCCTCTAGGCGCAAGAGCCACGCCAGCGGCAACAGCATCTGGCCTCGCTCGCTTGTGTCGTTGAACATCCAGCCGTCCGGATAAACGTCCATCGTGCGCCGGATGCCTTCCTTGGCGGTTTCCAGGAGTGGACGATATCCCGTGTGCCGGAACGCCTCCAGGTAGCAGGCCCACGTATAGGCCTCGTAATGCGGAGCGGGGTTGACGGTTTCCGCCTCGCGGTACGCCTTGCGCCCGAGACGTTCCAGGTCCGGCATGTCGATGCGGTTGCCGCGAAATCCAAGCTTTCCCGTGGTCTGGAGGTTGGCGAGAATCGCGAGGAGTACCGGCTTGTCCCACCGGTTCGACTTGAGACAGGCCGAGGCGAGCATGGTGGCCAGAAGGACGCGGGCATTGTCGTCGCCGTAGTTGGCGATATCCCACACGGGAGATACGGCCCCCCAGCTGATGAGCCCGTATGCGGGGTGCCCGGGATTGCCGCGCGCGCCTCCCGTCAGACCGGAGCGGCCGTACAGGTAGTCCAGGAGGTTCGCGGATGTACCCGCCGAGATTACGTCTCCCTCGAGGCCGGCGTGCACCGCCAGAACCATCGCCGTTTCCGCCTGGCAGTCGGCGCGGATGGGCGCTCTCTGCAACTGGCTTCCGTCGTGCCGGATCGCCGAGGAGTAACCTTCCAGGATACCGCGACAACCGTCTCCGACGGGCGCGTCCACGGGCGGGGCCGGCAGTGTCTCAATTTCGGAGCGCAGGAGGTCGTGAATCGCGGCTTCGCGTTCCTGTGAGATAAGCAGGCCAGAGCGCAACACCCACCGGCTGGCATCGATCAGCGCCGTTCGTTCCACCGTCTCCGGCAGAACATCGTCCGGAGCGTACTTCGGCCGGACGCTTGGAGTCCAAGCCAATACACCGGGTGCCATTCCGGATTCGAGCCAGTCAAGAATGGCCTTCCAGACAATCCCCCACGCTTGCGACGGGCCGTAACGAC
>JAKQQT010000308.1 GCA_029564025.1 Armatimonadota bacterium | reverse complement strand
AGGCCCGAGTTGTCATCGAGTTCGCCGAAGTAGCCCACCGGAAGGGGCGGAGTGGGCGGAGCCGGAAGTCCGTATCCGTCCGCGTCTTTCGGGTAGGTGTCTGCCCTCGAGAATGACGGGTTATCGGAGACTTGAATCACGTAGCGGTCGCCGCCCGGCACTTGCTGGAAGGTGAACTCGGCCGCCTGAAGATTCGTAATGTCCGCCGTAACAGCGGGAGGTGTCAACAGCGCAGTCGCCGCGTTGGTATACAGAGTCTGCGCGATGGTGGCTTCACCGTCGTCAACGGTGCCGTCGGTACCGGTTGTGTACTTCACCCACACGGTCTTGATGGCGTAACGGGTTGACACACCCGGCACCAACCCGTCGATGTTCTCGTCATCCACGTCCAGGTCGGAGGTCGGGTCCGTCTCGAAACTGTTGGAATAGGCCATCCCGTTGTCGTAGACATCCGTCTCTCCGCGTTCGCCGAAGCGGACCGGAACGGCTGTGCCTTCCACGTCTGCCCGGTATACGAAGTACCCCAGAATGTCCTGATCCTTGATACCGTATGGCTTGCGCCACTTGATGTGAATGGAGGGAGTGAACGGAACGCTGTCCGAACCCGGAGCGCCGTTGTTCGGGCCCGTGGAGACCGCCTGACCGTCCGTGGCGCCTGCGCTTCCGCTTCCCGTCTTGCCCTGTGTAAGGCGATACAGGCCGAACAGGGCGGCCGCGCCCAGAAGAACGTTTTGAACGTTCGTTTTCGGACGGCTGATAACGGATTCGCTCCTGCCGGTCCCACCCTGGTCCGAGGAGATGTGGTCCATGCGGAACACCGCGCGAACCTTGTCCTCCGGCTGAACGCCGCGGGTGGTCGAAATGACGGACGCCAGCGAATCGGTGGGTGTCACGCTGGTCACACGAAGGCGCCCTACCTGCTCGCCATTCCGCAGAACAATCATCTCCATGCCGTCGCGCACACCGCTGTTCGATCCGATGTTCAGAAGAACTTCGGTCCGCCCCTGGGATGTCGAAGATGTGAACACCGTACCCTGCGGAAGGATGCGGTCGTTCATCGAACGAACCGCGGCGAAGGCAACCTTGCTCATCGCCTCATCCAGCAGGATGTCCTCGGAGCCCGAGAAATCCGGGCGGATTCCGCTTTCGCCCTTCACGGACGCGCCGTTAATCAATTCGCCAGAGGACTTGTCGGTCATCTCAACACGCAAACCCACGGAGACCTGTCCGGTCTTCGGGTTGCGAAGGACGCTGGTGACATCGCCGGTTACGATCGCCTCGACCTCCAGGGTTTCCGCAAGTTTCAACAGCCCCGTGCGGCCCAGCGGGTAGGAAAGGCCAAGGTCCGACATGGTCTTGGTGACCTGGTCGCGCTTCGCGACATCATAGCTCCCGGACTCAAGCAGTGCGTTCTCGATTGCGGACGATGCCCGCAAACCGAGAGCCGAACCACCGTACCCGCTCGAATTGCCGAACGACAGCACGGCGACGGACAGACCTGTCCGCTCCTGGGCCTGGGCGCGATGCGTGGTTGCGATCGCCATCACGGCAATCGCCACGAACCACGCAATTCGGCCAAGTTTGGTTTTCATAGGCTCGGTTCCTCCTCAGGTTGTGAAAATCTCGATATCCGGGCGGCAGGCCGATGTGGCCCGCCGCCCGCGTATTCCTTAACGGCGCCCCTTGCGGCTGACGAGCACCCGGAATGTCCGGGTTTCGCCACCCTGGCCCGTTACAAATGTGTAGTTATTCGTCGTGCTCATATCAACCGATGAGCCGGTCTTTTGGTCCACCAGCCTTACGGTCGCGTTCGACGGCAGTGTCCCTGTCCGGAACCACGTCAGTTTGACGGGGCTGGCGGACTTGTTGGTGGCCACCGTGAAGCTCCAGTAGGTGTTCGCCGTGTAGCCGCGCACGTCCGTCGCGTAACTGCCGGGCTGTCCGCCCCATTCATTATGGAAAGAGGTGAACAGGTAAGGCGTCTCGCGAGACATCGGTTCCGGCTTGCCAAGATCCAGGCCGGCGTCGTATCCGGCGTTGCCCTTGCTCGAGATGCCCAGAGCCAGGCCGTCGTCCAGCAGGTCGCCGGATTGCGCCGTGATGTTCACGCCCCACACATCGGCGTTCGGC
>JAKQQT010000282.1 GCA_029564025.1 Armatimonadota bacterium | reverse complement strand
AACGAGACCGTCGGCACGGTGAACGCGACCGGGTTCTTCACCGCCCTTGCAGAGGGAGCGACCACGGTGACCGCCGCCGCGGAGGGCGTGACCGGGACTGCACAGGTGACCGTGCTCGCCGCGCCCTCTACGACCACCGAGACGTTCCAGGCGGACGCCGACGCGTACATCCGGTCAACTGCTGCGCAGGCGGATACGAATTACGGAGGAAACAACGATCTTCCAATTCGTTTAACTACAGCCTCCGCACGTTATAACGGCCTTATCCACTTCGACCTCTCCTCGATTCCCGAGGGATCGACGATCGAGTCGGCGACACTCTATGGATATATGTATCAAAAAAGCGGTAACAAGGAGGTTTCCGTGTACCGTGTGACCGGAGAATGGACCGAGTCAGGTGTCACCTGGAACACGCGGCCTTCCAACGACACGCAACCAACCAGCGTGATCCTCCCAAGTTCGGCAATGAGTTGGGTCAGCTGGAACGTCACGCAGGATGTACAGGCATACGCGGAAGGCACCCCGAATTACGGGTGGTTGCTCACGTACGGCGAATCCGCGACCGCCACGAACCTGGGTGTATATCTGAGAAGCCGTGAGTATTCCAGCTCCGCACAGCGGCCTTATCTGAACATAACCTACTCCACCGGGAGTGCAGCGCCCGTCCTGACCACGATCGAGGTCTCTCCCGCAACGGCGAACCTGGCGGTCGATGCCACCCAGCAGTTCGCCGCCGTCGCAAAGGACCAGAACGACGACGAGATGACCGGCGTCACGTTCGACTGGTCGAGCAGCAACGAGACCGTCGGCACGGTGAACGCGACCGGGTTCTTCGCCGCGCTCGCGGAGGGGACGACCACGGTGACCGCCTCTGCGGAGGGCGTGACCGGGACTGCACAGGTGACGGCAGCCGTGGCCATCTGCGACCTCACCATCACCAACGGACCGCTCCCGTCTCCGGGCAGTGCGGTCTTTGCCCTGGAGCCGAACCGGGTGCGAATGATCGTCAAAAACAACGGACCTGAGACAGCGACCGATATCATGGTCGCCGTCTACGCAAGCGACGTCTCCGAGACGGTCCCGGTCAACGTCACCACTCCCCTCGCATCCCTCGCAGGTGGGGCGCAGACCACCATATACGTCCTCGACCCCACCATCCGGGAGCACGACGGCGGGACGGTGACCTACTCCGCCGTCCTCGACCCGGAGAACACCATCGCCGAGACCAACGAGACCAACAACGTCGCCGTCGGTGGGGCCAGGGGTGTGCTCTACAACGGCTACAAGGGCAAACGCTACTGGGAAGGCGGCAGCAACGTCACCACGGTGCGGACCTACGACCTTCGCGGCGACATCATCCACTCCTTCGGCGACAGCCAGTACATGTCCGGCAGTTTCGGCAGCGAGGGCTGGACGAACTACACCGTGACCTGGACAGCGGGAGACCTCCCGCTCCCGGCGGGTGCGACGGCCCATGACGCCTGGCTCTACGTGCCTTACTGCTGGGACAACACCAACTCTGCACCCGACAACGTCTCGATCGACTTCAACGGCGTCCGGATCCCCTACGTGAACTGGTACAACGATGTCTCGAACTTCGGGGCGTATGCCGACCATTACTACGGTCTGCTCACCTAC
>JAKQQT010000264.1 GCA_029564025.1 Armatimonadota bacterium | reverse complement strand
AGAGCCGGAGACGGATCCGGGGACTGCTTTGCTTTGATCGCTGGCGAGGGCTCGAACGCGATCGTTTTGTCGCGGGCGGATCTGCGGGTGCATCCGACTGGCGGCGCGGCCGGGATTACGATGCTGTATCAGGCCGCTGATCCCGGTAACGCAATAAAGCTGTCGGCGGCCGGGTGCGAGATCACGAAAGCGGTTTCGGCGGCGAAGACGATTGATTCTGCGGACGGGTACAAAAAAGGCGGTGTTGCAGGAGTGTCGGGTAAGCTGGTAATTATTGACACTGGCCCGACTGGCCCGCTTGGACAGGTGACGATGGTAATCAAGGGCGGCATTGTAACGTCTGTAACGTGTCTACCACTGACTGGCGGAACGATTACCTGGACGACCGCGCCGTGAGGATATAACGATGGCAACGAAAACCCTCGGAACTGGCGGCGACTACGCAACCTTCACAGCGGCGATTGCTGACATTGCGACGTGGGATATTTTGAACGTCATAACCGCTGGCATTTACACCGAGTCCGCGGCGCTGCCTGCCATATCGAAATCTGTGAAGTTCGTCAACCTGTCAGGTGGCCAGGTTACCGTGCGCACGCCTCTCGGCCAGCACATCGGCAGCATCAGCGGCGGCAGCGTCGGCACCCCGGTGGTTGTTGAATGGACCGGTGATTTTGTCCATGAAATTCGTAAACCCGGCAGTGGAGGAACGGAGTACCACTGGCTGCTGGCCGGGACTGCTGGCGCGGACAACAAGCTGGTATTCGAGGGCTGCACGTTTACCAGCGACTACACGACCGGACTCACGCAGGCTGTCTACCAGCAGTCCGGCAAATCGCACGAGTTCCGCAACTGCACGATGACTGGCGTTTATGACTGCCTAGTAACCGTTGGTACCAGCGGTATCTGCAATACATCGGTTATCGACGGCTTGACGATCAGTGGCAGCACCAAGTCGATTGTCCACGGCAACACATCGACGGATCTTTTTGGCAGCTTTGATCATAGGCGAATCGCCGGTAAAGTCACAAATACGCCGTACATAAACGGCAATCAAGCGAGTGGAACGTCTGTAACAACCAGCGGCCTGCTGGCGACGTCGCGCTTGTGGGGCATGGACGATACGACGACTGCGAGGTTTGGCGCGGGCACAATAGCGGTTGAAAAGTGTGTTTTCAGCGGCAGTCGTGCGTATGGTTTTGAGTGTCGTGGCAACCTTTCGACGGGCACGACTTTTCGCGACTGCGAGTTTGGCGGCTTTTCGTCGGAGGCCGTCATGGTCACACTATCGCCGCTTACAAATCTAGTCGATTACTGCGGCGCATCGAACGGATGCCCAGCGTTGTCGAATAGCGCGGGGTCGGTCGGGACGCACTGCCTGACATCTGACCCGCTTTTCGCGGACTACGCGGGGCACGATTACCACCTGCTTGCGGGTTCTCCGCGCATCGACGCAGGGACGGCCTGCATCGCGACCGTCGACCCGGACGGCACCACAATTCCGGCCGGGACCGCCCCGGACATCGGCGCATTCGAGTACCCGGCTGCACCTCCGCCTCCACCTCCGCCGTTAGCAGTCGAGATAGACGGCGTGATCCGGCACTTGACGACGATGGACGGCGGCTCGATCGTGTCCGGGATACAGGCTGAGATCATCCCGACGGTCGGCGATGGGCCGCTGAACTGCATCCGGCGCATGCTGCT
>JAKQQT010000254.1 GCA_029564025.1 Armatimonadota bacterium | reverse complement strand
CTGGATCGGCCGGCCCGCGTCGAGGGCGGCTTCTGGGATGGCGGGATCGTTGACGAGTATGGCGATTGTCGGCCCGACGTGGTCAACGAGCACATCTTGCCGATGCTTGTACGGCCGGGGGCGTACCTGGACATTGTCGGTTCTCCGGCGGGCAGAAACCACTGGTATGACCTCGTTGAGCGGATCAAGAGCGGCGACCTGCCGAACGCGGCGCACTTCACGTGGAAGGGCAGCGAAGTCCTTCACTTGTACTTGGGCGAGCAGCGAGCGGCAGAGGTGCTTGCCCAGGCCCGCGCGTCGATGGACGAGGATTGCTACCTTCAGGAATGGGAAGGCGCGTTCACGTCGCCACGGAATCAGGTGTACTACGGCTTCCGCGCCGAGGACCACGTGGAGCCCTGCCCTTACGACCCCAAGGCGACCCTGTTTATCGGGTTCGACTTCAACGTTTCTCCGGGCGTCGCAATCTGCTGCCAGGAGCGGCGATACACTGGCAGTAATCCCAAAGTGGATCGGTCCGAAGATGTCACGTTCTGCGTTGACGAAATCTGGATCGGGCAGAACAGCAACACCTTTCAGGTTTGCGTCGAGCTTCTGCGGCGCTATGGTGCCCATGAGGGCGAAATCTGGGTTTTTGCAGATGCTTCCGGCGGCTCGGGGCACAGTAGCCAGGTGCAGGGATCGGACCTGGATTTGATTGAGAAGTGCCTCAATCCGGTGTTCGGTTCGCGCACGATCAGCGACGCGGGCGGCGTCGTGATGACCTATCGCAGTCGGCTGACGATGGATGTCCCCGCGTCGAATCCGCCGGTCCGGGCCAGAGTAAACAGTGTCAATGCCAGACTGAGGGCTGTTGACGGCACGATCCGTGTGAGGATCGACCCGAAGTGCAAGCACTTGATTCGCGATCTGGAAGGCGTCCAGTACAAAAAGGGGACTGGTGACATCGACAAAGCGGGTGCCCCGGACCTGAGCCATATCAGCGACGCGTTCGGGTATTACGTCCATCGGCTCCACCCCATGACGGAAGGCTGGCTGCAAGTGACACAATTTTGACTCCTTGCTGTGTGGGTGGGCCGTCGTTCCACGGACGGCGCGGCGGCCTGCCCGATTTTATGAACGGCCTGCGGGCCACTTTTGAAAGGTTGTTGCAATGAACGCAGTAATCGAGATTTTACTGAGTGACACGAGCGAGGGAGCGGTGGAGCGCAAAGTCGGCGACATCATGGATCTTGCGGCCGACGGCTTCAAGGGGCGCGAGCGCGTGGCGTTCGATGCGTCGGCTGACGCGTTGGGCGCGTTGGCGGGAATGGACAGCGGGACCGCGAAGGTTCGCGTCTGCAAAATCAGTGAGTGACATCAAGACAGAAAGGGGCCGGTAATGGATTTGCAACATCTCGTACAGATCGGGTTTCACACTCAAGAACTATGTCGTGGTGGCAACGAGGAAATGCAAGACCCGAAGTTTCTCGCGTCGCGGAACCAAGCGGTTCTCATGGACAAAATGCGGCGACTCTACATGGCCGTCGCCCAGATTGACGCCGATGAAACCCTGAGCGAAACGGGCAAGACCCAGAAGAAGACACAACTTGCGACGAAGACCCTGAGTGACATCGAGGGCGAAACCGCACGGCTACGCGGTTTGATCGAAACGAAGGGCGCGACGGCCCGCAGCCGTCTGGCCAAGGCGTCGCGTCCGGTGGGCGAAAGTGACATCGACCGCTTGTCGTGGATGCTCAGCGTCCAGAACCAACAGCATTTTCTACTGGCCCTGGACGCGCAGGGTTTGCTTGGCGAGCTTGCCCGCGCGGTGCGCGACGGCGACACCACGACGTACGAGGCTATCGCGTCATTGCCGACGTTCGTCTTGC
>JAKQQT010000252.1 GCA_029564025.1 Armatimonadota bacterium | reverse complement strand
CCGGACGCCCGCATCGTGGAAATTTCCGCCGGTATTGAAGGCGAACTTGCCGCGCTTCCCCCCGAGGAAGCGGCGGAATTCATGACCGATCTCGAATTGAAGGAAGCCGGACTCGACCGGATGGCAAGAGAGAGTTACGCGTTGCTCGGCCTGATGTCGTTCCTCACGGCGGGCAAGGACGAGTGCAGAGCATGGAGCATCAAGATCGGAACACGCGCTCAGGACGCCGCGGGTACCATCCACAGCGATCTGGCGCGGGGCTTCATACGCGCGGAGATCGTCAACTATCAGGACCTCCTGGATTGCGGATCGATACACGCCGCCAAGGAGAAGGGCCTCGTGCGCCGCGAGGGCCGCGACTACATCATGCAGGACGGTGACGTGATGAACGTGCTGTTCCAGGTGTGACGCGACGGTAGGACTCGCGATTGAACGGAAATCCCTGAATGCCATCCAGACACCCTTACACGCCCCGGAGATACGAGCGAAAAGGACGGAATTCCGGCCGTTTGCTGTTGGCGGTCGTCGGCTTGGCTCTGCTTGCCGGCGCCGGCTGGGGCGGGTGGTTCGTGTTTTCCACGGTATCCCAACCGCTGGTGGCGGCGGAGAAGGTATTGGAAGGAGATGCTTCCTCGGCGCGGACGGAAACCATTACGGAACCGACGGCGCCGGACGCCCTGTCGCAGGCGGTTCTGGCAAGGTATCCATTGATTACCCTTACTCCTTCGTCCGTGGAATCCGGTACCGAACGAATCCTCCGGCACACGCTGTATTACGTTCGCGGCGGTTATCTTTCCACCATTCGGGACCGTTCGCGGCAACCGGTGATCGACCTCGTGAAACGCGTAGGCGGCGCGGCGGGTTTGAATGGTACTTTCTTTGGAGATCCCAAGGTAGCCGGAACCGGCAACAAGATGGTTGGACCCATTCTGACCACATTTGGAATGCCGTATGAACCGATTGATCGGGAACACGCCCCGCGGTGTGAAGGGCGACCGCTTGTTCTCATCGGCGATAATCACATGGCGATTGTGCCGTACGAGCATTGGATGGGCGAATCGAAGGAAGCCCTGCAGAGGCTGATGCCCGATGTCCGCGACGCTTTTCTTGGTGGCGGCTGGATCGTGCATCAGGGCGCGGCGCAAACGGAAGATGAAATCCGGGCAAAATGCGTGAAGGATGCCCAGGATTACCGCCGTCGGGCTTTCATCGCCGTGGACAGCACGGGCCGGGTTGTGCTCGGAGCCAGTGACTTCAGTATCGACAGTGCCCGTCTTGCCGCCGGACTGAAGAACCTGGATCTTCGCGAGGCCGTTTTGCTGGACTGCGGTTTCAGCACGTCTCTTGTTTACCGCGATAAGATTCTGGTTACCGGCCACCAGCGCAAGGACCACCCCAGCCGCCCGGTGCCGCACGCGCTGATACTGACGGAGAATCCTGTTTACCCCCAGGAAGGGAACACGCAATGAACCGGTTGCGCCTGCTGATAATCGTCGTTCTCGCCACATCGATGGCCGTGCCCGGGTGCAAACTCGGCCGGTCCGAATCCCTCCAGCCCTCTTCATCGGCGCAACCCGCGGAGAACAGCCCGGCCGCTGAGGGGGTGACCTTCGCTTCCGAGCGCGTCTGGTCAAACGGCACAACGGACATTCCGGTGATTATGTATCACGATGTCGTTCCGAAGAAGGAAGTGTGGTTCGACCTGACCAACGCCGAATTCGAGCGGCAGATGGAAGCTTTGGCGGCTGTTGGCGCTTCGGTGGTAAGCCTGGACGATGTCGTTTCCCACTTGCGCGACGGCAAGAAACTACCCCCCAAGGCGATTGCGCTGACCTTTGATGACGGAACGCTGGGCAACTATGAAAACGTATTGCCGGTCCTGCGGCGCTACAGATTCCCGGCCACGTTCTTTGTCCACACCGCTTATGTCGGAAAGAAGACCGGCAAGGACCACATGACGTGGGACCAACTGCGGGAGATTCAGGCGGAAGGGCTTGTCGACATCCAGCCTCACACGGTAACTCACCCGGATGATTTGCGGACGATGACCGACGAGCAGGTGCGGAAAGAACTTCAGGATTCCAAAGCGGTTGTGGAAAAAGAACTGGGCAACAAAGTTCGGTACTTCGCCTATCCCAGCGGTCACGGAGACGAGCGCATCGCGCGTCTGGTGCTCGAAGCCGGTTATATTGCCGCGTGGAATGAGATACGGGCATGGAATTCCGCACCCGCCGACGCGATGCACCTGCCGAGGTTCGCGCCGAAGCGTTTCGACGAAGTGATCCAGCGGTGGCGCGAAACGGCTAAGGAGAAACCCGTTGCCGCCGAGTTGCCGGCATCACTGGCCGGAACCGACTGGTATGCCAGCGCATGCCTGGGTGACGGGCCGGTTCTGGTCCGGCGAGGGGAATTCATACAGGCGCCGGATCGATGGCAATACAGCCTTATCGGTCGTCCCCTCGTCATTGCCGGTCCCGGCGGCGGTTTGCTTGTGCGTTACCAACCGTGGATGGGTCAGGAGGACGGCGCCTTGGGCCTGCTGGTGGAACAACCGGCGCTTGCCGTGGTAGGAACGAAGTGGCTGGTGCACAACGGCAAGGAAACGGGTGAAATGTCGAACCTGCGCGATGCGCGGGTTCTTTACATCGGCGAGGCGGGCGTCGTACGCGTTTTAAGCGTAACGGACCGTGAGAAACTTCGCGACCTGAAGCCTCAGGAAGCCGTTCTGCTGGACTGAGTTCAGACTTTGAAATCGCGCACTTCCGCCAGCGTAATGACAGCGTCGAAACGGTAGCCGGCCTCGCGCACGGCGTCTCCGCCGCCTTCCTCGCGGTCGACAAGCGTTATCACCTGCGCGACTCGGCAACCGGCGTCTTCGGCGGCCCGGACAGCTTTCATCAGGGAACCGCCCGTTGTGGTTGTATCTTCCACGATGCACACCACCGTTCCGGGTTCCAGCGGGCCTTCAATGAGCGACTTCGTGCCGTGGTCCTTCGGTTCCTTGCGGACGATGAAGCCGTCAACCGGGCGTTGTCGTTCCCACGAAAGCGCCACCATGGCGCCGATGATGGGGTCCGCGCCGAGGGTCAGGCCGCCAACGGCCTGGATTTCCGGAATCAGCAGGTCCAGCGCCAGGCGGGCGGCCAGCGACAGGCCCTCCGGGTGGAGCGTCACCATCTTGCCGTTGACGTAGTAAGGCGACTCGCGTCCGGAGGCAAGGACGAAGTGCCCTTCCTTGTAGGCGCGCCTGCGAACCAGTTCGATGAAGCGGTTGCGGTCTTCCATGCGGGTGTTTACAGACGGCAAATCACGGAGGCGGGCCGAATATTCGGCGCCTCGCCTCCGTGTGAAAACCGTGTTTCAGCCGTTCTTTTTCGCCGCGGCCAGCTTCTTCATGAGGCGGGATGTGCGGCGGGCGGCCTGGTTCTTGTGGATGATTCCCCGGCTGGCGGTTTTGTTAATCAGCGCCTGAGCGTCGCGGATTTTGGTTTCCGCCGCGGCCAGGTCCCCGGCTTCCACCAGTGCGCGGCCCTTCTTGACGAAGGTCTTGATGGCGCTCTTGGCGGACTTGTTGCGCAGGGTGCGGATTTTGGTCCGGATGACATCCTTTTTTGATGATTTAATGTTCGGCATACGTGTTCTTATTCCTGCTGTCGGCGCGACGCCCGGCGAATTTGCGCGCGCACAGCGTCATGCTAGAATCAAAAAGCGAGCCACGATCAGGCCCGCCTTCCTAGGAGAGTATAACTCAAAGTGGACGTTCCGACAAGTGGCGATGCTCCCGAGCCTCAGGTTGAGCCGACAATAGAAGAAGCCGCTCAGCGTGAGACTCGTACCGGCGGGTCCACCGGAGCCGTGGCACGGGCCGGAGTGTTCATGGTATTCGCCGCCGCCACAAGCCGCATGCTCGGAATGGTGCGCGAGATGGTTCTGTCCCACCAGTTCGGGCAGGGCCGTTGGGCGGACATCTACAACGCGGCTTTCATGGTGCCGGACCTGCTGTTTATGATGCTCAGCAGTGGCGCCCTGGCCTCCGTTTTCGTTCCGATCTTCACCCGTTACCTGGAAAAAGGCGACCGCGAGCGGGCTTGGTACTTCTTCAGCAACGCCACAACCTTGATCGGCCTCGGCATCAGCGCCCTCATCGTTCTGATGGAAATATTCGTCGTTCCGCTGACGGCGGTCGCAAACTGGGGCTTCCCACGCGACAAGGTGCTGGAGGTCGCCGCCCTGACCCGCATCGTTCTGCCGGCGCAGTTGTGTTTCTTCATCGGCTCAATCCTCATTTCGGTGCAGTACGCCCACAAGAAGTTCACCGTGCCGGCAATGGCCAGTATCGTGTACAACCTCACCATCACGGCATTTGGTCTGGTTCTTGGCAATCCGATCACGGGGCTTGGTCCGGCCGGCTTCTCGTGGGGAGCGCTGACAGGCGCTGTCCTCGGCAATCTGGTGTTGCAGATGTGGGGCGTGAAGAGGCTGGGCGGCCATTACCGGCCCATCTTCAACTGGCGCGATCCCGATGTGAAGAAATTCGTTCTGCTGATGGTGCCGATCGTTTTCACGATCAGCCTTCCGCAGGTCGACATGGAGATCAACAAGTTCT
>JAKQQT010000240.1 GCA_029564025.1 Armatimonadota bacterium | reverse complement strand
CCTCGCAAGCGCATGGGGCGCGGAGGTGACTGCGCACGACGCGTTTGGAACCGTTACACTCGTCCGCCCGGACGGCCTTTCGGTGGATATCGCTCCGACGCGAACCGAACGCTATCCCGCACCGGGAGCGCTTCCCGTTGTCGCACCGGCGTCAATCGAGGAAGACATCGCCCGAAGGGACTTCACCGTCAACGCCATCGCCGTCTGCCTGAAGCCGGACCGGTTCGGAGAGGTTTACGATCCGACCGGCGGACGCGAGGACTTGAACCGCAAGGTTCTGCGTATCCTCCACCCCGGCAGTTTCCGCGACGATCCCACGCGCTTGTTCCGCGCCGCGCGATATGCCGTGCGCTACGACTTGGCATTGTCTGCCGAAACCGACGAAGCCGCCCTGGCCGGCAACGTGATGTCCTTGTCGTCGGACCGTCGGCGGGCCGAAGTGGAACATATCTGCGGCGAAATGCGGTGGGCGGAGATGCTGGTATGGCTGAACCGCTGGGGAATCTGGAGAACGCTTTCCGAGGGTTGGGAACCGGCTCTGTCGACCTTGTGCCGAATGGACACCGTGCTCAATTGGGCCGGACGGACACTTGCCGGCGATCACGCCACGCGCAAAATGCGGTACCTGGCGCTGTGCTTCCACGCGCCGCAAGCGCTCGCCACAGCATTGTCTGTGCGGCCGGAGGAACAGGATATCCTGACGCGCGCCCGCGCCGTTCTGGAGTCGCTGAAAGACCCGCAGGACGGACCGTGGTACCGCGAGATGGACAACCACCCGGTAGAGGCTTTGCTGGCGGCATTGACCGCGATCCGACGTGACCCGCAGAAACTGCGGCTGACCCGTTACCTCGCGGAGATTCGGCACCGGGTGTTGGAGATTACCGGAAACGACCTGATTTCCGCCGGCGCCAGGCAGGGACCCGAACTCGGGGCCGCCCTTCGTCTGACTCTGGACGCGTTGAGGGCCGGAGGGGTCAGCGACCGCTCATCGCAGATGAAGCACGCGCTGAGGGTTTACCGGGAGATGGTGAAATCGGATACCGCGGGCGATTCGTGAGTTGGCCCTCAAGTGGGCAACTGCAAGGGCACGTGCAACCATCTGTGCCAGCTATTTCTTGTAGATGAGCGTAAAACGAC
>JAKQQT010000238.1 GCA_029564025.1 Armatimonadota bacterium | reverse complement strand
CAAGAACCTGGACAGCCACATCATGTGGTCGAAGCTGGGGGAAACGGGCTGGACCGCCCCGGCGGCCCTGGCCACGGGCGGCGAGGCGACCCGTCTGTCGCCCTCCCTGGCCCCCGCTCCCGGCGGCTCTTTCCTCGCCGTCTGGGAGGAGAAGGCCCCCGGAAAGATGCGGAGCATCAAGTATGCCGTCCTCTCCGGCGGCGCCTGGGGAACACCGGGCAACGTCGCCGAAAGCAGCCAGTTCATGGAAGACCCCAAGGCGGTGGTAGATGCCGCCGGCAAGGCCACGGTCATCTGGCGGGGTTATGCGGCGGGCGGCAAGGGGGCGCTGTTCTCCGCCACGGGCAACATGGCGGCCCAGATCACCTGGAGCGAACCCCAGCAGATCACCCACGACGATACCATCCAGTGGCAGCCCACCGCCGTGGTGGGCGCCGACAACAAGGTCATCACCTCCTGGAACGCCTACAATGCCGCTACCGGCGCGGTCCAGTCCGGAAACGGACTCACCGGCGGCGTCAACGTCGCCGCTCCGAACCCCGGCACCGCCGCCCTGACCAACACCTACAGCGCCCAGACCGTGGACGCCGACGGCGACCAGGCCTACGAGTCCCTCAACGTCAGCGTGGGCGTCAATATCGTCACGGCGGGAAACTACAAGGTCCTGGCAGACCTCTACTCCGGAGCCAACTTCATCGCCCAGGCGGAACTGATCCGCAACGACCTGGCCACCGGCGCCCAGACCTTCGTCCTCGTCTTCCCCGGCGGCGTCATCTCCAACCGCGGCCTCAACGGACCATACAGCCTGAAAAACGTCGTGATCATGGACCTCAAGGACTCGGCGGTCCAGACGGCCTACGCCGCGGCACCTTCCTTCTCCACCCAGGCCTATCAGGCGTCCACATTCATCCCCGGCCCCCTGACCATGGATAAGACAACCTATCAGGGAACCGCCACCCGGGCAACGATCACCGTCAAAGACGCCCCGGCCAACAAGGGCGCCACCGCTAAAGACCAGGTGATCGTCCAGGCGGTGAGCACGAAAAACTCCCAGGGATTCGTCCTGACCCTCGAAGAAACCGGCGTCGATACCGGCGTCTTCACCGGAACCATCGGCTTCAGCACCAGGGCCAACGACCCGACCAACAAAAACATCCTCGTGGCGGATCACGATATGCTTACGGTAATCTACAGCGATACCGGCGGCTACCGCTGGACCGAAAACGCCGTCTGGCGGCAGACAAGCGCCGGTCTCGGAGACCTCAACAGCGACGGCGCCATCGATCTGGCCGACGCCATCCTCGCCATGAGGCTCATGGCCGGCATGCCCACAGACGCAGACATCAACCCCCTGGGAATGATCGACGACAAAGGCAAAATCACCATCAAGGAGGTCATATACATCCTCCAAAAAGCCGCCGGGATTCGGTAAGGCCACCGGAAATCGAGAGGCATCGAGAGACGTATGCCATCTGTCGGCTTGCCAGGGAGGGAAAATTTAAACTGCCCCGAGTTTCATATTTGCGGGTTGAAGGCCATTTTTTATTCATCCGTATAATCGCTCAAACCACAACTGAATATTCACCGAATTTGGAGGTTCACCATGAAAAAGCGTTTGATCCCGGTTTTTTTCTGCTTGGTTAATCTCGTTTTCGTGATCGCCGGCTCCACCGCCCACGCCTGGCTTGTTGAACGGGCGAGTCTGACAAACAGCGGTGGGCAGGCCCAGAACTACATGGGATCTGACCGCCCCTCCATCTCCAATGACGGCCGTTACGTGGCCTTCGTCTCCCGCGCCACGAATCTTGTGGCTGATGACACGAACGGCCAAGACGACATCTTCTTCCGCGACCGTAAAAGTGGAACCACCGTCCGCGTCAACCTTGACACTTCGGGAAATCAGCTCACCGGCTACGGTACGTACTACGCACGCCTGTCCGGGAACGGCAAGATGGTCGCCTTCGCCACCCAGGCCGGCGGCGTGGTCCCAGGCGCCACGGCGGGTGTGGGACAGGTATATGTCCGCGACCTGATGACGAACCAGACCACGGCGACCAGCGTCGGACCCGGCGGTGAACTGGGCAACGCCAACTCATCGACCGACGGTCCGCCCTCCCTTTCGGAAGATGGCCGCTACGTGGTCTTCTCCTCCAAGGCGACGAACCTCGTGGCGGGGGTAACGGACGGTAAAAAGCACATCTATGTCCGGGACCGTCAGTTGAACCAGACGACCCTTGTGAGCCGCTCGACGGAGGGTACCACGGGCAACGGCGACAGCGACTATCCCTTTATCTCCGGGGACGGCCGTTATGTAGCCTTCAACTCCAAAGCGACCAACCTCGTAAGTGGCCTCACGGGAAACAGCCAGCAATACTACCTCCACAACCGGGAGACCGGCGAGACCCGTCTCCTTTCCGTGAGCACCGCCGGGGGGAACGCCGGCGCCAATGCCACTTGCTATTCCAAACCGGTCCTGTCCCGGGATGGACGCTACGCAGCGTTCGACACGAGTGCGAACAACCTCGTGGCCGACACCCCGTCCGGCATCAGACAGGTGTATCTGCGTGACACCGTCGGCGGCACGACCTTTCTGGTCAGCCGCACCGCAACTGCAGCAGGCAATTACGGTAGCGGCAATACCGCCATCTCGCCCGACGGCCGCTTCATTTTCTTCGATTCTCAGGCGACAAACTTCGCGGAGCCGCTGACCGAGACCACCCCCTACAGCCAGGGGTTCGTGTACGACCATGAAAACCGTAGTCTATCGCGCGTCAGCCTCAACGCCGTGGGTGAACTTGACGCCCTCTATTTCACCTCCTTAGGGGTCATCAGTGAAGAGGGCCGCGTGGCCGCCTTCAGTACCAGCAGAAACGATCTCGTGACCGGCGACACGAACAACGCTTCCGACGTCTTCGTAGCCACCAGGGAAACGGACGCCTGGACTATCCAGCCCAAGGGAAACATCGGCGGATGGCGCAACGATCTGGCCGTGGCCGGAGACATCGCCTATGTGACCGAAGGCACCGGCGTCGTCCTATACGACATCAGCGGCGACACCATTGTCAAGCGCGCCCAGCTTGCACTGTCTTTCGAACCGGCCATGATCGCCGTCAGCGGTGGCCGACTCTACGCCGCCGGCTATGTGCCCATGGGAAACGAAGCCCATTTCATGGCCGCCGACGTCACCAATCCCGCGGCTCCGGCGGTTCTCGGGTCCTGCCCGATCAGCGGTCTGAAATGGGGTGGAAATATGGCGGTAAGCGGCCAGTACATTTATTACGCCACCCAGGTCGGATCCTCATGGCCCTACACCAGCGCCATCGGCGTCGTCAACGCCAGTAATCCGGCCGCACCGGTCTCCTTGGGAAACCTTGACCTCGGCGGCGTGGCCGCCGACGTCTTCACCATCGACGGTGGGTGGCTGTATGTCCAAAGAAACTACAACCAAAACAGCTCCGACGCCCCCATGTTCTTCGCCTACGCCCTGACGCCGCCGCTCTCGGCGGTCAAGTCCGGCGAACTGGCGCTCGGGGTGAAAGAAGAGAGCAAGGGCCTCTTTGCTCTTGGCGGCCGGGCCTACAGCGCCCTGGGCAAGTCCGGGGTCAGGATAATCGGTGTAAACAGCGGATCGCTTTCCCCGCTCCACCTTTTTCCCGTGAACACGGGTGAAACAAGCAACACCGCAGTGGACGTTTACGCCGTGGGAAATCTCCTCTATACGGCAACTTCCGACGCGGGTGTCTCGGTGTATAACGTCGAAACCGCGACGAGCCCGGCATTGCTCGGAACCGCCTCCTCCGGTGAAACCCAGCGTGTTTCCGGGTCCACGGGCGGCGTTGCGGCCCTCACTGCGGGGGACATCGGCCTTCGAAAGATAGTTTTTTCAGGTCCCACACCTGTCGCAGGCGCCGGCGCAGCCAGCCCCCTTTACGCGGAAGGTGTGCTGCTCCATGAAAACCGACTCTATCTCGGGGCGGAAGGACTTTTCATCTACAATTCCCAGGATCCCGCGTCGCCCCAGTTGCTCAGCAACAAGGGCGACTGGAGCAAGCTGATTCCCCTGGCCGTGTCGGGGAATTATCTTTTCGGCCTTATGGCGGCACCCGGCGCCTGGGAGAGGCAGATCCTCTCGGTAATCAACGTGACCGACCCGGTCAATCCAACGGCGGTGAAAAACCATGTCGCCTCCTCCGTGATCACAAAAGGCGTAATCTGCGGTTCCCGGGCCTACCTCCTGCTTCAGGGAACGGCGGCAGGAGGCGAAATCATCGACATATCCACACCCAGCGCGCCGGCCAAGGTGGGGGCCCTCCCCTTCCCCAGCTACGGCCAGAACGATCAGCACGACATCGCCGCCTCTGGGAACCTGGCAGCTATCGCCGGATATACCCTCGAAGGGAATCGTGTTAACATCTACGACGTGACGAACGCCGCCAGTCCGGTACTCAGATCGACCCTGGCGCCCCAGGGAGGGAATATCCGCTTGTGGCTGAAAGACGCCACGCTGATGGTCGTTTCTACCCTGAATACGGGCGAGGTTGCCGACAATTTCATTGATGCCTTCGACCTGACCGATCCGGCTAATCCGAAGCGGGCCGGACAGATTAAAACACAAAAGGGAGCAGAGGACGTCAAGGTGCTGAGCCAGGACGGGCAGGACCCCATCATCGCCCTGGCCAAACCCGGCGGCAGCGTGCACACTTTCGGATACAGCCCGGTTACCGGGACCTTCACCCCGGGGCCGGTCTGCCCATCGCCCTATTCCTATCAGGTTACTGTGTCACAGTCGCCGAACAGCGCCGGGGGCTACACCGTGGTGACCTCCGATTCCTCTTTCGGAACCTATACCCAGGAAATAAAACGCAAACAAACCACCTGCTGTGTGCAGACCGTGGTAAGCCCGGCGGAGGCGGCGGCTGAAGGTTGTTCGGCCACGCCGCAGCACTCCGGAGAGGTGGAATGTTCGAGCAAAGTGCCCGTGAAAGCCACGGTGAAGGAACCCTGGAATTTCAAGGAATGGACCGGCGCCGCTACCGGAACTTCGCTGGAGACAGAGGCCACGGCCACCGCTCATTGCTCCATTGCCACGGCTAACTTCGTCAAGCCGACTCTGACCCTGTCGGCCGCCCCCTCCAACCCGCAGCCCACCAACCTGATCTATGCCGTCGAATCCGCCTTGAGCTTCCGTCTGACCGATGATTCCTTTACCCGCATGGCAGCCACCGGCGTCCCCCAGGCGGTGCGGGACAAGCTGCAGGCCATCAAATTCCAGAAACCCACCACCCATCTCTATGCGGGCATCCCGGCCTTCAACACGGCTCTCGCCGGCGTTTTGACCCCGCAGGAGCTCGCCGATCACGGGGACGCCATCTTCTTCCATGCCCAGAGCCATTGGAAAGAGGACGCCGTCATAGCCGCCATCGTTCTGACGGCCAACGAAGTGGACGATTGGACGGTTACCTCCGTAGGTTTCAAGGCCTCCGGATCCGGCGACGAACGATCCGACCAGGACGTCATCAAGGTCAAGCTCTACAAGAACAGCGTGGGAGGGGAACTGCTGGGGCAGGGAACCTATAGCGCCGACGACGGCAACATCTCCTTTGCCGTGAACATACCGATACCCAAGAGCCAGTCGGTCACCCTGGTCCTGGCCTACGACTTCGACGCAGAAAAGGCCTGCCCCTGCGACAGCTTCGGCACCCACACGGATATGGGCATGATTGCCGCCAAGCCGGATCACTATCCGAACTATGTCAAGCTGCCGATTCCTCCTCCCGGGGTCGATAGCGGCCCCTCCCAGATCAACATGGGCAACATGGACATCGTTAGCACCAATCCCCAGTTCGGGGAACCTTACGACCCACAGAAAACCCCGCCCTACACCCCTCTGCCGGAGCCGCTGAAGGTCCGGGTGACGTGGATGGATCACCTCTGCGCCAAGGATATCCCCTTTACCATGGAAAAGAAGGCCGCCGACTTCAAAGCGAAATTCGACAACGACGCCACCAGTATCTCCGTACCCCTTGACGGCCGTAACGAAGCCAAAGCGATCATGATGCTTGGCGAAGCCAAGGGCATGAACCCGAACAACGCCTACCTGGTGAACGCGAAGCTGGAAGGCCGGGGCTGTCAATGCACTTATCCCGTTTACGTTATCCAGACCACTCTGACCGCTTACGGGATGGGCGTGGATCTGCCTGCCACCGCTAAATACGACGGGACCCAGGAAGGAGGCGACGACGGCTTCGGAACCTTCCTCAACATGATCCAGATGGAAAACGAGTTTATCGTCACGGTGGACATGGCTCCGCCGAATTTTGCCACCATCGAACGGGTCAACTTCAATCTCGGCGGTACCCTGTCCATGGATGGCGCTTCCCTGGGCAACAACCAGTACAAGGCCACCTTCCCGCTACAGTCCTTCGACAAGCCGACGATCATGAGGATAACCTGCTACATGAACAAAAACGGACAGACCGTCACCGAGACGG
>JAKQQT010000214.1 GCA_029564025.1 Armatimonadota bacterium | reverse complement strand
CTGCCCGAAGAGGACGTTGGACAGGTACTGGGTCTGCCCATTGGCATTAAACGACAGAGATTTGCCGTCGTACGTTCTCACCACACCGCCACCGGGCAGAGTGAGCTCCACGTTTGCCGTGGCGCCCGTGTCCACGTTGCTGTAAAACTTGAAGTTCAGCGACGTGTCCCGGCTGATGGACTTACCGTTCACGGAGTCCTTCGGGGACGAGCTCAGCATTACGTCAAGCGTCGCTTCAGGGTTCTGGACATTGACATAAGTCTGTGTGGGGTTCGCCGAACCTATCGCATAGTAATGTCCGGTCGGTATGCCTTTGACAAGTTCGTCAACTACGCCGCCGGTCACCACGATAGTCTTATCGATCGAACTCTTCCCCACCTCGCCGGTGTAGTGAACGAACTGGGTGGTACCAGCAAAGACACCGCCGGCGAAGTCAAGATTCTCCTCACCCACAAAGACGTTGGTGCCATTCGCCGTAATTGTCCGCGCCGCCGCGGCCGGTGCAACGATCAACGCAGCCAGGAGGGCCGCGGCGACAACCATCGAAACTATCGCTCGCTCTGAAATCATGAAACAATCTCCATAGCGCATTACCGGAGGAGGCTGGATATGCGCAGGGTGCCGCCTGTGGGTGGTTTGAACGAAGATAAGAACGCTAAACCGGACAAAGCCCACCTTCCTGTGCGCAGACATCCATCTTGTGCGAGCCGATATAAACATGCCGCTCTTATCCGGCCCCAGGGATCGGCTATCGGTGCAATACCGAAATATTCGGCCGTCCGACCGGCCGGGAGAAGCATTGCGACGAGTTCCCGGCGGAGGACCACAACGGCGCATTCACAACATTCTCCACCGTGGAACCGCTGCCTGCCGGTCGACTCCACGACGGTGCGGGCGAAACCGGGTGACGTGAGGGCTTCAGGACCGGACTCCTGCACGAAAACGGGACTGTCCGTTCCACCGGGCCCGGCCCCGGCGGCTTCCCAATCGCAGGGACCGGCACCAACGGCGCAACCTGACGGGTGTCGCGCGGAAACGGAGAACACGACGGGGCCGCGAGCCCCCTCACGCACCTGCTCTTCCCTCTCCCCCGGGCCGCTCCGGCACGCCGTCCGCCTCCCGGAGCAGGAAGGAGAACGCCGCTCCCTCCCCGGGATAGCCCGGTATGCGGTCCTCGACCCAGATCCTGCCGCCGTAACGGTCGATGAGAATCCTGACCAGGTAGAGCCCGAGCCCCTCGCCCACCCCCCGCTGCTTCCTCTCGTAGCGGTGGAAGATCTCCTCTTTCCGGTCGTCCGGGATCCCCCGGCCGGTATCTGCAACCGTCACCCGGAGAAAA
>JAKQQT010000198.1 GCA_029564025.1 Armatimonadota bacterium | reverse complement strand
AGGCCGACCCAGATGATATGCGTACCCAACCCCATGGCGAAGATACTCTCTTTTGGATCTCTGGGCGGCCGGCTCATAATATCCTTCTCCGACCTTTCGGCCGACAGGGCCAGTCCGGGTACGCCGTCGGTCACAAGGTTGATCCACAAAATGTGAATGGGCAACAGCGGGATGGGAAGACCCAGGAAGGGCGCCAGAAAGATGGTCACAATCTCGCCCGAATTGCTGGTCATCGTGTACTTGATGAACTTCCGGATGTTGTCGTAGATGCGCCTGCCTTCCTGGACGGCCTTGACGATAGTGGCGAAGTTGTCGTCCAGCAGAATCATGTGCGCCGCTTCTTTGGAGACGTCGGTGCCGGTTATGCCCATGGCGATTCCGATGTCCGCCCGCTTCAAAGCCGGCGCGTCATTGACGCCGTCTCCGGTCATTGCCACAAAATGCCCGTTGTCCTGCAGGGCTTTCACAATCTTCAGTTTCTGTTCGGGGGCCACTCGTGCGTAGACCCGGATGTGTTCGACATCGTTTTCGAACTCCTCCAGCGAGGTCCGCGCGAGTTCACGACCGGTCATAACGGCCCGGCTCTCCCCTCGCATGATTCCAACCCTCTTAGCGATAACCTCCGCCGTTAGCGGGTGATCTCCGGTTATCATCACGGGTTGGATGCCCGCGGAGCGGCAGTTGGCAACCGCTTCCACTACCTCCGGGCGCGGCGGATCCATCATGCCGACGATTCCAACCAGCACCAGCCCTGTTTCCACTTGTTCCGACGTCACCGGATCGGGCAGTGCGTCCCAGATCCGCATGGCGAACCCCAGGGCTCTCAAACCATCCCGGGCAATCTGTTCCGTGGTTTCAAGGACGGCCGAACGGTCTACCTCCTCCCGCCCCGAGTGTGACAAAACCTCAACGGAACGCTCCACCACTTCCTCAACCGCGCCCTTTGTAAACGAGACGACTTTTCCGTCCGTCCAGGGGTGGAACGTGGTCATCAGTTTTCGTTCGGAGTCGAACGGGAGTTCAGCCAGACGGGGATACTGCTCATCAAGAGCGGCTCGCAGATAGCCTCTATCGCGAGCCATATCGAAAAGCGCTGTTTCGGTTGGATCACCCGTTGAACCACCCGTGGCATCCGTGCGGGTATCGTTGCACAAAGCCATAGCGCTCAGCATCAAGTCAAGCAAACGCTGTTCGGACATCGAACCGCCCGCCCCGTCCTCCCCGTGCGCGGCAGGCATCTCGGCGCTGTCCATCAACTGGCCGCCAACGTAAACCTTCTCCACGGTCATACGGTTTTGTGTCAGGGTTCCTGTCTTGTCCGAGCATATATAGGTTACCGAACCCAGAGTCTCGACCGCCGGCAGTTTTCGAATCAATGCCTCCTGCTTGACAAGCTTCTTGGTTCCGAGAGCCAGCGAGATGGTGATGACGGCCGGCAAGGCTTCCGGAATGGCCGCCACTGCCAGGGAAATCGATGTCAGGAGCATCTGCAGAGGCGGTTCTCCACGCAGGATGCCCGTCACAAAGACAACCGCACATATCGCAAGAACCGCGTATGCGATATTCTGACCAAAGGCGGTCATCCGTTTCTGAAGCGGTGTCTTCGCTTCGTCCTGCCCTTCGAGCAAGGTCGCAATTCGTCCCAGTTCCGTGTGCATGCCGGTTGCCGTCACGAGACCCTGGCCTCTGCCGTAGGTGACCATGGTTCCTTTGTAAACCATATTTCTGCGATCGCCTATGGAAAGGTCCGGTTCACTCAGGGCGTCCGCGGTTTTTTCCACCGGCACGGATTCACCGGTCAACGCCGCTTCGTCAATCCGAAGATGAATGGCTTCCGTCAGCCGCATGTCAGCGGGGGCGAGGTTTCCTGCTTCCAGCAAAACCAGATCTCCGGGAACAAGCCGTCCGGCGGGTATTGATTCAATCTGCCCGTCCCGTATGACCGAAGCCGATGGAGCGGACATCTTCTTCAAAGCGGCCAAGGCCTTTTCGGCGCGGAATTCCTGAACAAAGCCGAGAACGGCGTTCAACAGCACAATCACGGCGATGGCGATGGTATCCACGGGATCGCCGATCATCCCGGCGATGATGGCGGCGGCAATGAGGACAAGGATCATAAAGTCCTTGAACTGATCGAGAAACATCACCCACGGCGACTTCGGCTTCTTCTCGACAAGTTCATTGGGACCGTATTGCTCGTAGCGCCGTTGAGCCTCTTCTGTGGCAATTCCTTGAAACGAGGTCTGCAACTTCGTCAGTACTTCCTCTCGATCCAGTTGGTACCAGTTCACCATTTCGGTTTTGTCTGCTTTCACAGTGCTATCTCCCTGTTCGTCAAGCGGGCTCGAACGGTCAAGTCATGAATCAACCGCTTCACAGCGGCCGGCTTCCGTATCATATCTACTGCCTTTACTGTTCAGGAATCAAACGTACCGTGCGCAGGTTCATCACCGCGAAGCCGGGCATCAGCGTCGGACGAACGCTTACGATATGCCTTCCCGCGCGGGCGATCCGGATCGTTCCCAGGTCCACTGTTCTGAAGTCGTTCCAATGGTCCGTGGCTCTGGTTTTTCCCGTCAAGCTGGCGCCGTCTACCTCAACGCTGTACTCGGCGCCTTCGGTGTCGGGGTGAACGGCCTGTTCAACAGTCACCGTGTATGCTCCCTTGGTCTTGAACTCCACGGTCCACGAAACCGTCGCCCTTGAGTCGGTCCAATACCCGATGGCGCGTTTGTCTTCTTCGTACCGGGCGGGACTGTCTGCCCTTGCATCCAGAGCGTTCAGCACAAACGAACCGTCGGCATTCGAACTGATGGGCGGTTGGGGCGCGACCTTCGCTTGTCCCTCAATTTCCAAAACGATTACAGTGTCACTTTTATCCGGAAGCGCTTCCGGCAATGACAAACGAGCACCTTCGGCAATCCGGGTGACCTTGAACTCCCGTGAAGGATCGGAGAGCAGGAACGCTCTTCCCATTTTATTCTTCAATCCGGGCAGTACGACCGACTGGCCTTCAGGCGACCACACGTGAAGATACAGTTTTCCGGGCTTCCGGGTCACCGCACCCCACGGCAGTGGTTTCGGGAACGGAGAAGCCGATGTGCCGTAGATGCTGTCGCCGTTGATGTCCATCCACCGACCGACTTCGTTGAGGCGGATGATGCTTTCCGCGGGGATGTATCCTTCGGCAGTGGGACCGACGTTCAGCAGGTAATTCCCGCCCTTGCTGGCGCAGTTGACAAGGTTCCGGATGAGCGTGGTGGAGGACTTCCAGTTGTGGTCAAACCGGCTGTAACCCCACGTGTCGTTCATCGTCATGCACGATTCCCAGTCCGCCCCGGGCAATCCGCCTGCCGGAATCTCCTGTTCGGGAGTCCCGTAATCACCGACACTGTCCTTGCCGGCCGAGGCGCCTCCGAGATAACGCGCCTTTCCGAGACGGTTGTTGGTGATGATGTTCGGCTTGAGGTCGCGAACGTGCCAATAGATATCCCGGCCCATCTCCGTGGTCCAGGTGTCTTCCCACTCACCGTCGAACCAGAGGACGGCGGGGTCGTAGTTCGTGATGATTTCGGTCAGTTCCGATTTGAGAATCCGGCGGAACCGGTCGAAATCGGCGGGCACACCGGGCCTCGGATCCCAGGGACGCCGGGGGAGGTAATCCGGGTGGGTCC
>JAKQQT010000193.1 GCA_029564025.1 Armatimonadota bacterium | reverse complement strand
CGCCTGGTCGTGGCTACCAACGCCGGCATCGCCAACCCCTTTGCCGTCGTCTTTGACGGCACCACCCCCGCGGAGGAGTTCTTTTACCACTACCGCTTCGGACACACCGCGCGGAAGGTCGTGCAGTCGGTTGCCGACCCGAAACGCTTCTATGTGACGCTGGCGTCCTCCGACACACGGCCCGATTACCGCTTTGATGTGGCCGTTCCCAACCCGACCGGCGCCTACGACGTGCGCAACGAAATGTACGACTTCTTCTGCAAGTCCGTTTCGGGAACCGACCGCCAGACGCTGGTGCTGAGCGACGACAGGAAAGCCGCCGAGTTGAATCCCGGCGACAGCATCGAGGTCGGCGACAACACGGTCCGCATCATCGAGAAGAATGGAACCACGCTGATTGTGGACGGCCGCGTTTTCCCCGAAGGCGCGCGCGAACTGCGGTTCAACGCCCAGAGCACGGCCGGAATGGTCGGCGACAGGGCCGAAATGCGCGAACTCAGGAATCCGGGCGGCCTGGCCTGCCTGAACGTGAACGGCAGGGAGTATGTGGCAATTGCCGACACCGGCAACGGGCGCATCGTGGTGTGGGACGACAAAACGACGTACATCGCGAAGTACGAAGAACCGTCCTTCATCCCGATGACCATCGCGGCGGATCCGAACTCGCCCGGAACGTTCTGGGTTGCGAACCGCTCCGACAGCGGCCAGGCATACCTGAAAGAGTTGACCTTCGACGGCGCCAGCCTGAAGATGGTGAAGCAGTACCCGCTACTGCAGGCGTCAACCAGTAAAGACGGCCAATTGGGTCTTGCGACAATAAAGGAACCGTACGGAACAGCTCGTTTCGCCGTCTCCGATGCCGAGGGTAAACAGGTGCTGGAGTACCGCGTTTCGGAAGACAACATACGCTTGGAATCAACGCTCAAAACCGCCATCGGCGTTTGCGCCGGCGACCCGATGGTTGAGAAACCTCTGGACGTGGCTTACGTCACGAACGACGGCGCGCTTCAGCTATTCGCCTTGGATTCCGGCGACCGGTTGGTTCGGCTGAGGTAACAGGGGGCGGGATTCAGGGGTCAGGATTCAGGATTCGGGTAGGGGCGGGTTCCCAACCCCATTTGTACCAACTAACATCGACTAACTGAGCGTAAACCGTGTCATTTCGAGCGTAGCGAGAAATCTGCGGTTGCTTTTCCCGCCGCAAGCGGCGGGTGGGATGAACCGCAGATTCCTCACATTCGTTCGGAATGACGGCGAGAAAAACTTCGACGGCGCACTTCGACTGCGCCTGTACGGGCTCCGCCCGGGATACCTCGCGTCTGTCATTCTTGTATGTTGTGGAGTGTAGGTCCAGGCCGAGTAGTCGGCTAAGTGTAATAGGCCGAATCGATCGGCCTGGACCCGTGGCGTGGCAGATCGTATCATTCTCGGAACGGTCAGAGTCCGGCGCTCCGCGCGATCGACACGCCATTGCCTTTCGATCCCGAACAGTTGCCCGAGCCCCAGGTTCTGGGAGCTCGTATCAGCAAGACCGGGACGCGGCAAACACACACAAACAAAGGATACCACAATGGCAGAGACAGACAAAGTGTAC
>JAKQQT010000190.1 GCA_029564025.1 Armatimonadota bacterium | reverse complement strand
GCCGGTCCGGTGACCCCGAACCATGTTCTCGTGTTCGACCGCGGAGCGTGCCCGAACTGCTATCCGAACGACAGTGGAGCAATGTTCCACAATCTACAGGAACCAGACATGCCTGACGACGAAACCAAGGGACTGCTCAAGCGGATTGCCGACGCGCTGACCAAGACGCCGGAACCCCCGCAGCAGTACAACAACCTCGCAGAGATCGAGGGCCTGAAGAAGGACCTCGCGGCAGCGAACGCAAAGATCGCCGAGATGGCGAACCTCATCAAACCGCCGGAACAGAAAGGCGACAAACCCGATGAGGAGAAGGAGAATCTCAAGAAAGAGCTTGCCGACCTCAAAGCAGCGCAGGCCAAGAAAGACGCCGACGCAGCGTGGAGCGCCGTAAAGGTAAACCTCCCTGAAGGCTGGCTTGGCGAGAAGGAAGGATCGACCCGCAAGGAGTTCGAGACCGCTCCGGCCGCGTTCCTCGCGAAGTTCGCGGAGTTCAAGAACACGCAGCCGGGCGCGAAGGGCGCCGAAGGAGTCGGCACCCCGCCGGGCGAGACCCCGGACGGCGACGAGACGCAGTTCAAGAACCTTGCGTCCGAGTTTGAGAAGAAGTACGGGATTCGGGTGGTCTGAATGGCGTACGAAGCAGGGGAAATTTTCCTCAATACCCGAGTGCAGGAGTTCACCGCAACCGCCGACACCAAGAAGGGCAAAGTGATTTCCCTCACCCCGGCTGCAGGACTCCCGACCGGAGCGCCCTGCGCCGAAGACGGTGTCGGGCCGTTCGCGGTCGCGATCGAGGCCGTGGCGAACGCCAAGACCGGCCGCGTCGTCACGAAGGGCGAAGTCGCAGTTGACTGTTCCGGCAACTGTTACACCGGCGCCGTTGTGACTGGAAGTGGCGGGAAAGTCAAGGTATGCGGCACCGACCCGTCCGGCAACTGGATCAAGCCGCTCGGCCGGATGACCGTCGGCGGCGCAAACGGCACCGTAGGTGTCGTCGACGTAGGAGGGTTCTAATATGGCAGAATCAGGTATACTGGGAGAGCTCCATA
>JAKQQT010000164.1 GCA_029564025.1 Armatimonadota bacterium | reverse complement strand
TGGCCGAGGTCCGCTCCATGCGCTTCCTGGCCTTGGCGGCGACAGCCCGGCGCGACCATTCGCGCTTGCGCTCTTTATTCAACGTGCGGATGGATTTACGATAAGCCACGTTGCTTGCTCGTTTCGGTTATCACAGTGTTGGCCGGAACATCCCGCAGCAGTCCTTGCCCGAGGCGAATCGCCGCAATCGCATGGGCGAAGTGCTGACCCCGAGCGTCAGAGATCGGAAACACCGCTTGCTCCAGTTTGCGGGCGATGTCGCTCAACTGGTCACGAGACCGGCCAACAAGGCGGTCGAGAGGTACGGCAACCCGCCGCCGAGGTTTCTTCTCTTGCATCACAGTCCTTTCCGGGCGGGTTGCCGCCCCTCACCGCTAGCGTTGGGCGGATCGTCCGGCACCGCGTTTGCGTTATGGTCGCAGGTGCGGCATGGCTCTTTTCTTACATCGGTCATATTGTGCTCGCAACAGCAGCACGGGAAAGAAAACCCGCCTACAACTCTGCACTTTGTGTCATAGAGAAAGTTATCCCTCGGCACTTCATAATCTCGCAGGCTCATCTTGTTTCTCCTTTCGATTCCGACCGCCCAACAACGGGTTCGACGGTACGGCGGTTTTATTGCTGTCGCTTTGGTTAGTTTCTTCGCTCATGTTCCTTGCTCCTTTTTGGTTTGTTCATCCGCCGCCCCGTCAACCCCGGCGTTGGGCTTATATTCCGCGAGCCACCGCACAAGCTCGGCGGCGTCGGCTTTTACCCCGCGCCCCTCGTCGTCATGCGTATAGCAATCATCTCCGTCGTGGTGGTAGTCCGCGCCGATTTCCACAGAGCAACACTCCTTTCCATCGTTCGCCCAGTTCCGGCGAAAGAGAGAAGGCCCGCCGTGCATCGGTAGTTCATGCGCTGGCGGTTGCCAGATGTCGTCCGTCTTGAACTCCGCAAACATCTGGTGTTTTGGGTAAAGATAGGCGTACACTCCCCAGCGGTGCGGTCCTTCATCCCGAAATCCGCTATCCTCCGTCCAATGCTTCACCACCACGCAGAAGCTAGGCCGAACGCAAAGCCATTCCTCGCGCTTCTTCCATTTGATTTCTTCGCTCATTTTTCCTCCTGATTAGGAAGCCCAACAACAGGTTCCACTTTACGCTCGCAAGGCTCGCGCAAGTGAACCTTTGGGTTCGACTTACGATTCACGCGCTTCGCCTTTAGCTTTTCCGCCGCCCTACGCACGGCCAGCGGGTGGTGGCCGCTGTCCAAATGCGCCAAGTCAAGCGGGCGGAACATCGCGCAAGTGTTGTCCAGATGAACCTCAGCAACGGCAATCAGTCTTTCCGTTCCCTGCGGGCACCAGTCCTCCGGCTTTTTCATACCACCGACCAGCGGGCACATTCCGTTTCTGCGGTGTAGGCAATGTCCACAAAAGCACCCGCGAACCGGAATCTGAATTGTGGGCATAGCCTCACAATAGCTTTCTCCGCTTGGAGATTTATTTCCGCGCCAGTAGCACCACCGACATGTCTTCTTTCCGCTCCAACAGAATTTCATCGCTATTCCTCCTTCTGATTTCCGAGTCGAACAACGCCGTGCTGGGTACCGTGCACAAGGTGCCCGGTCCCCAGACGGCTGGGGTTCAACCTATAAAGCCTCATACCCCACACATCCCTTCACACTCATCCCCCCAGCCTTCCGCGCCGGGCAGGTGGTTCATCGTATCGTCCTCGATCTTTGCCTCTCGCAACGGCACCCGCTGGGAATGGACATAGCACACGCCCCGAATCCCTTTGAGGTTGTGGCGCATCAGTTCATCCATCCGGCAAGCCTCGGCCCAATCGTCCGGCGCAAGGTCGCGCATCTTCTGCCACTCGACATTGCAACGGTAGGGGCAATAGACGCAGGCGGATCGGGGCGGAAGCGGGTAGCCGTGCCGAAGCATCCAGCTTTTGCAGTCCTGCCGTGTCATGCCGAGGTTAATCAGGGGATATTCAACGTCCATCCATTTAGAGGAAGATGGGCGGGCGCGTTGCATTTCGTCGCAGGATATTCCGCGAATGCTGACGCACCGCTGGCCTTTGACCAAAAGCGACCGGATTTTCTTTTCGATCGGACGAATCTTGAAGCGATCCGTGCAAGTCCTATTCAGCATCCCGCGAGAGCCGTCCGGGTTGATTGTGAACATGGGCGGCGTCCGGGCCGACGATTCGCCACGGCACGAGCCTTCAAGGTGCTTCGTGAGGCCGGAAAGATACTGGACCTTATAGAACGGAACGATAGACCCGATTTCAGCCACCAGCCATACGAGCCAACGGTAGACCGCCGCAGGCTCCGCGCCAGTGTCCGCGAAAATCATCGCGTCTGCCTTTTCAATCTCGCCGTGCTTCATCATCATGGCGACCGTGCTGGACTGTACGCCAGCGCCGAGGGAAAGAACTCGGAGGGGTTGAACAACCGATTGCACAACTACACGCTCCCTTCGGTCGCGTGAGTGTGAATCGCGGGGTTGGGCGTATAAGAGTCCCGCGCCGACGCCCACTTTATCCATGGTTGGCGGTCGTAGTTGCACGGCTTGCACCACTCCATCGCTTCTGTCAGGCAAGCGTGAAGCTCGTCCGCTTTAGCTTCCGCTGCTCCGCGAAGTCTTGCCTCTTCTGCGATTTTCTTTATTGCGGCATCGCGTTCTTTCGCAACTCCAACAGCAATCCGCTGTGCCGTTGCCAGTTCCTTTTCAAGCCTCCCGGCAAATGCCCTCGCAGCTTCGTCGTATTTAGAAGCGACTCCCCATGCGTCGAAATGCCTGTCTGTTCTTGGTGTATCACTCATTTCATTCCTCCTTCGATTCCGACCGCCTATCGGCGGTGGCTGATGGCTGGGGTTCGGCTCTATGAAAGCCTTGCTGATTGACTCGTACTCTTCTTGCCGTCCTGTGCTTCCCGTTTTGCGCGGGGCAATCGCGGCAACTTGTTCCGGCGTTAGATCGACGCGCACGCTTCGATACGCCGGACTGTCGCCGCAATGGATCATCGGGCTGTCATC
>JAKQQT010000154.1 GCA_029564025.1 Armatimonadota bacterium | reverse complement strand
GGCACGCAACGGCAGAGTGCGTCCGGGGTTGCGAATCGAGGGCAACCCCCCGCGTCCGGCGGCGCGTCGAATCTTCGCAGTTTGCCCACTTACCAGCGCCGAATCATCCGGGGCGGTGCCCTGCCGGCGTACTATCGGGTTTGGGAGACGCTGCACGCCATGAGCAATCCCCACGGCATCGTTTGTGCTCACATTCAAACCGTCGTCTTCGCGGTTCGCGATCGGTTCCCCGAGTATCCGCGTCCCACGGTGGCCGAAATCGAGGGCGCGATTGTCTACGGGCGGCACGTCGGGCGGCTTGAGCGGCTACCGCGACACGTGACCGACGTGGAGGGCGTGATTGCCATTCGCATTGTGAAAGGACCAAGCGATGCAGCATGAGGAACTTTCAACGGTGACCGTTTGCTCGGCTGGCGTTCGTGAACTTGAAAGAAGTCGCGTCGATTCTCGGATGGGACCTGCAATGACCTTGACCGCCCCGACAAGTCGATGGACCACGATCAACGCGGACCCGCGCCAACTGGCCTTCTTCCAAAGCGATGCGCCGGTCAACGTTTGCTATGCCGGGCGTCGTAGCCTGAAAACCGAAGCTGCGAAAAGACGGGTGCTGTTGGCAGCGATGCGGCCAAGCCCGTATCCCAACCGGAGGTACTTTCTATGTGGCCCCACGAACGATCAATCGAAGTTCATCTACTGGAGTGACCTGCTGGCCCTTGTGCCAGATTGGGCGCTGGCGACAGGCAGCCGGGACCGTGACATAAGCCACAGCGACTTGACAGTCAAGCTGCGTAATGGTGCCACGATCAAGGTGGCCGGGTTGGACAGGCCCGCGAGAATCGAAGGCGACTTCTGGGACGGCGGCGTCATTGATGAGTTTGCGGACTGCAAACCGAACGTCCTTCAGGAGCACGTGCTCCCGATGTGTGTTCGGCCCGGCTCCTACGTGGATGTCATTGGCGTGCCGAGCGGTCGGAACCACTTCTATTCGCTTGTCCAGCAGATCGAGGGCGGCGAACTCGAACACGCCAGAACGTTCCACTGGAAGGCGTCGGAAGTCCTGCATTTGTACTTGGGCACGGAGCGGGCCGAAGCCTTTCTTGCCCAAGCCCGCGCGACG
>JAKQQT010000133.1 GCA_029564025.1 Armatimonadota bacterium | reverse complement strand
CTTCAATGGTATGAAGGCCGCTTGTAAGGGTTACCAAGCCCGAGTCGTTGGTTCCCGCGTGATGTGTCCAATTGTCGATGACCGGCTTGCCGTCAACGAGCACCCGAATTCCGTCATCCGACAGCGAATTGAACCGGTAAGTACCCGCCTCGAACTTGATGCTTGTCGTCGCGACGAAGGCGAAATAGTACGCGGGAACGCCTTTCGTGGGCGAGGCGTAGCCCTGGATGTTGGGTAGCGCGGGTAGTTTCTCCTCTTTGATGGGCGTACCGGCGAACAACAACCTCCACCCTGTGGTATCGGCATATGCGTTCGGATCCTGCTTGAACCATTGGAACCACCGGACGCGCCAGTCCGCGTCGAGGAAGCGCCCCGCGATGATCTGGCGCTCGCCTGCCTTACCGATGACCTGGATTCTATACGGTTTCCAGTCACCTGTGGGTTCCTTTGTCGGCTTGATGGTCACTAGCCGCTCGTTCTTGTTGACGCCGGAACGCATCACCAGCCAGTCCGGCAGAACTATCTTTTTGACGCGCTTCGGGTTCACCATCAGCTTGATCGTCTTCGAGTCCTGAACCATCCACGGAACCAGCATGCCCCGGTAGTCCCTCATCCCGTACTTCGTCGCGGAGAGCCAGTTCCAACCCTTGGGCCTGTCCGTGTCCTTGTAGAACCTGAAGTTTTTCGGCTTCAACTTCATGATTTCGGCCAGACGCGGGACACGGGGCACAGGCGGGGCTCCGACCGCCGGTCCGGGCTTGAAGTCCGAAGGAACGGGGGCTTCTTTGACGATGTTCCTCGCCGCTGTGTAGTCCGTGGAATTCGACAGGGCATACGCGCTCCCCGCGTTCGTAATCTTGTTGCCGATGATGTGATTGCGCGCCGAAGGAACCTGTGCCGACTGGGAATCGGCGCCCGACCAGAGGCGTATCGCGGCGCCGCGTGTTCGCCCGATGACATTGTTTACGAACCAGTTGTCGGAGCCCTGCCCGTGCGCGATCCCGTCGCTGTGACTGCCGTTGATCTGGTTCTCAATCACGATGTTCTTCTCGGAAAAACCCAACCAGAAGCCGTAGTCGGACTCGTTCGCCCAGTTCCGGTAGAAGACATTACCCGTGGAAAAGGTACTCTCGAATGCGTTGTGTGGAGACCACGACCCGTCGTTGTACGCCACCACGTTGTTGTCGCACGTACCCGATGTCCGAAAAACACCCTCGCGGTCCAATCCGGCAGATCGCGTCGCCAGAAAGAAGCCGTCGCCGCCGTGGGTCAGTGAGTTGTACGCGAAGATATTGCGGTGGCTGGATGTCGTCAGGATGAAGCCTGACGAATCACCGCCCCAGAGTCCGCTCCAGGGCCGGTTCACAAAGTCGGCGAGATTCCAGCAGATGAGGTTGTCGCTGGAATTCCATAGCGATACACCCCACCCCGACTCGTACGAGAAGTCACAGCCGACAACCTTGTTCTTGTTGGAATTCACGAGCATCAAGCCGTTCTGGCACTGGTTGGCCCGCACGTTTCGCACCGTCGAACGCGTGCAGTCCTCCAGCCAAGCCGAGCAACCATAACTGCGCCACGTGGTCAAGTCGCGAAGCCCAAGCCAGATGTAATTGACGCTGTCTCCGTCCATGATCTTCTGCGACCGCGATTGTCCAATCTCGCAGTTCTCAAGCGTCAGACCAGTGCACTTCAACGCCTGGAGGTTGAAACGGTAGCCGTGTATCCTGGCGTTCCTGATGGTCACGTTCTTGCGGCCTTTGATTCCCAGGCCGACTCCTTCATACGTTTCCTGCAGGCCCGTGCGCGCGGCCGGCGACCTCAGCGTGGCGCCTTGAAAGTCGACAACAACGCCGTCGGCTTCGATTCGGAGGGCGGGCACGCCGTCCTTCGATTCCAGCGTATAGACTCCGGGTTTGATCTTCACCGATTTGCTGATACTGCTGGTGGCCGGCGTCAGTGTGACGGGTTTAGCGGGCTGAACGGGCGCGGCGAAAAGGAACAGGCTGATGATCATTGCTTTACTTTCGCGGTCTCTCCGGGTGCGAGTGTCAGGAGCTCAAGGGCGCCGTTGACCCGGAACGTCCGGGTGTTCGGCGCTAGGTTGGTGATGGTGAGTTGATTTCCGGTCTTGCGATAGGCCACGGCGAACTGCGGCGCTTTCAGGGTAACCTCACCTTCCCCGACGATTCGGGGAGCAATCTCCAGGTCGGCGTCCAGGGCCGGACGAACGCCCAGATATTCGTGCATAAGGACCCACGCGAAAACACAAGGATACTCGTAATAGTCCGGTGAGCCATAGCCGGCGACGGACTGAGCCTGGTCAAGGCCGTACCGTTCCGCCATCCTCCAGCCCTCGGATTCACCCTTTCGTGCGACCGTCAGAAGTTGATCCAGAAGGACCTGGCTCTCTCCCCTGCTGTGCCAGTAAGCGGCGTCCCAGCACCACGTCCTTGCCATCGCGCAACTGTCAAACGGTCCGTGGATGCCGATTTCGCTGTCGTTATAGTCTGCGATGCGGGCCGCGACAAACGTGGGAAAACGCTGAAATGCTTCGAACTCCGCGCGCACGAGTGTCTCAACAGCGGTCTTCTGTTCCTGGTTGGCGTAGCCCAAAAGCGGCGGCAGGATATTGGCCGGGAGGTGCATATGATCGTGCGGGATACCGTTCCGGTCAATCCAGTCGATGAACCGCTGATTCTTCGCGTCCCACAGACCGTCGGGAAACGGTCTTGTCAAATGCCCGGTAATCCTTTGTGACAACTCGCTAAAATAAGCCGCCTTGTCCGTCCTTCCGAGGGTGTTTTCCAGTTCGGCCAGAAGTCCGAGCGCACGGGCTGTCAGCGCGGAACTCTCCGCCGAAAACCCGTCCTTGATGATAGCGTCTTCGTAGAACGCCGCGGCGTCCAGGCGGCCGTCCGTGTCCAGGAACCGTTCAATCTGCGTCGTCGCGTTTTCCAGGTTTTCGATGTTGCGGGCAAGCCAGTCGCGGTCCTTCGTCGCGGCATAATACAGCCACGCCGCCTCCTGCACCTCGGCGTTGCCGGAGAGGCGGAACATCTGGGCTTGAACCGAGCCGTCCATAGCGCCGCGCATCCAATAGTACTCGCGGTCGCCGTTGGGCTGAACCGCGCACGGACAACCCCAGGTACCGTTCGGATTTTCGCGCATCGTCCGCAATGCCAGTTCGATCATCCGCCGGATCACGGCCAGATCGAGGTCGTTGCCGAAAGCCATCCTCCCTTTGATACCGAACTCGTGGTCGCACGAAGGATAGGTGCCGGCGAAACGTTCCGTGGAAGGCGAACTCTGCACGAAGCCGTCGCGGTCCGGATAGTCCACTCCGGAGGTTCGCTCGACGACACAGGGGATCATCGTGTCCCAATGGAACGCCGCCAGCGCTTCCTCAAGCTCTTCACCATGCTCAATGCTGAGGGAATACGCGTTTCCCATCACATCGGTCCGCGGGCGTGTTTCGTGTTCCTCTATCTCGTGTTCGCCTGACCCGATCTCAATACCGGTATCTCCAACGCTTACTGTTGCCCCGTTGCGCACTCGCACGAGAAGGCTGTGAAGTCCGCTGTCGGGTGTCGGAAGGAGCCACACGAGGCCTTCGCCTTCGATGCGCTGTTCGCCCGTCACATTCGGAAGGACGAACAGGTCACCGTCCTCGCGCCGGACGATGATTGCCCGCCAATCGCTGGTGCTGAAGCTTGTCGTTTCGTGTGGCAGGATCGAAGGCCGGGATTCCTGAATCGGTTGTTTCATTAAGACCGCCTTTCGAGGAGAGACGCGGCGTCATACGGCATTGTATGACCGTCGCCCGAGCTTCCAGCAGATGATTGCCGCTGATGGAACCCGCACAGCCGACGTTGTGTGTATCGATTGGAAGACACGATCGATTCCCGGGAATCGACGCCAGTCAGTCAGATGGACACCGTACCGGGCCTCTGCCCGGTCAATAGATAAAGGAGCGGAGACTTGAAAAACCTAGTGGCGATTGTTGCGATAATGGCGATCGCAGGCGGCGCGTCGTTTGCGGGTCCGAACTGCGGCGGTTGCGCGGCAGGAAGCGGCAAGGAGGGCAAAACAGCCGCCAAGGCGTCCGTGGTCTGCCCGGTAACCGGACAGAAGATCGCCTCCCCCGACAAGGCCGTGGCCAAGTCGACCTACCAGGGCAAAACGTACTACTTCTGTTGCGCCGGGTGCAAGACCCAGTTCGACAAGGACCCGGTGAAGTTCGTCAAGAAGCAATCCTGACGCCTGCCGAACAGACCGGTCCGGACTGGAACAACCGGTTATCAGGGGGATGTCCCGTTTCTCAACCGAAACGGACATCCCCTTTTTGCGTGATACCGGTTGTCTTTTGCGACCGGGAGTTCCAGTCCCCATACTGATGGTGATGAAAACGGTGGGAACATCGCAGGGCCGCAAAATCAGCGGACTGGACGTGTACCGCGGGATCGCCATCCTTGCGGTTGTGCTGATTCACGTGACCGGCCACTTTCAAAAGGGACTTCGTCAGGACGCGTGGCAATGGTACGCGCTTGCCGTGCCGAACCGCGCCCTTCAGTTTGCCGTGCCGGCGTTCATCCTGCTGAGTGCTTTCCTGAACATGCGAGGCCTTCTGCGCGGCAACCCTTTGCGCGACTACTTCCGCAAGCGCGCCCTCCGCGCCCTGTGGCCCTACCTTCTGTGGACCCTTATCGCCCTGTTGATCCAGTACCGGTTTGCGCTCTGGAACGCCGATCCCGACAAACTTGTTACAGCCTTCACGTGGGGCAAGGGCTACTACCACCTCTATTTCCTGTTCGTGGTCCTGCAACTGTACCTCCTCCTCCCGTTGTGCGCGCCCTGGTTCCGTACCCGACCTTCCTTGTCGGCCACACTGCTGGTCACGGCTGTCGTCACTGCCGTGGTATACCTGTTGAACCGATGGTTCCTTCATATGCGCTATCCGGGCAGTGTCATCTTCTGGTATGTGCCGTCCGTGATGATGGGCATATGGCTGGCATCGCATTCCGACCGGCTCGAGGCTGTGCGGGAACAGGCGAGATTATGGGGAACGGCCGCGGCGCTTCTCTCCCTGCTGGTTTTCGAGGTCGTCGCCATCCAGGTTCTGTTGAAACAACCCGCCAACACGGCTTTGTACCAGTTCAGCAATTGGATATACGGTGCGGCCGGAAGCGTGGCGCTGTTCGCCTGGTGCGACCGCATACAGGTACCCCGATGGAAAAGCGTCCTGGAATTGCTGGGCGCCCGGTCGATGCAGATTTACCTGATCCATCCGTTCGTCATCGTGTATTTGAGCCACCTGTTCAAGAGTGTTCTTTCAGGCTCGGAGTGGCGCGTGCCGCTGTATACCGTGGTGTGCATCCTCGTTCCACTCGGCCTCGCATGGCTGGCGGACCGCTGGCGCGTCTCCCGCCCGCTCTTCGGCGCATAACGCGGGAACACAAACAGCGGTTTTCGGTGTATCAGCCATGACCGTCGATATTTCGGCGGAGAAAGGTTGATTTGCGATGAAATCGATTTTGACGTTTGCGCTGGCCTGTATCCTGCTTCCTTCCGTGGTGGCCGGTCCGGCGAAGGAAACAAAGCCCGAACCACTGCTGAGTGGTTTCGTGAAGGATGTCAACGGCAGAAAGGTCGAATTGTCGAAGTACAAGGGTAAGGTTCTGCTGATCGTCAACACAGCATCCAAGTGCGGAAACACGCCGCAGTACGCCGGCTTGGAAGCCATCTACCGGAAGTATAAAGACAAGGGATTCGTGGTACTGGCGTTTCCGGCCAACGACTTCGGCCGGCAGGAACCGGGAACCGACTCGGAGATTCTTCAGTTCTGCACCTCCACCTACAACGTCACGTTCCCCGTCTTCTCGAAGATCTCGGTCAAGGATCCGAACAAAGCGCCACTTTACAGGAAACTCACCGATCCGGCCTCGAAAACGGGCGGCGAGATCGAGTGGAACTTCGCGAAGTTCCTGGTGAACCGGAAGGGCGAGGTTGTGGCGAGGTTCCCGGCGGGGATGAAGCCGGAAACGCCCGCGATCACAAGCGCCATAGAGAAGGAACTGGCCGTGAAGCGCTGACAGGCCCCCGATGACATGCGTAAAGGTCGGCCCTTTCGGGCCGGCCTTTCTGTTACGGTTGGAGCAGTTCCGAAAGCCGCGTCGTGCGTTCCGGTTTGCGCAACTTGCGCAATGCCTTGCCTTCGATCTGGCGGATGCGTTCGCGGGTCAGCTTCATAATCGCGCCGACTTCCTCCAGCGTGCGCGGAGAACCGTCGTCGAATCCAAAGCGCAGACTCAGCACGGTTCGCTCCCGATCCGTCAGCTCATTCAACTCTCGCATGATTATCTCGCGCAGGTGTCGCCCCGTGGCGGCATCAATCGGCGACTGACCTTCCTCGTCCTCTACCATATCGGAGAGGTGCGTCTCCTCTTCGTCTCCGACGGGGGTTTCGAGGCTCACCGGTTCCGGCGACAGGCGCAGTACCTCAGCCACCCGGGCGGCATCCAGTCCCACGGCCTGGCCGATTTCCTCCAGCGACGGCTCCCTGCCTAGATACTGCGACAGACGCGCGCCGGCCCGGTGGATGCGGTTCAGAGTTTCGACCATATGAACCGGCACACGGATCGTTCGGGCTTGGTCCGCCAGGGCACGGGTGATGGCCTGCCGGATCCACCAC
>JAKQQT010000100.1 GCA_029564025.1 Armatimonadota bacterium | reverse complement strand
CTCGTGCGGAGATCGCCGAGCAACTGGCATCGATGACCCGGAGGAACGACTGATGCAACGCCAACTGGAACTCACCAAAGCGGCACTGAAACGGAAACGCGCCACAAGGCCGCGCGGCCAACGCATACCGGAATCCGAGGCACAAGTCCAGCACGCCATCATCGAACGCCTGACGCTCGCCGGCTACGTCGTGATTAGCACGTCCCGTGTCCGACGCGGTGTCCGGTGCGAGTGCGGCCGGTTCAATGTGCCATCCGGCGGCGACGGCGTAACGAAGGGGTGTCCTGATTTGTTTATTACGCACGTCAACTGGCCGCCGTCTATGTGGATCGGGATCGAAGTCAAGGGCTCACACACTCCCGTATCTGACGAGCAACGCGCCATGATCCAGCAAGAACGCTACTTCGTGGCACGCGACCAGGACACAGCCGACCGGCTACTCCGCGAGGCGGAGACGGCCATTCTTGGCAAATCGCACGGACGCACGCTTGTCGGTAGTTAGGACACCTGAAACGCACCAGAGGCCGCAGGTTGGGCATTCTAGGGCCAAAGACGGGATAAATAGACGGCTGTTCAATGGCAGGGCAATCGGGTATCATGAGAACGGGGCGCTATGACGCGTGAGCAAACCATCGAGCGGGCGACGGTACGATATAACGGACTGTTACGGTCCGTTGCCTTACGGTGGCATGGCGCTCTGCCTTTGGAGGACGCTTACGAGTCCGCTGTTACTGGCCTGATACGGGCCGTGGACACATACGACCCAGAGCGAGGCCCGCTTTCCTCCTGGATTTACCTTCACGCACGCCGCGCCGTTCAAACGGACGCGCTACTCTACCGACAGCCGGACACCGTGCAGTACGTGGACGAATGCACCGCTCCCGTCTGTGACGATCCCGCACCTACTCACGGCCACCTGCTCCGGCTCCTGCTGAACATATGCGGCGTGAACGGCAACGCCGCCGACTTGCTCACCGAGTGCGTGTTGTGCAACCAGTCACCCGCCGAGGCCGCCGACACGCTCGGACTGTCCGAACGCTCCGCACGTGCCATCTACGGCAACGCTGTCCGCGTCCTCAAACTGCGCGTGACCAGTGAGCACACGACCGAATCGGTATTACCTGAACAGGAGACAAACGAATGACTTGGGACGAAGTGACACAGGACGAGTTCTACACGCGGCGCATCAACGAACTGGCCGTCGCGCTCAAGGCTGAGCACACGGCACGTATGGCCGCCGAGCGTGAACGCGACGAATTGAAGGCACAACTGACACCGGAAGTACCGACTGAGTAAACGAATACCCCATGGTACACTTGGATACCCCATGGCAGAAAGATGTACAGCGAAGAACAGGCGAGGCGAGCAGTGTGGGAAACCAGCGGTTTCAGGACACACTGTTTGTCGGTTTCATGGGGCTGGTGGGAATGCACGCGAGAAGGTAATCGCGGCAAGGGTTAAGCATGGGCGTTATTCGAAATATCTCAAAGGGGCGATGCGTGAGGAATACCTGGACGCGTTGCTTGCAGATAATCCGTACGATTGTTCTGATGAGGTTGCGCTAGGACGGGCTACGCTTGCAGACACGTTGGCGACAGGTGATGCAAGGGCGATTCGTGACGCTGTTGGAGACGTGGTTTCGGTTGCAAAGAACGCGGCTACTGCCATCGGTTCATTGACACCCGCTGAGGCGAGGGTGTTTGTGGCGGCGATAATGAGCGTTGCCTACGAAGTAATTGAGCGATATGTCACAGACGATAAACAGCGAAATACCATGTTCGCCTCTCTGGAAATCGGGTGGCGTACGCGGCTCGGTTCTGATGGCGGGAATGGCCTTAGAGCACCTGAACAAGAACGCCCGTGCTCCATCGGTGACGGAAGCGCCGAACCTGATACCGTGGACGCTGTACCCTGAACAACGCGCGATAGCGGACAGGCCGGAGCGGTTTGTCGTTGTCTGTGAAGGGCGACGCGCAGGCAAAACATGGCTCGGCATGGAGCGCATCATCACGGCGATTCAGAGGGGCGAGCGCACAGCGTGGTTCAGTCCCACCTACGGCATGTTGACCGATGTGTGGCGCGATCTTTTCAACGTTCTGCAACCGATAGCGACGCGGGTGTCGGTGCAGGAACACCGCATCGACTGCGACACGGGCGGCTCATTGGACATGTGGAGTCTTGACCGGGCGGACGCGGCACGCGGGCGCAAATACAAACTCGTCGTGATTGATGAGGCGGCGATGGTGCCGACACTTGAAGACGCGTGGCAGGCCGTGATACGTCCGACACTCACGGATTACCGGGGCGGTGCGCTGTTTCTGTCAACGCCGCGCGGAATGAATTTCTTTAAAACGTTGTACGATCGTGGCCGCGATCCGGGCGAACCGGACTGGTTCAGCATCCAGTTACCTACCGTGGTCAACCCGTACATACCAGCCGACGAGGTGGAGGCCGCGCGGCGTGATATGACGGAACGCCGCTTCCACCAGGAATATCTTGCCGAGTTCTTGGAAGGCGAGGGCTACGTGTTCAGGAACGTCACGGACTGTAGCACGGAGCCGATTACGGAGCCTGAAGAAGGCACGTATGTCGCAGGTGTGGACTTTGGACGCTCCAACGACTACACGGTCGTTTGCGTGGTAGAC
>JAKQQT010000095.1 GCA_029564025.1 Armatimonadota bacterium | reverse complement strand
CGGTCATCGGCGAAACTATCCTGATGCAGTGGTACGCCACAACACGCGGCGAACCCGGCAACAAGAACAACAACCACATCCGCGGACCGATCGACTGCGTGCCTTTCGAGGCCGCAAGCCGACAGGACCCGAATACCGGCGATCCGAGCCCGTTCGGCGGTTACCTGACGCAATACGCTACCTACACGCTGGCCCAACCGGCTTCGTTCGAAGTTTCCAGCGCGGCGGCGGCGGGCATGACGACGGTAAACGTCAACTTCTCTGACGCGGTTGGCGACGGCGGAAACACCCCCGCCAACTTCGTGATCACCAACCTGGCGAACAGCGCCACCATCGAGGTCACCGGCGCGGCCATTGATTCCGGAACGCCATCTCGCGTGGTCCTGACCACCGGTTCCCTGCCGGTCGGCGGAACCTGCCGCGTCACCGTTTCCAACGTGAAGAGCACGGGCGCGACGTTGGTCAATCCGGCTCGCAACTCGGCGGACTTCCCGGTGGCGATTCCCGTGGTATTCCATCTGTGGGATCCGCAGGACATCGTAGGAAAGAACCCCGATCCGAACACCGGTCAAAACGGCAAGGTTACCCTCACCGGCTCGTTCATGTCGTGGGCGAATGACGACGGTGCGGGAACCGGCGCGAATGAACTGCTGTGTTCGCCTGTGGAAGGCCAGCCCGGCCACTACAAGAGCGCTCCGGTTCTTATTCCGCCCGGTACGATCTATTACAAGTACCGCCTGCCCCACATGTTGAACTACATGAACTGGGACACGCTGAACTATCCGGGCAGTCCGGACCGTCGGCTGGTGATCCCCGCCGGTAGCAAGGGCATGGAAACGTATGATGTCGCCTGCAACGCCACGGTGGCCGGAACGCCTGTCAGTGTTACGTTTGAGATGACAGACTATGACGGCATCGCCGCGGGACGGCCTGTATACGTGACGGGCGGCGGCGGCCTGAGCGGCTGGAGCGGTGACCCCACGGGCGCCATCGCAATGACCAAGACGGGTGAATATACCTACACGGCGACAGCCACTATTCCGCAAGGTTATCTCGAATACAAGTACATCCTGATTGTCGAGGATCCGCCGGGCACGTACACCACGGCCTGGGACGACTTCGGCCCCAACCAGTATTCACCGGTCGTCGGCAGTGGCACGCCGCTGGCCCAGACCATCGTGAACATCTTCGGTACCCCGCCGGTTCCCGCCTACGTAAAAGCGCTGAGAATCGCCGGCGGTCTCGAAGCAAGCCCGGCCGCCGGAGCGGCGTTTAACGCGCTGGACTTCGACAAATCGGGCAAAATCGACATTCTGGACGCCGTTGCGCTTCGCAAAGGCTGATATTCTATTGCGTCATCGTTGTAACCGGGTTCGTTGGCAACCGGTGAACACCGATGACGCCACGTGATACTCTTCGGGGCGGCGGTCGGCAGTTGGCGCCCACCGCCGCCCCCAAGGCATTTTCCCCGTGCATCATTCGGCCATTCGCGTTGGCTATCATCCATGAAGACCATGCACAGTTACGGCAAGTTATCATTTAATGCATTGATTAAGGCCTCTCCCCGTCACTGGAAACCAGTGGTTCGACCGGCAGGGGGCCGTTTTCGGGTTTCTGACCGGACTAACCACCCCCAACCCCTCCTTTTCAAGGAGGGGTTGGGGGTGGTTAGTCCCAGTGTATCTGTCTTTTGGATGACGAGATAGTAGTTACCTATGGCCAAGATACTCCCCACGCTTGTTGCTTCTCTCCTTGTTGGAATCCTGCTGTCGATGCCCGGCCACGCCGAACCGGTTACCATCACCTACATGGGTTGGGGGAATCCGCAGGAAAAGAAGATTTCGGAAGACCTGCTGGCATCGTTCGAGAAGACGCACCCCCACATCAAGGTCCGGTATATCCACACCAGCGACTTTGAAAGCAAACTGCGGACGATGATGGCCGGGGACATCGCGCCGGACGTCTTCTACATGCCGGCCGAATCGTTCGAGATATACGCCCGGAAGAATACGCTTCTCGATCTGGATCCGCTGATCAGGGAAACGAAATTCGATGTGGCGGATTTCTTTCCGCAAGTGCTCAAGGCTTTCATTTATCAGGGCAAGCATTACGGCATTCCGAAGGATTTCACCACCCAGGTGATGTACTACAACAAGGACCTGTTCGACAAGGCGGGAGTACCCTACCCGACGCGCGATTGGACCTGGAGCGACATGCTGAGCGCCGCGCGGAAGATGACACTGGATTTCAACAACGATGGCCGCATCGACCAGTTTGGACTTCAGTTTTCATCGGGACTTGTCGGGGTGTACGGTTTCTCGCGCCAGGCCGGCGGCGACTTTTTCGTAACCGACGAGCAGGGAACTCCGCGGAAGTCCACCATCAACTCACCGGAGGTGCTGAAAGCGCTTACTTTCCTTCGCGACTTGAACTTTAAGGACGAAGTGGCGCTTTCTTCCGCCACCGGCGCCGGACGCGACGCTCAAACGGAGTTCAGCAACGGACGCCTGGCAATGCTGTTGGGCTACGGGCGTTGGCTGACGCCCCGGTTCCGGGAGATGAACAAGTTCCGCTGGGACGCCGCCGAGATGCCGCGGGAGAAGGAACGTTTCAGCATTATTTACACGGTCGCCTACAGCATCAGCGCGAAGACCAAGCACCCCAAGGAAGCCTTTGAACTGCTTTCCTACCTCACCGGACCGGTGGGCCAGGCGTTGAACAGCGACCTGGGCCTGGCGATACCGGCTATCCGCAGTGTCGCCTACAGCGACCACTTCATCAATCCCAAGGGAGACGTGGACGACCGGGCTTTCCTGCGCACGATTGAATACGCCGAGGTGATCCCACGAACGCCGAATCCGGAGGAGTTCAACGAGATCTGCAATCCGTACTGGGAACAAGTGCTGACTCTGAACACGATGCAACCGGCCGACGCCCTGAAGCAGATGGATCCGAAGGTGAACGCCTTCCTGGAGAAATGGCGTACGCTCCGGTCGTATCCGAAGGTGAACTGGACGCTGGTGTTGTCGATACTGGCCGTTTTGCTAACGATTGCGGTTGGTGTGATTGTGTGGTTCTTCCGCCGGTCCGGCCCGATTGGCAGATTGGCGCGGCAGGAGGAACGCACCGGCTATATGTTCATCGCGCCGTGGATACTGGGCGTATTGCTGTTCGGGCTGTTTCCGATCTTTACGTCCCTGTTTCTCAGCCTGTGCGAGTGGGATGCCATCACGCCGCTCAGCAATGTCCGGTGGCTGGGATTCGCGAATTACGCGCGCGCCTTCACTGTCGAGCCAAAATTCTGGATTGCGTTGAGAGTCACCGCCATCTACAGCATTGTCAGCGTGCCGATCGGCCTGGTACTCAGCGTGGCGATTGCGATGTTGCTGAACCAGAAGGTGAAGGGTATTCCCCTGTTCCGCACGCTGTATTATCTGCCGTCTCTGGTGGGCGGTGTGTCCGTGGCCGTGCTGTGGTGGCGGATATTCAACCGCGATTTTGGCCTGCTGAATTACGCTTTGTTGCGGATGGGCCTTTACGACCTGTGGAACATGAAACCGATCGACTGGCTGGGCCACGAAACGTGGGCTCTGCCGGCAATGATCATTATGAGCCTCTGGGGCGTCGGCGGCGGGATGCTGATCTATCTGGCCGGGTTGCAGGGCATTCCCACACAGATGTACGAAGCGGCGTCAATCGACGGGGCCGGGAAGATTACGCAGTTCTTCAAGATCACCCTGCCGATGCTGAGCGCCGTCATCTTCTTCAACCTGATCATGGGTATCATCGGCAGTTTCCAGGTCTTTACGCAAGCCTTCGTGATGACAAGCGGAGGCCCCAACAACGCGACGCTGTTCTACGTGCTGTATCTGTTCCAGAAAGGATTCCAGCAGTTCGAGATGGGCTACGCCAGCGCGCTTGCGTGGGTGTTGTTCGCTATTGTTCTGGTGTTGACGGCGTTCGTGATGAAAAGCAGTAAGTCGTGGGTTTACTACGAGGGAGGTAAGGACTGATGGTTGCCACAACAGTCAAACAAGGCAGTCGCAGTGAGCACCGAACCGCCGCGATCGGCCGCGGTATCACGTATGTCCTTCTCCTTCTGGGTTCGGTTCTGTTCATGTTGCCCTTCCTGTATCTACTGGGAACCGGAATGAAAACGGCCGCGGAGACCAGCGAATTTCCGCCGAAACTCTTGCCGACGACCGATGTTACAACGGTGGTGGACAGCCGTTCCGTCCCGGTGCAGAGCCTGAAGGACGGACGCACGGTAGCCGTGGTAAAAACCACCGCCGAAGGTGTGGAGGTTCAGCCTCTGGACGCCGACCTTCGCATTTCGGGAGCGCGCGAAGTGGTACAGGCCGGGGATCTGAAGGATTACACGCGTTTGGCGGCATTCCGGTCCAACCTCCGGCAGTCACTCACGATGTTGCCGTTCCGGCAGTTCCTTGGTAACACGCTGATTATCGTGTTCTTCAGCGTGCTGGGCGGCACCCTGAGCGCGGCTTTGTGCGGTTACGGATTCGCGCGGGTTCGCTTCCGGGGCCGCGAACCGCTGTTCATCATCCTGCTGGCCACGATGATGATTCCCGGCCAGGTGACGATGATACCGGTGTACATCCTGTTCAAGGAACTGCGCTGGATCGACACCTTCCTGCCGCTCATCGTGCCGGCCTGGTTCGGCGGAGGGGCTTTCAGCATCTTCCTTCTGAGGCAGTTCTTCCGGCAGATTCCTTACGAAATGGAAGAGGCGGCGAAGATCGACGGTTGCAGTCCGCTGGCGACTTGGTGGCGCATCGTTCTGCCGCTGTCTTTCCCGGCTCTTGCGACGGTTTCGATCTTCAGTTTCATGGGCGCGTGGAACGACTACATGGGTCCGTTGATTTACATCAACGACACCAGCAAGTACACGCTGGCGCTGGGGCTGAGCCTCTTCAAAGGGCAGTACGGGGTCGATACGCCTCATCTGATGATGGCGGCGACGCTGGTGGTGCTGTTGCCCGTGCTGATTCTGTTCTTCTTCGCGCAGAAGCACTTCATTCAAGGTATTGTTGTTTCCGGCGTGAAGGGCTGACGCCCGCGCCGGATAAAGAAACGGCCCGGAGGCTGGTCCGTGTCCAGTCTCCGGGCCGTTTGCATGTTTCTGATGTCTATTGTTGGGCCGCGAGGTGTTCTTCCAGCGTCATGCCCTCTTCCACGTAATACATCACCCTTTGCTTCTTCCATTCGCGGGTGCTGTTCAGCAGGCGGTAGTCCTCGAGTCCGGTCTCCGCGCGGATCGCTTCCACCACGGATGTGATCTCGTCTTCGGAGCGTGCGTGGATCATGCCGAACAGGGAATACGGCCAGTCCGGATAGGTAGGGCGCTGGTAGCAATGGCTGACGGCCTTGAAACCGGCGATGATGTTTCCGCACCGCTCGATGTCGTCTTCCGGAGCATTCCAGACGCTCATCGCGTTGTGTGTGAAACCGGCTACCCTGTGGTTCAGCACGGCGGCTATGCGCCGTATGCGGCCATCGGCCTGGAACGCCCGGATACGACTCAGCATTTCGAGGATGTTGATGCCCAGGTTGTCCGCCATCACGTGGTAAGGCATCGTGTCCGTGTCGATATCTTTCTGCAGTTCGCGGATGGTCAGGATGTCGTCGACCGTGAGAGGAGTGAGCGGGCCGGAATGCGGCGGCGGTTTCGCCGATTCGTGTTGCGCGGCCGCTGTTGATCCGGTCGTGTCCAGTTGGACGTTGATTTTGAAAAGTTTGACTGTCGGCAACAGCATGGCCGACACGGCGCCCGCGCTTTCGGCCAGCAGTTCCATTTCGGTTGGAAGATGCTTCGCCGGGTGGACGGTGAGCGTGAGCCACATATTGTATTCGTGGTCCCGCCGGTAGTTGTGTGAAACGCCCGGGTGTGCGTTCACGATACGCGCGGCTTCTTCTTCACGGTCGGCCGGGATCTTCATCGCCGCGAGCGAGCTCTGGTATCCGATGCGCCGGCTGTCAAAAATGGCCGATATCTGTCGGATGAAGCCCTGCTCACGCAATTTGTCGATGCGGTTCAGAAGGCGCTCTTCCGTCATGCCGAGGTTCTTGCCGATGGAAAGGAAGGGACGCTGAAGTACCGGGATGCCGTTCTGAAGGGCGTTCAGCAACACGCGCTCGCGCTCGTCCAGACCGGTTAAGTCGACAGAGAAATCACTCGTGGCGCTGGAGACGGCCAGCGCGGCGATGTCGGGTTCAAGGTAGGGTGCGGCCATATCTGTCTGGTAGGACGAAATTCCGCCTTGTGAAGGTTCCCGATTCGGAAACTATCCCGCGTTTTTTCCGGAGTGCGGATATTGCGTCATGCGTTCCTCGATAAAAGCGTAGAGTTCCTCGTTGGTCATCATAGGGTCATTCCCTGTGTCGAGTTTCTCCCAGGGGTGGCCCATCAGGTACAGAAAGTGGCTTTCGAGCAGGCACAGGTCCACGGCGCGGTTGCGTTCCAGAAAATGGCGAAGCGTGCTGTCCGGCAACCGGCGCTCCATTCCGGGCGGAGTGGACGCGAGGAATGTGATGTAAACAATGTCATCGTCCTCAATAACGGGCGCGTTCGGGTGTTGCCTTATCCGGTCCGCGATGACGGCATCCCAGTCGTTGTGTTCCGTTACGAACTTCTCCAGAGTATCGACGGCGTCTGCCAGAAAACAGCCGACCGCGGCTCCCAGACCGAACAGTTTCCCGACCGCGAGGATGGCGCAGTCGTCGGAAGCCCCCGGGCCGACGCGGTACCGAACGTACAAGGTTTGAACCTCGCCGCCGACCGGGGATGTATCCGGCACGATGATGCCTTCCTTGATGAACTCGGCAATCCGGTCTTCGTTGTCTTCATGAGCAAGCCGTCCCGCGTCCAGACCGACGGCGGCCATACGGTCCAAACAGACGGGGTGTGTGCGTCCGTACCCGATGGTAATGTCGTAGCGGTCCTGCGCGCGCTTTCGGTATTCGGGCAAGTCGCGCATTCCGCCCAGAAGAAGGCCGGTCAGGAGCTCTGCGGGATTCACCCTGAGCCACCGGAACAGGCCGATACCGAACAGCGGGAGGCCGGTGTCGATATCAACGGCGAAGGGCGGCGCGTTGCCCTCCAGCGCGGCGTCGGCATATCGCTGAACGGCGTTGATCCAGTTCTGCCGCATGCGGCGTTCGGTCTGCAGGTCGTATCCCAACGCCTGGACGATGTCGTTCTCGGTGGTGTCGACATAGCGCTTGCCGTGGAAGGCGCGACTGCCGGAATGGGCGTGGCTGGCGACGAGTATCTGCAGAAGGGCGCGTTCCAGATGCCAGGATCCGGCGATGGAAATGCGCTGGTTGGACTCTCTGAAATCGGAGATAATCTGGTGGGTGGGCGCGACGCGGCGCTTGGAGGACATGGAATGGTTCCTTGCTGTTTGAGGAATCGGGGGACTAAATATCGTCTTCGGAATCGGCGTCCATGGAGGTCCACGGGGGATATTCCTCGGATCCGCCGGGCGGTGAGTGTGTCTGACCGATATCGGCGACCACCGCGCGCACGCTGTCCTCAACGAAACCGGTGATGGCCTCTTCGTCCTTCAAGGCGAGAACCTGCTTCTGAAGGCTTTCGATTTTGGGCTTCAGCGATTCCATCGCCGCGGGATTGGCGCGAACTTCGGCGCGCAGGCGTTCCAGCCGCTCTTCCAGGGCTTCACGCCAGACGCGCAACTGCGACGCCCGGGTTTTATCACCCATGAATTCGTCTAATACGTGTTCGACTTTGTCGTGCTGAGGCACGCGATTCTCCGGATACGATCAGTACGGTTTTACCAGTTGCTCCCGGGTGATGACGGGTTCGCCGTCGCCGTCGATGCGGGTGTAGAAACAGGTGCGGTAACCTTCGTGGCAGGCCGCGCCTTTCTGTATCACCCGGAACAGCAGGGCATCGCGGTCGCAATCGTAGTAAGCACTCTGCAGTTCCTGCGTGAAACCACTGGTGGCGCCTTTTACCCAGTATTCCTGCCGGCTTCGGCTCCAGAATGTAATCCGTTTGGATTCCAGGGTGCGGCGAACCGCTTCCGCATTCATATAGCCGACCATCAGGACATCTCCGTTTTCGTCGTCCTGGATGACGGCCGGAATCAGTCCGTTTGCATCGTATTTGAAAGTGGTTGTATCAATCATATTTTACCACGGGTCTCCGGCCCGGAACGAATGCCGGGCGTGTGTCATTGGCCGGTCGCATCCGGCAGTATCCGAAATGGTGCAGGTACGCGGGCGAACTCGCTGGGGGCATCTTCTTCCTGCTCCAGAAGGTGGTATCCCCACTGCGCGGCGACGGCCGGCAGACCCAGCGCCGTTGTGAGGGCCGCCAGGCGTTCCTCGGCAAAGTCGTATTCCCCGTCGAGTATCGCCCGTATGTCTTCCGCCAAGGCGTTCGGCCCAACCTCGGCAATCAGCAGATCCGCATTACCGGAAGGGCTTTCCGCGTCATCGGTCTGCAAGGTCTCGTCGAAGTAATCCGGCCAGCTGTTGAAGTAGTCGAGCACGCACCCGTCGCGGGCCAGCGTATAGATCAGCAGGTCGCTCTCGACGATCAGGAATCCGATCGCGGTGGTGCAAAGGTTTTCAGAGAGAACCGCCGTGTATTCGTTCAAGCGGTCTTCTTCCGGTCCGTCACTCGACTCCTCGAACACCACCACCCAGCCGCCAATCGGTTCACTGACGAAAGCCGATCCCCGGCGCGGCAGAGCGCGGACGGCCTCGACCACGGGCAAGGCGTCATCGGAAAGAACACAGACTGCGGATTGACAACCTTCCATCATCAGGATTCTACCACCGCAGACGCACCGGAAGCCCCGCCGAAGCCATCGTTTCCTTGCATTCGCGTATCGAATGGGTGCGGTAGTGGACGATGCTGGCAATGAAAACGGCGTCGGCGTGCCCTTCGGTGACGCCTTCCACCAGATGCCGGGGATTGCCCGCGCCTCCGGAAGCGATGACCGGAATGCCGACCGAATCGGCGACGGCGCGCGTGATGGTGTTGTCGAAACCTGTCTGCATGCCGTCGGTTTCCATGCTGGTCAGCAGGATTTCACCGGCGCCCATATCCTCAACGCGGCAGGCCCAGTCCACGACGTCGAGCCCCGTCGGTGTGCGCCCGCCGTGGATGACCACCTCGTAGAGCGGTCGTCCATCCGAATCGGATTCCCTCCGCGCGAATTCCTTCTCCGTCGCCTTGCCGTCGATGGCGACCACCACGGCCTGCGAACCGTAGCGGTCGGCGGCCTGGCGTATCAGTTCGGGGGTCTTGACGGCGGAGGTGTTGATGAAGCACTTCTCGGCGCCCGCCGCCAGGATTTCGCCGAAGTCCTCGATGGTGTTGATACCCCCGCCGACGGTGAACGGGATGAAGATGGTTTCCGAGACCTTGCGGGCCAGTTCGAACACCAGGCCGCGGCGCTCGTGGCTGGCGGTGATATCCAGGAACGTGATCTCGTCGGCGCCTTCCGCGTCGTACAAGGCCGCGAGCTCCACGGGATCGCCGGCGTCGCGCAGGTTCACAAACTTCGTGCCCTTCACCACGCGCCCGTTCTTGATGTCCAACCCGATGATGATTCGTTTCGCCGTCATATCACTCTCCGCCAGCACATGAATTGTGTGCTCCGAATCCAAGCAGGCGGATTGCCGCGCTATCATCCTCTCAGTGATATGAAAAAAACTCTGAAGGATGTCGGTGAATTCAGGCTGATTGACGCCATCGCGGAATTGGACGTCGTGAGCGGGATCGGGGACGACTGCGCCGTGTGGACGCCGCCGCCCGGACACGACATCGTAATGACCACCGACGCGCTTGTCGAACGAGTGCACTTCCATCACGAATGGTGCGTGTACGAGGACATCGGATGGAAGTCCGCCGCGGTGAACTTGAGTGACCTGGCCGCGATGGGCGCGGAACCGGTTGCCCTGTTGTACGGCCTTGCCCTGCCGGCGCGCACACTGGTCAATGCCGTGCTGGCCATCTACGACGGCGTTGCCTTGTGCCTGGATTCCCTGAACCTGGATATCCGGATCACGGGCGGCAATGTCGCCGAGTCCCCGGAAAGAATGATGATATCGGTTACGGCCGTCGGCATTGTGCCCACGGGAGGGGCCGCGCTGAGAAGCGGGGCGAAACCGGGAGACGATATCTGGGTCACGGGCACACTGGGCGATTCCGCATTGGGTCTGTTCCTTCTGATGAACCGGTTCAAAAAAGAGGACTGGCCCGGATGGTTGGCGCTGGTGGATCGGCATCTGACACCGACTCCGCGGGTCGAGTTTGGAAAGGCCGCGCGGGACATCGTCTCCGCGATGATTGATGTCAGCGACGGGTTGTCAGGCGATATTGGCCACCTCTGTATCGAATCCGGTGTCGGCGCGTTTATTGACGAAAGCCTCCTGCCGGTATCCGAAGAAGCGAAAAACGTTGCGGAAAGAATTCTCAGGCCCGTGGAGCAGTGGGCTCTGACCGGAGGTGAGGACTACGAGCTACTGATGACCGCGCACCCGGACCGGGCGAATGATCTGCGGCGCGCGGCGGAATCGACGGGAACCCGACTGACGCGCATCGGCTCCACCACAACCGGAGAAATGCAGATTCGCAGGCTCGACGGAGCCATTGAAGAATTGGAATGCCTGTCGTACAGGCATTTCTCGTGATGGAACACCGCAAGGAACCATTCGCAATCACTCTCGACTCCCCCAAGGCCACGATGGCGCTCGGCGCCGCCCTGGCGCGCGCGATGGGTCCGGGAGACGTGCTGGCGCTTTCCGGCGACCTGGGAGCCGGCAAAACCACCCTGGCCCAGGGCTTCTTTGCCGAACTGGGACACCCCGGCGAGGTCATCAGCCCCACGTTTGCCCTGATGGCCGAATACCCTGGGGAACGGCCGGGTCTGCACGTGGACGCCTACCGCCTGACCTGCGCGGACGACGCCGTGGAACTGGGTCTCGACGAATACATCGACGCCGGGTGGATGCTGGTTGTCGAATGGGCGGAGATTATCCGGGATGCCCTGCCGGATGACATCGTGCGGGTGACGCTGTTGCACGACGGCGACGCGAGAAAGGCCGTCCTGGAGGGAACAGGTCCGCGCGGCCGGGCAATCGCGCGGACAGTGGCCGGGTAGGGGCGATTCGTGAACATCTGTACCAACCAGTTCATCGGTTAAGCGTCAAAGTCTGTCATAGCTCAATGATCAGTAACACTTGACAAATCAACACAGTTGCTGAGCGTCAGCGAAGAATCTCCGGGTTGTGAGAAAAAAGCAGAGGCATCCTGAGCGGAGCGAGGAACGAGCGTAGTCGAAGGACGCCGGCGCACTTCGACTGCCCCTACGGGTCCGTATGGACGCTTCGGTCGCAGGCTCCCTACGCTCCGCTCAGCGTGCCTCACGCTCAGTTAGTCGATTTAGTTGGTACAAATGGATTCGTGAATCGCCCCTACGTGAATTCGGTGGTTAGAACGCCGGAACGCCGTCGGTGATGACGGGTGTTCCGTCGACGATTAACGTGGCTTTCGTCACGATTCCGTCGGCGTGATACGGCACGTTGTTGGTTCCGCCGAAGTGGGCGTTGTTGCCGAAGGCCACGTGGATGGTGCCCATAACCTTTTCGTCTTCCAGCACCTTGCCGATGACGCAAGCGGCATCGTTGGTGCCGACGCCGAGTTCGGCGATCCAGGTGGCCTCGTCGCCTACCGCCTTCCACGACGCCTTCAGTTGGTCGGAGCCTTCGCCTTCCGCGTCAACCACGCGGCCGTCGCGGATGGTAAACGTAATCGGGGAGTTCAACACACCCAGTCCGGCCATCGAGGCATCTACGACCAGCACACCTTCGCCGAAACCTTCCATCGGCGCGATGTATGCCTCGCCGGCGGGAAGGTTGCCGAAGTCGCCGGGCGTGTGGTACAGGCCGGTGTCGGGCATGGCGGGCCTTCCTTGAAGGTTCAGCCGAAGATTTGTGCCCAGCGATGTGGTGATGACGGCCTCGGAACCTTTCGCCAGGATACCGGCGACGTAACGGCTTCGTTCCGCCACGCGGTTGTAATCGGCGGACATCGTGCGAACGAACATTTCCTCGGTGATGCCGGGCATGCTGGCCACGCGTGCGCCGGCATCGCAGGCGGCGTGGCGCGCTTTGGTGTGCGACAGAGACCAGTTGGTCGGCATCAGGACCACGCTGGCCGACCGCATAGCCGCCGAGACCGGCTCCGGGGGTTCCTGGCCGCTCCGTTCGCGCGGTTTCATCGTCATACTAATCGGTTCACATCCAATCCGGTCAGCGGCGCCGATCAGCGCGGATGAGATGGTGTTCAGGCGGTCGTCGTCCACAACCAGTACGGTTTCGCCGGACTTCGCGGCCATACAGCGGGTAATCAGCATATCAGCGGCGGTGTTGATGTCGGTCACAGGAGCCTCCAAAACGGTGTTGAACAGGCAGGGACGAGCGCGGCGAATTCCCTCGCGCGCGAATGATGGTTTATCCTTGCTTGTGAGGAAACTAAAATTGGTTGATCTGCATTCACATGTCATGTACGGTTGGGACGACGGCGCCAAGACCATCGACGAATCGCTGGAAATGGCGCGGGTGGCGGCTGAGAACGGAACCACGGTTCTCGCGGCCACTCCCCATATGTATTATGGTGAACAGCGCGTGGAGCCCGACATGGTGCGTGAGCGCGTGGCCGAGATCAACGAACGGATTACCGCGGAAGGGCTGGACATCCGGATCGTGGTCGGCACGGAGATGGTGGCCACCTGGGAGGCGCTGATGCCTCTGACGCACAAGAAGGTGCTGACCCTCAACGATTCGCGCACGGTTCTGCTGGAATTCCCGTTCACGCAACTGCCGATCAGGTTCAAGGAGCTGATCTTCCAGGTGCGCATGGCCAACATTATGCCGCTGATGGCGCACCCGGAGCGGTGCCAGATGTTTATCCAGGAACCGGGATCCTTCGAGGCAAATGTGGAACCCGATTTGCCGATCCAGATCAACACAACGAGCCTGATGGGCGGATTCGGCGAGAAGATTCAGAACTATGCCTGGAAACTGGTGGAGGAAGACAGGCCCATAGTGATCGCTTCCGACGCGCACAACGCGAAGTCACGCCCGCCGATTCTGAGCGAAGTCCACGCGGCGCTGACCGAGAAGTACGGCGAGGAGATCGCCAATATCATGTGCCGCGACAATCCGCGGGCGGTCATCGAGAACAAGGGATTGCGGATTGCCCGCATGAAGCGCAAACCGGCGCCCGAACCGAAGGGCTTCCGGGCGAGGTTGAAACGGCTCATCATTGGTCGTCCCGAGCAGTACTGACCCAGGAGAGAGATCATGGCGCGGAAAAAGTATATCTACGGACGCGGCGACCGGATCGTGAAGGGAACCAACAAGCACGCCATCATGATGGAGCGCATGCCCGATGAACCGGCTGACCAGGGCGTCCCGCTTGGCGAAAAGTTCGGCGGCGAGCATCAACCGACGATCCACCAATCCTACACTACCGGCGGGATTCCGTACGACGACTACACCGCGCCCGAACACGTGGACGACTACCAGGTCTGACACGGGAGATATCATCATGGACTGCGTTTTCTGCAAAATCGTGTCCGGCGAAATTCCGGCACAGGTGGTGTACGAAGATACCGTCTCGATGGCGTTCAAGGACGCCAATCCGGCGACACCGGTGCACCTTCTGGTTGTTCCGAAGAAGCACGCCGATTCGCTGGCGGACACGGGCGACCTGACAGAAGCCGAATTGGGTCATCTGCTGAAGGTCGCCGCCCATGTGGCTACCGACGCCGGCGTGGGCGACAACTTCCGACTGCTGATCAATACCGGCGAGGGTGCCGGCCAGAGCGTGTTCCACCTGCACGTGCATGTGCTGGGCGGAAAGCGCATGGGACGGCTGATTGGATGAACCGGCAACGCGGATGACCTGACTTGGCGGCATCTGCTGTGCTATTCATGGATATGGGAACGGCCCCGCACAGGGGCCGTTTTTTTCGTGAACCGTGCTCGGTTCCCAGTTTTTCTTCCGGGGGGTAATGTCATGCCGGCCATCGTGGTTGTTGGGATGCAGTGGGGCGACGAAGCAAAGGGTAAGATCGTTGACGTGTTGAGCCGTCATATGGACGTATGCGTGCGGTACAACGGCGGACCGAACGCCGGGCACAAGGTGGTGTTTGACGGACAGACGCACGTGCATCATGTGATTCCGGCCGGAATTCACAATCCCGGCACTCTGTGCCTCGTTTGCGACGGATTGGTGATCGATCCGAAGGAGTTGTCGGTTGAAATCGACGGCCTGCGCAAGCGCGGCGTGCGACTGGACAACCTTCATATTTCGCAGTCCGCACACGTGATCATGCCGTGGCACAAGATGGTGGAACGCGCGGAAGAGACGAAACTCGCCGAAGGCAAGATAGGCACCACCCTGCGCGGCATCGGGCCGTGCTACGCGGACAAGGCGCGCCGCTGGTCTGCCGTCCGCATGGGCGATCTCGTGAATCTCGATGTTCTGCGGACAAAGGTTCCGCCCATCCTCCAGCACTACAACGCGATGCTGGCGTGCGTGTACGGAGCCGAACCGCTGGAACTGGACGCGGTTCTGGCCGAGTGCGAAACCTACGCGAAAGAACTGGCGCCGTACATCGGCGATACCCAGGCGCTTCTTCAGGATGCCGTGGACGCCGGAAAGCGCACCGTTTTCGAGGGCAGTCAAGGCACGATGCTGGACCTGGACCAGGGCACCTTCCCGTTTGTTTCATCATCGCACCCGATTGCGGGAGGCGCCTGCCTCGGCACCGGTGTCGGGCCGCGCGATATCAATGAAGTCATCGGCGTGGTGAAGGCGTACACCAGCCGGGTGGGCGAAGGCCCGTTCCCGACCGAACTGCACGGAGACGCCGCCTCCAACCTGCGGGAAAAGGGGCGCGAGTACGGAAGCACAACGGGACGACCGCGCCGCGTGGGCTGGCTGGACGCGCCGTGCCTTAGTTTTGCCGCCCGAGTGAACAGCGTCAGCGCCATCACCCTGCAGAGCGTGGACGTTCTGAGCGATTTCCCGACGGTCAAGATCTGCCGCGCCTACCGCATCAACGGCAAGGAATACACGCGATTGCCGTCGGACCGGTCGCTGTTGAACTTGGCCGAGCCTGTTTTCGAGGAGTTCGAGGGCTGGACGGGCGACATCACGGGAGCGAAAAGTATGGCGGACCTGCCGGCGTCTCTGCACAGCTATGTCGCGACCGTGGAAAAGGTCGTTTCCGCGCCGGTTGCCATCGTCAGCGTCGGCCCGGGAAGAGACCAGACAATCCTGACCGACGCCGGAAAGAAGCTTTTGCCCTTCCTGAGTGTGTGACGGCGGAAGGACTGGAAATTGAACGCGGGCACAGCGTGCTGTGCCCCTTCCGCCCATCTGACACCTGATACCTGACACCTGCTGAAAATGCGCATCATCGTCACATCCGACAACCATCTGAACGCGTATTACGCCAAGATGACCCCCAGGCAGTTGGAGGTCCGGCGCAAGCGAATCCGCGACGGCTGGCAACAGGTGGTCGATTACGCCGTGGAGACCCGCGCGGACGTCCTGCTTCAGGCGGGCGACCTGTTTGACATGCCCGACCCGCGCACCACGGAACTGGTTTCGGCGGCGCGGGACTTCAACCGCCTGAAGGAAGCCGGTGTCCGTGTGTTTGCAATTGGCGGCACGCACGACATGCACCGCATCGCCTCGGACGGCGCCCTCGTACTGCGCATCTACCAGGAAACCGGCCTGATCCGCGTGTTCCACCGCACCCTGGATCCGGAACCCGAGGTGATCGACTTGCACGGATTCCGCGTAGCCATCGGCGGGATCAGCGTGGATCACCGCCTGTCCCGCGAATCGAATCCCCTCGAAGGTGTTGAATACAAGGTCGAAGCGGACTACCGGATACTGATGTTGCACTACGGCGTGGAAGGCGACATCCATCCGGACGCCAATGAGCCGATCCTGAAGAAGGATGCGCTGGCGGAGTTGGAAGTGGACCTCGTGGTGGTCGGACACGTCCACACGGCGCGCAAGTCGGGCGTCGGCAAGATGACGATTCTGGTTCCCGGAAGCACCGAGCGTCACACATTCGGCGAACGCGGCGTTGTTCCGGGATTCTGGGAATTGAAGGTCGGTCCCAGCGGTTTGCAAGGCGCGAAGAACCTTCCTGTCAGCGCGCAACCGATGAATGAGATGGTTGTCCGTTCCACCGAGATGCCTGACGAGAATCCAACTGAGTATGTGATCGACCGCATCCGCCAGGAATCGGATCCGGATCAAATGCTCAAGTGCCGGCTGGAAGGGCCAATCTCGCAGGAGAGGTTCCACAAACTGCGACTGCGCGAGGTTTTCCAACTGGGGAACGACCTGAACTTCTACTTTGAACTGGACAGCCGCCAGTTGATGGTCTCCGACCCGACCCGCATCGTAACGGACGCCCCCGAAAGCGTCGCCATCAGCCAGAAGGCCGAGATCCAGGCGGCGGCGTACGCGCTTTCACAGTCAGCCGACAACGGAGAAGACAAGGCGTTGTGGGAAGAGGCGGCGCGGTTGGCTCTCAGCCGGTATCAAGGGTAGGAAACAGGTATCAGGTGTCAGGCATGAGGCGGCGGCATGGGTTCTGAGTCACTACGGTCCGGTTCCCCTCCTTTTTTAAGGAGGGGATAGGGGTGGTTGCCCGGTATGAATCCCCAAAACCACCCCCGGCCCCTCCTTGAAAAGGAGGGGAGCAGAAGCGGCACGGGTGTGGCTCGAATGGTGAAGATTTCGTCTCAGGATGACGATTCACGCTCAGTCAGTCGATTGGGTTGGTGCGGATGTTGATGCATCGCCCCATTTGAGGATTCGGGGCACAGCGTGCTGTGCCCCTGCATAGATTCCCTACTGCGTGACTTCGCTTAACTGAATCTCGTCCAGCGAGGAGACCACCCAGTCTGCTTGGGCGTCGCGGAGGCCGTGCGCATCGTCGTGGCGAGCGACGCCGATGCACTTCATCCCGCCGTTCTTGGCCGCCATCACTCCCACCGGAGCGTCCTCTACCACCAGGCAGTTCGCCGGAGCGATGTTGATTTCCTTCGCGGCGGTGAGGAAGAGTTTCGGGTGCGGCTTGCCGGGCTGGATGCCCCTTCCGCTGACGTTGGTGTCCAGCACGTCCAGCAGGGTGGCGTTGGGATCGAGATCGAGTTCTTTCGGGATACCGTACGGGGCCAGGAAGACCTTGGCCATCATCGCCTTGGCGTTCTCCGAAGAGGAGGCGGCGGCCGTCTTGAAACCGGCGGCGCGGGCTTTCAGCAGGAATGAGATTCCGTCGTCGAAAGCCTGGAAGGCGCCCTGGCGAATCAGGTCCACAATCATCATCTGCTTGCGGTGCGCCAGCAGTTGCGTGTGTTCATCGTCGTCCGGCAGTCCGAACGCGGTCAGAAGAGCCCTTGCGCCGTCCATTCGGGGCTTGCCGGCAACCACGCGCTGGTATAGCGCGTTGGTGTAGCGTTCGTGCCGGTACCCGGTGGAGATCTTCAGGCGAAGCCATTCGTCCTCCAGGAGGTCGCGCAGGGTATCTCCCCATGCGCGCTGGTGCGGGGAATCAACGAGAACACCATCCACATCGAAAATAAATGCTTGTACCATACTCTTATCTTGCCGAGCGTCCATCGCCCTGGTCAAAAAAGCCAGGCGGTGACGCGGGAAGGATGAGACGGCTATCCTGAAATCGTGCTGAACACCGTGGCGATTATCGGGATGGGACTGCTGGGCGGATCGCTGGGCAAGGACCTGATTGCCCGCAAACTCGCCGCACGCGTCATCGGCATCGTGCGGCGCCCGGAGGCCGTGCAAGAGTGTCTTTCAGCCGAAGCCGTTCACACGGCCACCCTCGACCTGTCCGCCATCGCCTCCGCCGATGTCGTGGTCCTCGCCGCGCCCGTGGCGACCATCGTCCGGCAGATGACCGACATCGCTCCATACGTGCGTCCGGACGCCGTGGTGACCGACATGGGATCCACTAAAGGCGCCATCGTGCAGGCGGGCGAATCGGCGCTGGGAGGACGTTTCGTCGGCGGACATCCGATGGCGGGGTCCCACAAGGCCGGCGTTTCCGCCGCGCGGGTAAACCTTTTCGACGGCGCAACCTGGGTGTTTACACCCACCGAACGGACCGATCCGAAGGCGCTGGAGAAGGCCGTCGGCATGGCGTCGGCGGTAGGGGCCCGGACTGTTTGCCTCAACGTGGAAGATCACGACCGCATCGCGGCTTCCGTCAGCCATATGCCGCACGTGGTGGCCGCCGCGTTGACGCTGGCCATCGATCGACTGGCGGATGGAGATTCCCGTTTTCAGGATCTCGCCGGCGGCGGCCT
>JAKQQT010000062.1 GCA_029564025.1 Armatimonadota bacterium | reverse complement strand
GATTATCCATCCCGCGCCCGAATCCTTCGGCGGCTCGCGGCCGTACTCGGTTGCCGCAAACACAACCGGTGGCGGCGTACGGGACGCCTCCTTCACCGGAGCGTCGTCCGCCTTCAGGATCAGGAACAATGCGGAGGTGATAACCGGCGCAGAGCTCCCCGGCTTCCTGACCGGAGTCAACGCCGTCTTCTATAACCTCACGACCTCCCATGTCGTCGCGGACGACCCCTATATGACCGTCCGTATCGATGACGGTGTCGTCTCCTGGCCCATCGCGAACGCCCAGCTGGAACTCTCCTACACTGCATACGACACCGGAAATCCATCCGGCGGCTTTGTGACTGACCTTGCCGGTAACCGGCTGGGAAGCACCGATTATATCCGGGCACTTGACCGTACCCCGCCGCGGGTAACCCTTTCTCTCGCCGGCGCAAACCGGAGCGAACTGTACCTCGTCTTCTCGAAAAACCTTTCAACCGGTCTCGACGCGGAAAACGGTATCAGGCTCGATCTTCATACTCCCGCGGGCGGCCTGGTCACGCTCACCCCGACAGCCGTTACAAGCGGACCGATGTCCAACCGCGCGCTCCTGTTCACCCTTCCCGACGCCTTTACAGCCGACCAGCTCGTACACCCGGACTCGGCCATCCGCTTCGTGAATTACGGAACGGCGCCGAACCAGGAAACCGGTATTCTTGAACCGGTTTCCGCTTATAGCGACAACATGGGCAACTATGTGAGCCTCGCCGAAACACACCGGGTAACCGATATCGCCATCGACTTCCTCGAAGTCCTGTATGCCTCGGACGGAGTCAATACCGACGGCGTCTTCGGCGAAGACGAAGGAGCCCTCCGCGTGTTTGACGGCAGCGGCCGTCTTCTTGAACGGAATATCACCGTGGGAACCCGTCTCGCAAGTGAAACCTCGGCACCGCTTGCCCTGACCATGTACTTTGACGCCGCACCGGCAACCAACACCCTGCCCGACCTCTTTGAAGACGCGACCGGCATCGCGCTTCCATTCTGGCTGCCGACCATACTGCCCGGATTTAACTCCCGGGGTAACACGGCCGCGCGCCGTGCCGGTACCGACCAGATCCTGGATGCGAACCGCCTGCTCCGTAATTTCGTCATTCCCGAAGCCGATGAGGAAATGAATCCTGGCTCGCGTATCGAAATGCTCTTCCGTTACGGCGACCTCTACTGCGCACGGCTTACTGATCCGGAGGATATAACCAGTCTCGCACCCTGGAGTTTCAGCATCTCGGAAACAAAACGGCAACGGGGCGGCGTAACCATCCTGAACAACGTAATCGATTCGAACCGTCGGGAACAGACAATTATCCAGGTGGAAGTAGCCAAGGCGGGAAACATTGTTGTGCAGGTATTCACGCTCGACGGAAATCTGGTACGCGTACTTGAACGCGGCCGGAAGGGCGCGGGAACCTACTCCTATTACTGGGACGGCACCAATCTCGGCGGACGGCCCGTTGCGCGCGGCATGTACTTTGTCCGCGTAGTGGGTCCGGACATCGACGAG
>JAKQQT010000053.1 GCA_029564025.1 Armatimonadota bacterium | reverse complement strand
TCCGGTTCAATGATTTCGGCGATGGTTCATTCCGCATCCGCTGGTCCGGCGGCGGACAGAACGCTCAGCATATCTCGAACGGGTCCGGCAGCGAATACGGGGAGGTGACAGAGACCACCGACCTATCCGGAACCTTCTATGTCACCAACACCGGCGGCAGGGGATACTTTGACAATGTCTTCTTGTGTGTTGCGGTGAACGGTACCATCCCCGCCGACTTCCGCCTGCACATCCGGGCCGACGGATACCAGTGGACGCCGCTTCCGATTTGTCGCGACGTACCCACGCCTGAGAACCGCACCTACGTGAATCCGACGGTCGACGAGTGGTTCACGAAGGACGACCTGATCTACGGTCCGCAGACCTGGCGGCCGGCGGCAGGTACCACGTACCCGATCTATCCGGGCCAGGATGTCAGCGACGCATCGAACCAGTTCCGGATAATGTTCGTCGACTTGAAGACCGGCGTTCTCCACGGCTACCCGATGAGGGTGAATTACACGATTGAGAACCTCCAGACGATGGCGGCGTTCAACGTCTACGCGTACTCCCAGAACACGGACGCGGTGAACGATTGCCTCACCACCTGGACAAACCGCCTGATCGGGAGTGGGGAGTTCAGCGGTTGGTATGTCTACGGAACTTCGCTTCCGGTCGCAGACTTCACCGCCAATGTGACGGGAGGGGAACCCCCGCTTGCGGTCGAGTTCACCGACGCCTCGACTGGCAACCCAACCTCCTGGGCCTGGGACTTTGGTGACGCCACGACCTCGACCGAGCAGAACCCGACCCACACCTACACCGCGACCGGAACCTATACTGTGAATCTTACGGTGACGAACGAGGCAGGTAGCGATGCGAAAGTGAAGAAAGACTACATCAGCGTCATCAACAGCTCCGGCGGAGGCGCCCCGGTTGCGAACTTCACGGCCAACATCACCGCAGGCGTTGCTCCTCTCGCGGTCCTGTTCACCGACACCTCGACCGGCAGCCCGACCACCTGGGCCTGGGACTTCGAGAACGACGGCGTCGTCGACTCGACCGAACAGAATGTCACGTGCACGTACACTGCAACCGGGAATTACACGGTCAACCTCACGGTCGCCAACGCAGGTGGCAGTAG
>JAKQQT010000046.1 GCA_029564025.1 Armatimonadota bacterium | reverse complement strand
CCCGGTTCCTTCTTGCGCCAGTCTTTCCGGACCTTGACGCGAAGTTCAAGGTATACCCGCCTGCCGGAAAGGGCTTCGATAGCTGTTCGTGATGAAGCGCCAATGGCCTTCAGCATCGTTCCGCCCTTTCCGATGACGATTGCCTTCTGGCTGTCACGCTCGACATAAATCATCGCCGAAACAAAAAGCATACCGTTGTCGCGGTCCTTGTATTCCTCGGTCACAACCGCCACGGCGTGGGGAACCTCGTCGTGCGTGTGCGCCAGCACTTGCTCCCGGATCAACTCAGCCGCGATGTCACGCTCGCGCGTGGTCGTGACTTCCTCTTCGTCAAAAAAAGGAGGGTGCACCGGAAGATGCTTGTGAAGCGCGGCCCAGAGGTCGTCGATACCCTCTCCTGTTACGGCCGAAAAGGCAACTATCTCGTCCCACGTGCCGTTTTCCAAATAGGGCGTAATCAACCGGGGATCCCGCCTGCCCTCGGCGAGGTCTACCTTGTTCAGCCCGAGCACCCGAACAACGTTGGGAATACTCTGTGCACGCTTCACCACCAACAAGTCTTCTTCGGTGGGTTGCCGGTGAATCTCCACGAGGCACAACACGATGTCCACGTCCTCCAGCGCGGAATTGGCTTCGCGAACCATGCTTCGCCCGAGCGCATGAGCCGGATGATGGATGCCGGGAGTGTCCACGAAAACGAATTGAGCCGATTCGGTGGTGTGTATGCCGAACTGGTTGACGCGGGTTGTCTGAGGTTTCGGCGACGTGATGGCAACCTTCTGCTGAAGAAGAAGATTCATCAGCGTGGACTTGCCGACATTCGGCCGGCCTACCACCGCGACAAATCCGGCCCGGTATTCGTGTGATTCAGCGTTCATATACTGGTTTATGGCATGTGAGGTTGGGTAAGCCCAACGTTCATCAGAAGAACCCGATAATCTGGTACTTCCTAGGCCATGGTACTTCACGATGAAAACGATGACGAAGGAAAGACCCCCCTCTGTTGAACGGCTTCTCGCGTTGGCCGCGACCGATGCGCGGTTCGCCGGACACGGAACAGCATCCGTCACGGACGCACTTCGTGTGGAACTTTCGCGGATACGAGATGTCTGGCGCGAAACCGGCGAACGCCCCGACAACACGACGATTCTCGGCAACGCGGCTGAACTGTGTCGGGCGAGGACACGTCCCTCCTTGTCTTCTGTCATCAACGCAACCGGTGTCATACTTCACACGGGCTTGGGCCGCGCCGTGCTCTGCGATTCGGCTTTGCGGCAGATACGGGAAACCGCAACCGGACACTCCAATCTCGAGATCGACCTGGATAACGGCGAACGGGGGTCGCGGTGTGACCACGTCGAATCGCGACTCTGCGATCTTACTGGCGCGGAGGCGGCCCTTGTTGTCAATAACGACGCCGGAGCCGTTTTACTGGCGCTGGCGGCAACGGCCACAAACCGGGAAGTCATTGTCAGCCGTGGAGAACTGGTCGAAATCGGAGGCGGTTTCCGAATTCCCGAGGTTATGGCGCAATCCGGCGCGCGGCTCGTCGAAGTCGGCACTACGAATAAGACGAGGCTCTCCGACTATGAGCGGGCCATTGGACCCAACACCGCCGCTTTGCTGACCGTTCATCCCTCCAACTTCCGGGTTGTCGGCTTCACGGAATCGACCGAACTGGCCGACATCGTCGCAATAGCGCACAAGCACGCCCTGCCCGTGCTGGACGACCTGGGAAGCGGTGCCTTGGTGAGCCTCCAGAACACAGCGATAGCTGACGAACCGACTGTTTACGACCGGCTTTCCGCTGGGGTCGATGCCGTGATGTTTAGCGGCGACAAGCTGTTGGGCGGACCGCAGGCAGGGATACTCATCGGTTCGAAGGCGATCATTGATCCGATGAGATGCCACCCGCTTGCTCGCGCGTTGAGGTGCGACAAACTGGCACTTGCCGCGCTGGAGGCAACTCTCATCGTTTACCAGCGAGGCGCCGCGTGGGACGAGCTACCCGTCCTGCGCGCTCTGTGCAGGCCGGAACAGGAATTGCTGGCCTCCGCGGAGGGACTTGCCGAAATGATTGGACGGGGTGGAATTGCCGCGGAAGTTCGCAAGACCGAAGCGCGTATCGGCGCCGGTTCGGCTCCTGGTCGGGTCCTTCCGTCGTTTGCCGTTGCCGTTGCGCACGAGTGTCTTGGCCCGAACGAAGCGGCGAACCTCCTGCGACACGCCACTCCGCCCGTGATTGCCCGCGTGGAGGACGACAAGTTGATTCTGGACGTGCGGACTCTGCTTCCCGGTGAAACGGAACGCGTGGCCGGAATCGTGCTGGAGGCATTCATTCCCGCCAAAATGACAAGGAGGACTCGAAATTGAAACTGAACCTGGAGGGTAAGTCGGCTTTGGTGGCGGCCTCGTCCAAGGGACTCGGATTCGCCTGCGCCGATGCCCTGGCAGGCGAAAGCGCCAACATCACCATCTGCGCACGAGGCGAAGACGCGCTGGCCAAGGCCGTGTCGAAACTGACCTCAAGTCATCCCGGTGTTCTGGTTGCCTCCCGGCAGGCCGACCTCGGTACGGCGGAAGGTGTGGAATCCGTCGTGGACGCCGCTGTTCAAACATACGGCAAGATTGACATTCTTGTCACAAACGTCGGCGGACCGCCGCGAGGTCCGTTCTCCGCTTTCGACGACGACGCCTGGGCGTCAGCAGTGGAAGTGACGATCATGCCGGTTGTCCGGCTGATCCGCGCCTGCCTGCCTCACATGCCGGACGGAGGAGCCATCGTCAACATCCAGAGTTCCGCCGTAAAGGAGCCGATACCCGACTTGTTGCTTTCCAACACCCTTCGGCCGGCGATCCTCGGTATGAGCAAGACGCTCTCCCGCGAACTGGGCAAACGCAACATCCGGATCAACACGGTGGCGCCGGGATCGTTCGACACGGACCGCATACACATGCTGATCCGAAAACGCGCGGAAGAGAACGGGATAACGGAGGCTGAGGAGGAGAAGAACCTGGCCGCCCGGGCCGCGCTGGGACGCATCGGCAAGCCCTCGGAACTTGGCTCGCTGGTTGCCTTTCTCGCATCCGATGCCGCCGGTTACATCACGGGGCAAACCATATTCTGCGACGGCGGAATGACGGCCTTCTCTTTCTAGGCGTACAGTCCGCCGCGCCTGCTACACTGATACCAACATCCAACAACGCTCAGGAGACATTTTTCGTGGCAGAGAAAATCGCGAAACAATCGCAGGACTTCAACAAGTGGTACCAGGACGTGGTCGTGCAGACCGAGTTGGCGGACTACGCCCCGGTCAAGGGGTGCATGGTCATACGCCCTTACGGCTATGCCCTTTGGGAGAGCATCCAGGGCGAACTTGATGCGCGTATCAAGGAGACAGGCGCACAAAACGCTTATTTCCCGATGTTCATCCCGCAATCGTTCCTTCAGCGCGAGGCGGAGCACGTGGAAGGCTTCGCGCCGGAACTGGCGGTCGTCACCCATGGCGGCGGCAAGAAACTGGAAGAACCGCTTATCGTCCGCCCCACTTCGGAAACCATCATCAACGAAATGTTTTCGAAGTGGATCCGTTCGTATCGCGATCTGCCCCTGCTCATCAACCAGTGGGCCAACATCGTCCGCTGGGAGAAGCGCACACGCCTGTTCATCCGCACCACCGAGTTCCTGTGGCAGGAAGGGCACACCTGCCATGCCACACGTGAGGAAGCCAACGAAAAGGCAATGCAGATGCTGGAGATCTACCGCCAGTTCGCGGAAGACTGGCTGGCGATTCCCGCTGTGACCGGGCGGAAGTCTGAAACTGAGAAATTTGCGGGCGCCGACGCCACCTTCGCCATTGAGGGACTGATGGGCGACGGCAAGGCTCTGCAGATGGGAACGTCGCACAGCCTCGGCCAGAATTTCTCCAAGGCCTTCGGCACACAGTTCCTGGACGCCGACGGTCAGTTGCAGAACGTCTGGCAGACTTCGTGGGGTATGACCACCCGCCTCATCGGAGCCGTCATCATGGTCCACGGCGACGAGAAGGGCTTGCGGCTTCCTCCCACCATCGCGCCCATACAGACGGTTATTGTCCCCATCTGGAAGACGGACCGCGAAAAGGCACAGGTCATCCAACTTGCCGATTCCGTGTTTGCCGAACTCAAATCTGCCGGCATCCGGGTGAAGATGGATGACCGCGACCAGTTCACCCCGGGCTTCAAGTACAACGAATGGGAAATGAAAGGCGTTCCGCTACGTCTAGAAATTGGTCCGCGAGACGTCGCCGACAACGCCGTGATGGCCGCCCGTCGCGACATCAAGGGCAAGGAGAAGGTTTCGGTGCAAGGAATCGCCGAAACAGTCAAAACCGTCCTGGATTCCATTCAGAAAACTTTGTTCGAACAGGCGCTGGCATTCCGCGAGGCCAACACCCGCGATGCTTCGACGATGGAAGAGATGGCCCAACTGATTCTGAAGGAACGCGGTTTTGTGCGCGTTTGGTGGGAAGGCGATGCTGACGCGGAAGCCAAAGTAAAGGAAGACACCAAGGCAACCCTGCGCTGTTTCCCGCTGGACCAGCAGGACGAGGAAGGCATCTGCGTGGCAACCGGCAAGAAAACGAAAAGCCGCGCTCTCTTTGCGGTCGCCTATTGAACTAAAGGGACGACCTGATGCTCGGCCTTACATATGAGGTGCTGGATCCGGTTTTGCGACTGCTTTCGGCCACTCTCCTCGGAGCCCTCGTCGGCCTACAGCGCGAGCGAAGCCACCGACCGGCCGGGCTTCGTACCCATGCCGTTGTGGCTCTCGGCGCCGCCTTGATCACGCTCGTATCCGCATCCTATCCCGGAGATCACGCCCGCATCGCCGCCCAGATCGTTTCCGGTATCGGTTTTCTCGGAGCGGGAACCATCATCCGTGAGGGGCGAAGCGTACGCGGACTGACAACCGCCGCGACACTCTGGGCTGTTGCAGGCATCGGAATGGCGTGCGCGCGGGGTGGTGAAATCATGGTTCTGGCTGTGGTCACCACAATACTCGTCCTCTTCATTCTCAGCATGGGCAAGATACTGGAGGAACACATTGAGGCGGCCAACGGCCGCGTCATGCGCGTGATACTCGATCCGGCTTCCGCGGTTCGTGTGACACACGCCCTGACGCTGGCGGGCGCCAATCCAACCGTGATATCAAGAACACCGGAAGGCGATCGCGAGCACCTGCTCATACGGGTCCATCATTTTCCGTCGCGCATCTTTCGGTCTGTAACCGCTGTTCCGGGAGTTCATCACGTGGAATGGGAACCCGGAGAGGAGGAACAGGATGTGCCCTGATATCATCCGGGAGATCGACGCTTTCATGCAGGACCTTCTGCACTGCGAAAAAGATCATGCGCCGCTCTACCGCATGATGGGATACCACATCGGACACCTGGACGAAGATTGGAAGCCGCTTCCGGAATCGCAATCCGCTTTATACGGGGGTAAAAAACTGCGGGCTCAACTGACATCACTATCCTGCATGGCCGCCGGTGGTTCGTGCGAGGTCTCCTACCCTGTTGCCGCCGCCATCGAGATGATTCAGAACTTTTCGCTGGTTCACGACGACATAGAGGACGGTGACCGGGAGCGCCGCCACCGCCCCACGGTGTGGGTGATGTGGGGCGTTCCGCACGCAATCAACGTCGGATCCTCGATGCAGGCTCTGGTCAACCGCGCCGTGCTGAAAACGAACGCGCCTGCCGATACGCTTCTTGATATCCTCCGCTCGATGACCGATGCGATGGTGGAAATGACGGAAGGCCAGTTTTTAGACATCTCTTTTCAGAAGGTGGAGGCCGTCTCTGTTTCGGCTTACGAAGACATGGCATCGCGGAAAACCGGCGCTTTGATGGAATCCGCGGCTTTCTCAGGCGCGCGCCTTGCCACGGATGATAAGCAAAAACTGGACGCATGGCGGCGATTCGGACGCGCGTTTGGCCAGGCATTCCAAGCACAAGACGACCTTCTAGGCGTCGTGGGAAATCCGAAACTCACCGGCAAGCCCGTGGGAAACGACATACGGGCCCGCAAGAAAGCACTGCCCCTGGTCTACGCATTGAGTCTCTCCACGCCCGAAAACGTCGACAGCATTCGCCGGGTACTGGAACAAACGGACATCGACGACGCGGGCGTGGAAACCGTAACCGGGGTGATGAGGCGTTCCGGAGCGCTGGACGCCACAATCGCCGACGTTGAGCGTTTCACAAACACAGCCCTGCGAGCTCTCGAAGAAAGCGGCGCTTCGGGCGACGGATCGGATAAACTGCGCGAAATGGTTCTTCGCTCGGTATCCCGGGAACGATAACCTCCGTGCCGTGGTTGAGAGATTGAGTGTTCCTGCTATGTTGACTTCGGTATGATATCGCTTTCAACTGACATCACACAGAAACGTCCATGAGAGTTTTCGACACCCTGCGCCGGGATATTCACGCTGTGTTTGAAAAGGATCCGGCCGCCCGGAACATCTGGGAGGTTCTGACGTATCCGGGCGTCCACGCTATTTTCTGGCACCGGGTAGCACACGTGCTGTGGAAGATCGGAATCAAAACCGGCGCACGATGGCTGTCCAACCTCAACAGACAGTTCACCGGCATTGAAATCCACCCCGGCGCGGTCATCGGTCCGGGATTCTTTATCGACCACGGTCTCGGAACGGTGATTGGCGAGACGGCTATCGTCGGCGAGGATGTTCTGCTGTACCACCAGGTGACGCTCGGTGGAACGAGTCTCCAGAAAACCAAACGCCATCCAACGCTGGGAAATCGTGTCATCGTTTCCGCCGGAGCCAAGATACTGGGACCGATTGAGATTGGCGACGATGTTAAGATCGGTCCCAACGCGGTTGTGCGGCAGTCTGTTCCGCCGAATTCGGTGGTGGTCGGGATTCCGGGCAGAATCGTGCGCCGGAACGGAAGACCGGTGGAAGACGGCGCCCTGTTGGATCACGGCGCAGGCGTCGATCCAGAAGGCGAGATGTTCCGTAGCCTGCTGAGAAAGGTCGAGGATCTCCAGAGGCGCCTCGAGTACATCGAATCACCGGACTCGCTTCCTAACCCGCAAATCGTCTCTACCGAAGATCCAGGCGGTTGACGCGGGACGCGTCGGTAAATTTTGATGAGTTTCTATACTGAATTACCTACACCTCGGCGCCGAAGTCTGATACAATGATGTTAACTGTGTCGGAAGCCGGCGCATCACGCTCAAACTGATGCTCGATCTCAGATTAATACGTATTCAACCGGACTTTGTTAAACAGCAACTCGCCAATCTCGGAGCCGATCCGTCCGTGGTGGACCGGATTCTGGATGCGGACGAACGCCGAAGAACCGTTCTGAAGGCGACGGAAGAGGCACAAGCCCGACTGAAGACCACGTCCAAGGAGATCGGACGCAGGCGCGCACAAGGTGAAGATACTGCGGAAACGGAAGAGGAAGCGCGGGCTCTGCGCGAAGTGATTCGCGAGTCCGAAGCGTCCCTCGGCCCGATAGAGACGGAGTTGCTGGATCTGCAGTTGCAGGTTCCCAACCTGCCCTCTCCCAATGTTCCGGTCGGCGCGGACGAGACTGAAAACGAGATTCTGAGAATCGAAGGCGAGCCGCGCTCATTCGCGTTCACACCGAAACCGCACTGGGAATTGGGCGAGGAACTGGGGATCATAGACTTCGATCGCGGCGTCAAAATAGCAGGTTCCCGGTTTTATGTACTAAAGGGTGACGGGGCGAGATTGCAGAGGGCTCTGATCTCCTGGATGCTGGACCTGCACCGCGAGCGTCACGGCTACGAGGAGGTGTATCCTCCTTTCATGGCTCTACCGCAGTGTCTGGTCGGAACAGGCCAGCTACCGAAGTTCGCGGATACGATGTACCTTGATCGGATAGAAGATCTGTACTTCATACCCACGGCGGAGGTGCCTGTCACGAACATGTACCGGGACGAGATACTGCCCGGTTCTGCCCTGCCCATCAAGCATGTGGCCTACACGGCGTGCTTCCGGCGTGAAGCCATGAGCGCTGGACGGGACGTAAGGGGTATCAAACGCGGCCACCAATTTGATAAAGTGGAATTGGTGAAGTTCACGAGGCCGGAACACTCGGACGCGGAGTTGGCCGGGCTTCTTTCGGACGCGGAAGACGTGGCCCGTGGTCTCGGTCTCGCTTGGCGTGTGGTTAGGATGTGCACGGGCGATTTGTCGTTCACAGCGGCCGAGAAACTGGACATCGAACTGTGGGCTCCCGGTTGCGGGGAATGGCTTGAAGTCAGCAGTTGCAGTAATTTTAGGGATTTTCAGGCCCGCCGCGCCGGTATCCGTTTCAAGGACACGGGCGGGAAGCCTGAGTTCGTACATACACTGAATGGGTCGGGACTGGCGTTGCCGAGAACCATGATTGCTGTCATGGAGAACGGACAACGCGAAGACGGTTCCATAGTAATTCCGGAGATCCTGCGACCGTACCTCGGTGGACAGGAAACCATATCACGGCAAGGGTGATTCTCGACAAGGACGGGGCGCTCGCCGTAACCAATGTAGGAGGCTCTATGCGACGAAATTCACATGGCTTTACACTGATCGAACTGCTCGTGGTGATTGCCATCATCGCCATCCTGGCGGCGATCCTGTTCCCCGTCTTTGCCAAGGCGCGCGAGAACAGCAAACTTTCCAGTTGCCTGTCAAACCTGAAGCAGATCGGCACCGGTGTCCAGTTGTATGCTGATGACAACGATCAGCGCTTCCCGCTGGCCATCGACTTCACCGATGCCCTGATGGCTGACTCCTGGAAGAACAGCTACATCACCAACGCCGGTTACTACGTCAGCAAACTGAAGACGATGCCGGACCTGATCGACGGAGGCCCCAACGGCGGCCAGATCGACCACGTACTGCGCAAGTATGTCTCCAGCGAACAGGTGTGGCGATGTCCCGGCGACACCGGCACCGGCGGAGTTGGTTACGCCACCGACAACAAGTACGCGCAGACGTTCACCAACGCCGCGTACCAGAAGCCCGTATGGCAGATTTCCCGCAAGGTTTCCGGCACGGAAGCCAAGTGGGGCGGTTCCAGCTACGTGTACCGCACGGAACTCGGTATCTACGGAGCCCAATTCGGCAAGGGTCAGAACAACCTCGTTTACCCGGTAGGCGTCAATGTCCTGATGGACACG
>JAKQQT010000043.1 GCA_029564025.1 Armatimonadota bacterium | reverse complement strand
GAGGTCGTAGATAAAGGCAAACCACCGCTGGAAGCCGTTCAGACCAGTTGGAGCGTGACGAAAGGCCGGCGACTGACCTTGTTTGTTTATTCCTTTCTGTTTGGCATCATCGGGTTGGCCGGCATCCTCGCTTGCGGGGTGGGCCTTCTGGTTACCTTACCGTTGTCAAACGCCGGAATCGTATTGATGTACCAGCGCCTGCGCGGCATTCAGGGGACGCTGTACGAGTGATCAGGTGTCGGGTGTCAGCCCGAACGCCCCTAACCCCCCGGCCCCCTTCCCCACGTGGGGAAGGGGGTGCCCAAAGCGTCAGCGAAGGGCGGGGGTTAGGGCTGTTGTCATCGCCGGAGTAAAAATACCCATGTAGCCGGAGTAAAATTCCCCACCTGGTAGAAACGTGCCATCTTGGTCCTGAAGAAAGGACGAAGGTGGCCAGGAATGCTACGAGGTGAAGAAGTGAGGGAGATTGAGGAGATGCGGCGGGCTGGGTTGAGCGTCAGCGAGATCAGCCGCCAGACGGGATTTGACCGGAAGACGATCCGCCGGTGTCTGACCGAGCCCGGTTTGCCGGTCTACGGCCCCCGGCAGCCGCGGCGGAGCAAGCTTTCGGACTACTACGAATACATCGATGAGCGTATCAGCGCGGGAGTGTGGAACACGGTGGTGCTGTTGCGCGAACTGCGTGAACGGGGTTACTGTGGCGGAGGCACGATACTGAAGGACTATCTGCACCCGAGACGTGAAGCGGCGTCGGCCTTGGCGGTGCGACGGTTCGAAACGCCGCCCGGCCACCAGGCTCAAGTCGATTGGGCCAGGATCGGAACGCAGGAATTCAAAGACGGAAGCAAGAGGCCGTTGTCGGGATTCGCGCTCACGCTGGGCCACAGCCGGGGTATGTACGCAGAGGTGGCGACCGACCAGAAGCTGGGCACGTTTCTGTCGTTGCACGAAGCGGCGTTTGCGGATCTGGGCGGGATTCCGAAAGAGATTCTGTACGATCGGGTGAAGACGGTCGTTCTCGGGGTGGACGAGCGCGGAGAGATACAGTGGCAACCGACGTTCCATGACTTCGCGCGGTACTGGGGATTCCGCCCGAGGTTGTGCGCCGCGTACCGGGCGCAGACGAAGGGTAAGATCGAGCGCGGCATTGGATACTTGCGCAAGAGCTTCCTGTGCGCGGCGCAGGCGGAGGATATCTGGGACTTGTCGCGCCAAATCCATTCGTGGGTGTGGGGTGTTGCCAACAGGCGGGTGCACGGGACAACCCACCGTGTGGTGTATGAGGCGTGGGAGGAAGAGAGGCGCCATCTTGTCCCGGTGGCCGGGCGTTGCGCGTATCCGTATGTGGAACAGGAACCGCGCAAAGTCAGCCGCGACGCCTTTGTGTCATATAAGACCAACCGTTATTCGGTGCCGTGGTCGCTGGCGGGTCACGAAGTCAGCGTCCAGGAGGTTCACGGGCAGATTGAGATTCTGCGAGGATCCTGCCGGGTCGCGATCCACGAGATCGCCGTTGGCTCGTACCAGGTGGTCGTTCAATCGGAGCACCACGAAGGGATCCCCTACGGCGAGGTTGGCCGAAACGCCGGGAAGGCAATGGTGACGATCCGATCGGAGGCGGCGGAAAAGACAACTGCCGGTTCCCGCGGGGCTGGTGTTACCGGGAATGTTCCTGGTGGACCGACAGTGGAAGTTCGACCACTCTCGGCGTACGACGTGTTTGCCGGGGAAGACGGAATCCTGGCGGGAGGCCGCTCATGACCGCCATCGACAGGCTTCACGAGACGCTGGAGCAGTTGGGCCTCAACACAATCGGCGGCGTTCTGGAATCGCAATTGGAAGAGGCGGGCCGGGAGGCGCCGGCCTACGCGGATTTCCTGGAAGGACTTCTGTCCCTGGAGGTGATATCCCGTCGGGATCGGAATCTGCAGACGCGGATGCGCATGGCGCACTTTCCTTACGTCAAGACGCTGTCGCAGTTCGAGATGGCGTTTCAGCCGAGCATCGACGAGCGCCAGATCAAAGAGTTGCAGACGCTGCGGTTCGTTCACGAGGCGCAGAACGTCATCTTCCTTGGTCCGCCGGGAGTTGGGAAAACGCATCTGTGCATCGGGTTGGCGATGGAAGCGATCCGGTCGGGATTCACGGCTTATTTCATGACCACGCAAGACCTGGTGGCTGACCTTGGCCGCGCGGCCCGGAACGGACAACTGGAGAAGCGCCTTCAGGTCTATCTTCGCCCGAAGGTGCTGATCATCGATGAGATGGGGTATCTGCCGATTGACGAGATGGGTGCCACGCTGTTGTTCCAGGTGGTGAGCGCGCGTTACGAGCGCGGCAGCGTTCTGTTGACCAGCAACAAATCGTATAGAGACTGGGGAACGATCTTCGGTGACCAGGTTCTGGCGACGGCGGTGTTGGACCGCCTGTTGCACCACGCGACGACGGTGAACATCCGGGGTGAGAGTTACCGGCTGAGGGAACGGAAGAAGGCGGGGCTTTCAACACTGCCGGTTGTGGATGCGGTTCTGGCAGAAGTGTCACGGGACGCTTCAGCAGTATCTCGGAGGAGGCGCCATGCCGACCCCGAGGAAGTATGAGAACGCCGCCGCCCGCAACGCGGCTTATCGGAAACGTCAGGCGGAAGCGCAAAGGCTGGAACAGTTGCGGAAGGGTTTGCCGCCGTTGCCCGCGATTCCGACGATGCCTGGAAATTGTCGCTGGGAGAAGATGCTGGCGGAGGCCGGCATTCTGCTCCGTACGGTCCTGGACGAACGGGAAGATTACCACGACGATCGGTCGGATGAGTGGCAGGAATCGGAGAGGGGTGAGGATTTCGCGGAGCGGACCGACGCCCTGAGGGAGATCGAGGAAGCGCTGGACGCGTTGGTGTAAGCCACCCCCGCGACCGTGATGCGTACGGATATGCAGACGGTAGTTCTAATTGTCGTTGGAATCGGCGCGCCGGTTACGACGGTGGGAGGTTCCAAAGTGAAGTCTGTCTTCGAACGGAGCCTCTACGGGTAGACGGATCACCGTCAGGAGGCGGCGAAGTGGGGACTTTTCAATCGGCGATTTGGGGAATTTTCAACCGGCGTTGACACAATGGTCCATCTTCCTCGATCCGTAATCGATATAACAGCTCCTCTATTAGACGCTCCGTACATTCCAAATAGTTCTTGATGCGAGTTTTATCAATGCGGCGTCGTATTATGTCTCCTCTACTATCGAGTCGCACCTGAAATAGACTGTCCCAG
>JAKQQT010000013.1 GCA_029564025.1 Armatimonadota bacterium | reverse complement strand
CCTGGCCGGACTGACCACCGGCTGTCCCTTCATGCTGTACGAGTATTTCATGACCGATTACGCCGGCCACAGCGGCGAGCCGGAATTCGCCCGGCTGATCCTGCGCCTGCTCGACGAGTTCCTCGAATCGGCGCTGGCCGGCATCGACCTGGCGCGCACCACCGTGCTGCTCACCAGCGACCACGGCAACATCGAGGACCTGGGCACGCGCGGCCACACCCGCGCGCCCGTGCCCCTGCTGGCCTGGGGTCCGGGCGCCGCCGCGCTGGTGGCGCGCATCGCCGCCCTCCCCGACGTCACCCCCGCGATCGTCGACTATCTCTCCGCCGACTCAACCTGTAACTGTTCTTTGGAGGTAGGAGATAGGAGTGAACGGTAAACAGTGAGCAGTTAACGGTGATTGGTTTGGATTCGTGTTCGTAATTCGTAATCGTGCTCGTAATCGTAATTCGTAAGTCGTAATCGTGATCGTAATCGAACCTTTTGAAGGTTTGAAAATTCGCAGGTTTAAAGTTCACAGGTTCTCGGACTTCACAAAGATGGGGAGAAATTCATTGCAGGCTAAAGGTTCAAGGCTGAAGATTGAAGGGTGACGGGTAATGGGTAACGGGTGAACGGTTATCGGGTACTCAAGGCAAGGGGCGGAGCGGTGAATCAACTGCCGTTGTACGAAGTCCGTATTTCGATATCCGAAAAACGGGAACCAACTCCGAGTTTTGAGCCTCAAGTCTCACGCGTCAAGCTTCGATCACGATAGCGATCACGATTACGAATTACGAGCACGAATCCTGTACCGTTGACTGTTCACCGTTCACTGTTCACCGTTCACTCCTATCTCCTGTCTCCCAACTCCTAACTCTTCACGGCTTAAATGCGTTCTCGATGAACTCCAGCTCGTGGCTCCCGTCAGGATCGAAGACCACGGCGACGACGTGGTAGCGGACCGGGATGTCCCGGAGGCCGTGCTCTTTCAAGAAGTAGGCGGCCAGCCGGCCGTAGCGCTCGATCTTCTCCGCGGTGACCGCGTCCTCGGGTCGCCACCGGGCGTGGCGCACCCGCGTCTTGACCTCGACAAAATGGATCGCCTCGCCGCGCCGGGCCACGAGATCCACCTCGCCGAACGGCGCGCGCCAGTTGCGGGCCACCACGTCGAAACCGTCGGCCGCGAGCCGGCGGTGGGCCAGCCATTCGCCCAGCCGGCCGAGGGCCTTGGGGTCATGCAGCAGGCGCCGGGCGGCGCGCCGCGTGAATCCGAACACGGACCGCTC
>JAKQQT010000010.1 GCA_029564025.1 Armatimonadota bacterium | reverse complement strand
TGGGGCAAGACACGGCTGGGCGTGAATGAGTGCCTGGACGCGGCAAGCAAGGGCGGGCGCGCGTGGTGGGTATCACCGAGCTACAAGACAAGCGAAGTCGGCTGGCGTCCCTTGCGGCAATTGGCGCGGAGAATACCAGGCGCGGAAGTGAAACTGGTTGACAGGTCGGTCGCTTTGCCGGGCGGTGGGTTCGTGGCGGTTCGCAGTGCGGATAACCCGGATAGCTTGCGCGGTGAAGGGCTGGACTTTGTGGTGATGGACGAATGCGCGTTTATGCAGCGCGAGGCGTGGACGGAGGCGATCCGCCCGGCGTTATCGGACAGGTTAGGCAGGGCGTTATTTATCAGCACGCCTAAAGGGCGTAACTGGTTTTGGGAAATCTATCCGCGCGGCGTTCAAGGCGAGGAAGGTTGGCAAGCGTGGACGTTCCCGACGGCGGCTAACCCGTTCATTCAGGCGTCCGAGATTGAGGCTGCCCGGCGTGACTTGCCGGAAATCATATTCAGGCAGGAGTATCTTGCCGAGTTCGTGGACGATCAAGGCGGCGTCTTCCGGCGGGTGCAAGAGGCGGCGGTGCTGGACCCGCGCGAGCCTGAGACGAACCGGCAGTATGTCGCCGGCGTGGACGTGGCTTCGAGCGTGGACTTTACTGTTGTTACGGTGCTGGACGCGGAGACGAAAGAGATGGTCTACCTTGACCGCTTCAACCGCGTGGATTATCCGGTGCTGATTGACCGGCTGGAGACTGTGTACCACCGCTATAACCTGACGGCGATGACGGTTGAAGCAAACTCAATCGGGCGGCCGGTGATTGACGAACTGGTGAAGCGCGGGCTGGCGATTGTGGCGTTCACGACCACCAGCGCGACAAAGCAAGCGATTGTCCAAAGTCTGCAAGCGGCGTTTGAGAATGCGCAGATTAAGGTACTGAACAATCCGGTGTTGATTGGGGAATTATTGAGTTTTGAGAGCAAGCGCGCGCCGTCGGGTTCGTTCACGTACTCCGCTCCGGATGGGATGCACGATGACTGCGTGATGAGCCTGGCAATCGCGTGGAACGGGTTATCCGCTGACCGCTGGTTCTTCAGTTCATACGATTAGGAGAAAGGATGCCGAAAACTTTGCATTATTTTACAGACGGCGCGACAGTAAAGAACATAGACCTGCCGCAATACCCGGACTCCGCGTGGAACTGGATCACCGGAAACCCTGACGACACGAGCGATGAGCAGC
>JAKQQT010000718.1 GCA_029564025.1 Armatimonadota bacterium | reverse complement strand
GGCCGCCCATCTCCTCGGTCAAGCGCTGATGGTGCCCATTGGTGCGGTTGCGCGACGCCCACGTGCCGTCGAACGCCTCCGTCCAGAACGGTTCGCGATATTCGAACGCCGGTTTCTGCCGGATATTCAGGTTCGCCACCTCGATGGTTTTCCTCGCGGGATAGCGCGAAACGCGGGTATTGTACCAGCGAACGCCGAGGACGTCCTCCAAGAACGCGAAACATCCGTACATCGCGCCGCGTTTCCCGCCGCCCTTGATCTCCACAATCTTACCGGTGGTGCGGATGGTAAGCGCTTCTTCCGCCATCTTGCGGTCGGTCTTGATGACGATGGACGGTCCCTTGCCGCGCTTCTCCACAATCGGCAGAGTGGCGCCGGACATCTCGCGGAGGGCGTTCTGCACCTCCCTCGCGCCCAGTTGCACCGGCGGCGGCGCGTCCCTGGCGACCACGATCTCGGCCGCCGGCGCTCCGTCCTTCACCAGTATCACGGCTTCCGCCAGCACGGGAACCGCCAGCAGAGACAGACAAACAGCACCCATTAACAGACGCATCATTTCGATACACTCCATTGGATGAAATCGGACCGATCACCGCAAAGACACCAAGACACAAAGAACCGAAACAACCACTTTACCGTACACCGAAGAACTCCCCCGCCCCGTCTGCGCCAAAGGGTTTGTTTGGCCTGGAATATCCCAATCTCTTTTCTTGGTGCCTTTGTGTCTTTGTGGTGAAATCTCCGGTCTTAATTCGTGATTCCCACCAGCAGTACGTCGGCGAACAGCGCGTTTCCCCGGGGGGTCAGGTGCACGCCGTCGCGAGTCAGCCACAGGTCGCGTTGGCCGGTTTCCAGTCGGTGTCGCGCGATCTCGTCCAGGAAGGGATGCACCAGGTCCACGAACCGGCACCCGCAGAACCTCGCCACGTGTTCCAGCACGGCGTTGTAGTCGCGCAACAGCACGTTGCCCTTGCTGTTCGCATCCTCCTCAATCACCGTCGTGGAGAGCACAATCGGTTGAACGCGCTCGGCCTGGGCGGCCTCGACCATCGCCTGCACGTTCTTCCGAAACTCCGGTAGAGGCACCCGTTTTGGCCCGTCGCCGTCGGGATGGAAGGCGTCGAATCCGTGCCAGACATCGTTGATTCCGCACGAAATCGTGACGATATCCGGCCGATGCGCCAGCACATCCCTCGAAAACCGCAGGCGCATATCGCTGGACCTGTGTCCGCCGATGCCGGCTCCGATGACCTCGATGCCGTTCTGCGGATACTTCGCGTTCAGCGCCTCGCGCAACAGTGTCACATATCCACCCGGCGCGTCACCCTCGTGCGTGATGCTGTCACCCAGGCACACAATCCGGCGCACGCTTAACAACAGATCCCTCTCACTCATCGCTTCCTCCACAGTATGCGGTTCCACTGACTAGATGAAGACCACCATCCGCGCGTCCCGGCGGGGCAGTGCCACCGAAACCACTCCGTCTTCGTAAGTCCGCTCCTCCGGCGTTCCTTCCGGACCCAAGATGCGCACCTTGCCCTTTTCGGAGGGAGCCTTCAAACGTACGGTATGCGCCGAATCGTCCATGTTCGCGACGGCGATGGCACGGGTCCCGTCCTCGGATTCCCACTCCGA
>JAKQQT010000716.1 GCA_029564025.1 Armatimonadota bacterium | reverse complement strand
GCCGTAAAACCCAGCAAAAACGCGAAAAGGCCGGTCGCGCCGGGAAAACCTCAAACCTGAAACCTCAAAAAAGACATCGAAAACCCAAGCAAATACGCATGGGTAAGGGCTGATTGCGCCGCCTATGGGATGCTAGTGATTTCGTCTTGTGATGTCCATCACTGCACCCCTTTCTCATCTGTTCCCGTCACCCACAGCTTGGGAGTTGAAAGTTCCCCCCTCGATTCGAACATTCGCGGATGCGCCGCTCTGTGCAGTGTCATACGCGCCAGGGGCGCTTGCGCGTGGCGAATCCCTTGTCGAAAAGTTCGTTTGCGAGGTTTGCGTTCTCGACCGTCTGAAAATCGAACATGCCCATACAGACGAAGTCCGCCCCATGGTTGAACGCGAACGGCATGGCCTTTTTCGGAGGGACGGCTCCGGCCGCCATGATCTTAAAGGCAATCCACGGCTCCGGACGTTTCTCGAACCAGGCGGCAAGCGCCTCGGGATCGCGGCACCAGCAGTTGTCGCTCCAGCCGAGTTTCCCCGACCCCGGCTCGCCCTCGCCCGCGTCCCTGTCCGTCTTCCTCTCGCTCCAGTAGTTGGTTGGATGGAACGTCTTCATCCAGAAGTCTGGAATGAAGTCATGTTCGACGCAAAACTTGACGGAATTGAAGGCGTGTGCGCCAATGCCTACGGGGACACCGAGCTTACGCATCTCCTTCAGTTCTTTCTCCATGCCCTTCCAGTCGTTCTCCACGGCGAATCTGTCCACGCCGAACCCGTGCAAATAGACCATGCACGCGCCATTGTCCACGGACAGGCGCGCACCCTCGGCAGGGCCTTTAGGATGGCCGCAGTCGGAGATGAACTTGATCGTGCCGCCCTCTTCCTTCCAGTAGCGGGTGATGAAATTCATGAGAGAAGGGTTGGTGAGGATGGTGTCGAAGCCGCAAGCCTCGCCGAGGTGGAGCGAGTCGAAGATGCGACGGGGGGTGTTGTACGCCTTCATGAGCGTAGACACATATTGCAGGTCGCGCGAGTGCGCCCAGCCGCCGATGAGATTGCCGCCCATGATCACGCGACTGATTTCCTCGCCCTTGATCTTTCCCTTCTGCGCAAACGGCTTCTTCAAGTCGGCGACCGTCTGGTATTTGAAACGGTAGGAAGCGCTCGTCTGGGCATCAACATCATCCTTCTTTGAGAAGGCTCCGAGACCGTGCTTGGCCACGAACGCCCCGCCGAACGCCGCAGCCACCGGCACTGTGGCCAGACCGGCGATCAATTCACGCCGCTCGGGCAACGCTACGTCGTCCGCGCCGGAGCCGTCCTTCGCCTTGCGGAAGCGGGCGATGATTGCCTTGCCCACTTCCCACAGTCCCGCCCCGGGATCGAACACCACGGCAACGAGTGCCAGAGACTCGATCACGTTGTAGTCCAGCAACATAAAGTGCGACGCGCCGCCGCTTGTGAGGAACGGCGGCTGGGCCACGTAGAACATTGCCATGAGCACAATGCCGACGGCAGCGGCGGCACGCGCGAAAACGCCGCTGACCAAACCGAGGCCGATGAGGGTCAACCCCCACATCATGGCGTGGTCACTGATGTTCAGGAACGTCGGATTGTCCGCGATCCACTTGAACAGGGGCGCGCCGATCCATCTGCTCATGCGCAGATATTCGACGCTGCTCCAACTCGGCTGCGTAAACTTCCAGAGCCCCTCGTAAAGGAAATGCCACCCGATGGCCATGCGCAGCACGGTCATGCTCCAGACTCGCAACGTTTTTTTCTCACTCATCTTTGCTCCCCAGTAACCCGTAACCTGTAACTCGAAACCCTGGCGGCGGTCTCGGCGAGACCGCATCAATTCGTGTCCTGCCTCTTCAGCGCTTGACCAGCACGG
>JAKQQT010000750.1 GCA_029564025.1 Armatimonadota bacterium | reverse complement strand
AGGGCCGTAAAACCCAACAAAAACGCGAAACGGCCGGCACCGCCGGGAAAACCTCCAACCCGAAACCTCAAAACAGACACCGAAAACCCAAGCAAATCCGCATGGGTAAGGGCTGACTGCTCCGCCTATGGGATGCTAGTGCAAATGCTTGTTAATCTTCTTTAAGGCGTTCTGTTTTTCTTTGACCCAATCTAAGAAGCTGACAAGTGAGTCTACCGTCCAAAAGGTTGGATTAGCATCAAACGATTCATAAGCTGGGCGGTTTCCTTCTGTTGTTTTGCTTTCTGATGCGGGCGGATTTGTTGACTCGACAGTATTTGATCTTTTTACCGTACTCATACTAGCCTGACTTTGATTCATTTGACTAAGGTTATCGGGAGGATGGGTTTGATTTACGCTGTAACGAAGAATCCGTTGGTGTTTTTTCAGGGGCTGAGTTCTAGTCGGAGCACCTTCAGATTGTCGAGCAGCTGTCTCAGTTCGCGGCGGGCTTGCTGAATGTCGCGAAGATTGCGCAGATTGAGGCAATCCGCCGTCAAGCGTGCCTTTTGCGCATCGGTGAGTTTGCGTTCGAGGCGAGAGAGCGCGGATTCGAACGCGTAGATATGAGGGGCGTTCTGATTTAGCCCTTGCGGGCCTTCGGCCAGTGCGGCAAGCCAGTCTAGGGTCTTTTGTTCCAACGCACCCATCAGGCGATCAAGATTCTCTGTTTTTGCAGTCTTGCGCCCCAGCCAGTACTGAAGGCCATTTGAGATCAAAGAGATGATGGGCTCGATAAATGGAATAGACATTGGTGCCTCGTGTAAGTTACAGGGAGGCCTTGTTGTGTTTCTCGAACTCCCTTTGGATCAGGGTCTCAAAGGGAACGGGGTTCCAGGCGGTTTTGGTTTTGTCGGTGAAGAGAATCAGGTGCTGCGGTTGCTTGCTCTCGCGGTGCGACTTGAGGAAATCGAATATGCGGTCAATTAGCACTCGTTGGACTTCCTCAGAGACATCGCCATCGAGTTTGAAAGTCAACGAGTCATTGCCAACGGTCATGTTGATGTCTAACGAGACCGGGACTTTTTTAGAACAGTGGGCCGTCACCTGTGTGACTTTCTTTCCCTTTATCGATGTCCATAGCCCGAGTAGTGAGTTGCGCAGGACGTCGTATGTCGCATTTGTCAGAAGCCCCAACATGTAGGCGTTTGTGATATCGGAGGATAAGAACAAGGCGAAGCTGCTCAGCAAATCATTAATGCTGGCTTGCGGCTGCCCAGACATATCGAAGGATTTGAAAGAGATGTCTTGTTCTGAAAGCCGGGATGCAATCTGGTCAAGAACAGCCTTGTCCACTACTCCGCTGATGTAGCGGAACCCAATGGCGCGTTGCTTTTGAGGCGTGTGGCCTTCTGTGGTAGGGGAGAGAGATTTTTCACTATTTGTCATTTGGGCTCTTTGCGTTTCTTAGGGTGTCAACGAACTCTCCGAGCTGGCGCACTTTATTCGGGTCGCGATCCCGCGACCCGCCGTGCCGGCCTAAGGTGTGTTCTGATCGGACGAGCCCTCCCATCGGTTGGAGGCAAGGCCGAAGGGGATGCCGAGTTTGCGCATGCGGTGCCGGAGCGTGTTCGCCTGCAGGCCGAGAAGTTCGGCCGCGCCGCCGGGACCTTGTATCCGGCCGCGCGCAACGTGCATCGCCTTGCGGATGTGCTCCGCGTCTACGGCTTCAAGCTTCGGAAAGGCGCTTGCGTGCGTCGGCTGGGCGCATAAAGGGCTAGCGTCAAGAGGCGGCGAGTTGGTGAGTTCGGGAAACCACAGGGGGCCGTTGCCCGAGGTTATAAGCGCGCGCTCGACCACATTCTGCAGTTCCCTGACGTTTCCCGGCCAGTTGTACGCCTGGAGCTTGGCCAACGTCTCGGCGTCAGGGAGCGGGGGCTGGGGCAGATTCAATTCGCGGCACTTGCTGTTTAAGAAGTTCTGTAACAGTTGGGGGATGTCCTCCCTGCGCTGCCGCAGCGGCGGAATCGTGAGGGGGAACACGTTGAGCCGGAAAAACAGATCCTCCCGGAAGCGTCCCTGTCGGACGCGCTCGGGCAGATCCCGGTGTGTGGCGGCGATCACGCGCACATCGACGCGCAGGGTTTCGGAACCGCCTACGCGCTCGAACTCCTTCTCCTGCAGGACGCGGAGCAGTTTGACCTGCGCGTCCGGTGTGAGTTCGCCGATCTCGTCGAGAAAAACTGTGCCCTGATGCGCGCGCTCGAAGCGCCCGTAACGCACCGATGTGGCTCCTGTGAAGGCGCCCTTCTCGTGTCCGAACAGTTCGCTGTCCAGCAGCGATTCGGGGATTGCGCCGCACTGAACGCGGACAAACGGTTTGTCGCGTCGCGGGCTCATCTCGTGGATGGCGTGTGCCAGAACCTCTTTTCCCGTGCCGGTCTCGCCCAGCAGCAGGACCGGGCTGGCGAGCGTGGCCACCCGCTGCACCAATTCCATGATCTGACGCAACCCGCCAAATTCTCCGACCAAAACCGCTCCCGATGCGGTGCTCAGGTCTCGGGACAAAGCCTTGTTCTCGATGTCCAGATGGTCCTTCAGCCGGAGCAGATCCTCGTAGCGGCGGGCATTGCTGAAGGCGATGGCGAGCGGCTCAAGCGCGTCTTCGAACAGGTGAATGTGCTCGGTGGTATAGGCGGCCGGAGGACGTGCCGCCACAAACAGGGCACCGATGTGCTGGTTCTCGATAAACAGATGAACAATGACGGTGTTGTAGCCTTCCAGAAGAAAACGCTTGAAGCCCTCCTTGAAAGTCGGATGCTGCGGGTAGTACGTCGGCAGCGTCGGCAACTGTCCCGCGCGTAAGATTTCGATACGCGGCAGGGACTTGTCGTCAGGCATTCCTTTCCGGAGCACGGCCATGAGGTCTTCCGGGAAGGCGAACAACGTGTGGCTTCTGTGACTGATCCGCTTTCCGTTCTGGATTTCGACCCAGGCCAGGCGCCGCAGCTCGCCAGTGTCGTTGTCGAGGTAGTTCATCTGCAACAGGTCGCACGGCATCCGGGTGCGCAGGTACGTGAAGAGGTCTTCGAGCATTATGGTCACGTCCAGCCGCCGTGAGACGCGCAGCGTGACCTCCCTGAAAAAGTCCTGTTGAGTCGGCATAATATCCTCCAGTGGTTATTATCTTTATCACAGAATGAGATATATTGCACCGATAAATGACGCATATATCATTCAGGGGGCTTGTATCCGCTGTAGGAGGCCCAGTTTCAGCGTGGCACGGGTTATGCAATTTTAGAGACAAACAGTGTAAAGAGCATCAAGGAAAGCCGACATGAAAATCAAAGAAAAGACTCCGGCCAAAAGGGACGATACTCCGAAGCCGCTTGCGAAAGCGGAGTGTGCAAACCCCATTGTGGAGAAGGTCGTCCCTGAGAAGCGGCGCGTCACCTTCAGTGTCCGGGCCGAGGTCGGCAGCAAGGTCTTCCTCGCGGGCGACTTCAATAAATGGGACCCGTCGGCCAAGAAGATGTCCGATAAAAGGGGCGACGGCGTCTATTCGGCCACCCTGAAGCTCTGCGCCGGTGACCACCCCTACAAGTTCGTGATTAACGGCACCTGGTGCGCCGATCCCGAATGCCCCGATTGGGTCCAGAACGAGCACGGCACGCTCAACAGCGTCAAGCGCGTCCCGTAGGGCCTTTCGTCACGGGATGGCAACGGGGTGAATGTTACTCAGTGTCTCTGTTCGGCAGACCGTGAGCTTGGAAAGGAGGTGCGAGATGTAAACGCAGGAACCGATGGGCTTTGCCCCATGAACAGTAAAAAGCGGAGCCGCGCCAGACCGAGCAAGTCTGGTGCGGCGAGAAAGGAGCCGAACGGGTGGGGACGTTGCCCCGTTGCAGTCAGAGCGAATGGGGTATTGTCTCCACCCTGCCAAACACGGGCAATTACATGTCACAAGAAGAGAACGGGCTGTAAGGAGAGAGCATGGACGTACTAGAGGCGATCGAGGAGCGGCGGGCAGTGAAACATTTTGATTCGGGCCACGCCATGACGGATGCGGAAGTCGACTTGCTAATGAGTCTGGCGCTCATGGCCCCGACTGCATTCAACATCCAGAACTGGCGTTTCGTGTTGGTCCGCGATCCCGAGCTGAGGAAACAAATCCGGGCGGCGGCTTGGGACCAGGCCCAGGTGACAGATGCGTCGCTGCTAATCGTTCTTTGTGCGGATCTGAAAGCGTGGGAGAAGAATCCTGCCCGGTATTGGGCGCATGCTCCGCAGAATGTGAAAGATTACCTTGTTTCAGCCATCGACAGGTACTACCGGGGACGCGAGCAGGTGCAGCGGGACGAGGGGATGCGCTCCTGCGGTCTGGCGGCGCAGACGATCATGCTGGCAGCGAAAGACATGGGTTACGACTCCTGCCCGATGGACGGCTTCGACTACGACGCGGTCGGCAAGCTGATCCATTTGCCGCCGGATCACACAGTGGCCATGTTCGTGGCGGTCGGAAGGGCTACGCACGCCGGGTGGCCGCTGCCCTGGCAGTTGCCGATGAGCGAAGTTGTGATCAACAACCGTTTCTGACAATTGGAGAGAACGCAAATGCGATATCAGAACTGTATCCTTGCCCGCAGATGCTGTTTCGTTCCGCTCATCGCATTAGCGCTCATGGCTTCTCTCGGTGTTATGGCGGCAGGTTGCTCCTCGGGGAGTATGACATGCCCCAGATGTCACAGAGCTATCGATCCTCCGGCGAAATGCGCACAGTGCGGCCGCTCGGGGCGCATGAGTGTTTTGATGATCGGGAGTACGATCTATGCGGAGTGTTCCTGTTGCGGAGGACGGCACGTTTACCCGTGCTACTCTTGCGGTTTCAGTGGAAATGAAAGGTCGCCGTGAGATGCCGCTCACGGTCCGCTCATCGCGTGTGGCTCATTTCGGGTCGGATAAGCGGGGGACTGAACGTCATGAAAAGCGCTATCTGCGTGCTTGGGTTGGCCCTTGCCGGCGCCGCAACCACAGCTTTATGTCCGGCCAACGCGGCGGACCTCGCCTCTTACCAGACGATTTATCAGAAGAGCGCGGATGACGTTTTGTCCGGTTATCAGGACAAGTTCGCGAAGTTGCAGAGCATCTACCTGAAGGCGCTCGAAGACCAACGGCAGGCCGCCGTGCAGCAGGGAGACCTCTCGAAGGTCAAAGCCCTGCAGGCTGAAATTGAACGGTTCCAGGGAGCAAAGACGCTTCCGGCCGAGGCAGGCGCCGACCCGATCCAGGAAATCAAAGCGTGCCAGGCCGGATACGTGAAGCAGTATTCCAAGGTCGAGGCTGAGATGATAGCCGCACTGGGAACGCTGACCGGTAGTTACGAGCAGGCGCTCGGGCGGATGCAGCGCGAACTTGTCCGGGCAGAGAAGCTCGAAGAGGCCACGGCGGTCGACGAGGAACGGAAGCGGGTGCAGGCCGTTCGTCTGGGTTATGCCGAGCGTCTGGCCGCGCTGGCGGGTGCGTCCGCAGCAGCGACGAACGCGCCTGTGGCGACGGCTGCCGCGGTGCCCGCGTTAAAGAGGCCCGGCAAGGACGATCTGTTTCTTGTAGTCGACCTGTCCGGCGGCGAGAGGGTCAATGCGTACCCGGTGGCGTTTCTTGCGGAGGCCCCCAAGGGCGGATGGGGCGAGGAGCACAAGACCGACAAGCTGGTGTTGCGGAGAATGAGCCCTGTTTCCTTTACGATGGGGTCCCCCGACGACGAGCTGGGGCGTGGCCCGGATGAGAACCGGCACGACGTGACGCTGACCCGGCCTTTCTACATCGGCGTGTTCGAGGTGACGCAGCGCCAGTGGGAACGCGTCACAGGGGACTGGCCCTCCCTTTTCGGCGAGCCGAAGTATCGAAACGCGCGCCCCGTAGAGAACGTCAGCTACAGCCAGGTGCGCGGAACGCGCTCCGGGCAGGAGTGGCCAGTGACAAAGGACGTGGACAAGAACTCCTTTGTCGGCAAGCTTCGAGCCAAGACGGGCAAGGCCTTCGACCTGCCGACCGAGGCGCAGTGGGAATGCGCCTGCCGTGCCGGAGTCGCGAGAGCGATCAACAGCGGCTCGAACATCCGCTCGTTGGAATCCGATCCGGCCCTGGCTGCTGTCGGCAGGTACAAATGCAATTCCGGCGGCCTCGGCGTCGGCGGCGAGGACGATACGACGGGGACGGCAACGGTCGGCAGTTACCGCCCCAATGGTGCCGGCCTTTACGATATGCACGGCAACGTCTGGGAGTGGTGCCTGGACTGGTACGGTGAATATGCGGAGAAGGAAGCCGATCCGGCAGGAGCCCGCTCGGGATCAGCGAGGGTCATGCGGGGAGGCAGTTGGCGCAGCGACGCGAACCATTGCCGCTCGGCCAACCGTCACGAGATGGCGCCCGACGACATCAACAATCACGTCGGCTTCCGGCTTGTCCTGACGGTCGATCCGTAACCTGTACGTGGTGATTTGGAAAGGTCCGATATGTTGCATGCAATGAGGTGGGCGGCATCTAGAAATGACGTATGCGTCATTTGCGGAGCCAACAATCTGAAAAAATGGCGTTTTTTTCGCATGGCATGGAGTGTGCGAGTAAGGAAACATGAACGAATGCGTGCAGAAGGATGACAGCGAGGTTGTAAAGGCCCTGCTGTTGGCGGTTCATGGCGGCCGGGACAAGGAGGTCAGGCGTCTGCTTGCGACAGGCGTCGACGTGAACCAGGCCGACGCGGACGGGTTGACCGCTCTGATGGCCGCAGCCATGGTCGGAGACTACATGATTGCTCGTATGCTTCTTGAGGCGGGTGCTGACCTATGCACATGTAACAAATGGGGGATGACGGCACACGCGATCGCGCGTTTCCACGGCTACGATACCGTGGTGGCGCTTCTGGACGATTGGTCGGCTGCGGTGGAGTCGAGCACGGAAGCGGCCCCATGTCCGAGGGCTCAAAGGACATAGAGCGGCGGAGCTTCGCACAAAGGAGTGAAGGGAAGTGACACAACCTTGTGACGGCTTATGATTAAACAGATGTCTCAAACAGACGTTCAAAACGGAGGGAAACCTCATGGAACCGAAACAGCAACCCGCTAAGAGAGACGATAAGAGCAGAAGCGCCGGTGACCGTATACTGACGTCTGCCGCCAATGTGTTTGCGGAGCACGGTTACAGGGGAGCGACCATGCGCAGGATCTGTGAGGACGCCCGGGTGAATTTGGGCGCAATCAACTACTACTTTGGATCAAAAGAAGCTCTCTTCAAGACGGTCGTTGAAACCTTGTTTGAAGACGTCACAAGGTGCATGGTGTCGATTCCTGACAGCGTACGCGACGAGAAGACATGGAAGGCCGCAATGCGGAATTGGGTCGGCAGAGCGCTGGCGCTCTGTGCTGCACGAAAACCACCGGATTTTCTCTTGGCGCGTTTCATGGGCATGGAGGAGTGCCTGCCGCCGGAAATGACGGAGGAAATCAACCGCAAATACGTGATTCCTTTGCAGCAAGCTTTTGAACGTCTGCTGCAGATGGCGATGAGTCGCGATGACGCATCAAAGCTGGACGAGTGGGTTCGCTCGACGCACGCCCAGTACGTTTCTTACGCTGTTGCCGTGCCGAACTGGGCGTTCAGATTCTGCCCGACAGGAACCGATATGGAAGCGTGGTTAAACAGCGTGGCCGACCACATCTGCAAGCGGATGTTCGCCCGGCTGTCCTATCAAAGAAGGGTCGGTTGAGCGGACATGATAACGTATTGCGCTGTAGTTCTCGCGGTCTTGAGCTTGTGCTGCAAAGTACGGCCTAGACGTTACGGTACTGGTTTCAGAGGAACGGCACACAGAGGCTTGATGCGGGAAAGAATCTGGCTCGCATGTGTTTGTCTGATCGTGATGCAGGGGCATTCGGACATTTTGTCTTTCGCGGATTCCTTTTCCGTGGGAGCGGGAAGAAGTCGCGACGACATTGACGTGTGTCGTCTGGGCGTCAGAAAGGATTTTGACTTCAGATGGCTTTCAAACAGTACAGGATGGCTCTCCGTGTATGCTGAGGGCTCTTTGAACTACTGGTTTGGTGACGATGATGACGAGGTAGTCGGTGCGGCCTTCTCTCCAGTGTTGATTTATTGGTTGGGCAACGAAGAGAGCTTCATCCGACCCTATATCGAAGGAGGCATTGGTGTCGCCTGTATTTCGGAGACGCAGATCGATGACCGAAACTTGTCGACAGCGTTTCAGTTCGAAGATCGAATTGGGTTGGGGGTTAGGATGAAGAAGGTCGACCTCAATGTGCGATATATGCACTACTCCAACTGTTCGATAAAGGAGCCTAACGACGGAATCGATCTGATCTTGTTCACGGTGTCTTACCGGCTGTAGGAGTGACGTCATTCCAGAAAGAGCGAGGGAAAATCCGACCATGAAGACAGGGTCCATAACGGACGAAGACATTTATCAGACGAGCATCGATCTTATGCGTAATCTTGTCTGGCTGGCAAGAAACCAGAACGCGTTCTTTTCAAAATGGGACGTTTCGTTCAACACCTTCGAGATTCTCGAGTATCTCTACACCCGGACTGGCGGCGTGCCGGTCACTGAGCTTGAAGACAACCTGATGATTCCCGGCCAGACCATGAGCGCGATAATCGACGGAATGGAGGGCAAGGGTGTTTTGGAACGGGTTCGCATCTCGCATCCCGCTTCAAGCGGAATCGTTATCATCCGTCTGAAACCGGAGGGGCGGAAGAAAGTCCGGGTCCTGCGGAGACAGACCTGTATCGCCATGAAGGTGACTCAAGCAACCTTGGATAAAAGCGACATGCGGGAATTGATTGACCTGACGCAGAAACTGGTCGAGTTTTGGGACCGGGCCGCAACGGCTTATAAAGGACCAGTGGCCGAATTCTAAAGTCTAACTATTATGAAATACAGATCTTATTGCTATCGCATGTTGATCCTCATCTTCTTGGGGGGAGGACTGTCTGGCTGCCGGAGTTTTGACGCCCGGCAGGCCCGCTCCGATCAGGCTGAATCGTTCCGGCGGCAGCTCGCTGACAAGACCGAACGCTGGCTCGCCAAGCCGCTGGATCTGCGGGACTGCCTGCGCATCGCCCTGACGAACAGCTACCCGGCGCGGCAGGCCGACCTGCAGAGGACGCTTGCGAAGCTGGGGAAAGACACCGCCTTTGCCAACTTCCTGCCTCAGGTCACGGTCAGCGCGTCTGCCACGCACAACCGCTTCCCGACGACCTACGGAGGTATGGTGTTTGAGCGGTTGAACCACAGCGGTGCCAGCCTCGATGTCGACCTGCCGATCCTCACGCCTTCCGCCTGGTTCCTTTACGCCGCGCGGCGGCAGAACGTCAAGGTCGCGGAAATCTCCGCCCACTACGTCCGCCAGACGCTCTGCCTGGAAGTCACCCGGGCCTACTACTCTTGCCTGGTGCAGGAGGAACTGATCCGCGCGCTGAGGGCCCAGCGGGACGCGGCCCGGGAAACCTTCGACCGCGTCGAGGGCCTGACCGCCGAGGGTCTCAGCGCGAAATGGGAGCGCGAGCAGGCGCTGGCCCAGCTCCGGTCGCGCAATTCTGAACTGGCGCAGGCAGAGCGCGCGCTGACCACCGCCAAAGGCGACCTGCTGGTCCTCATGGGGCTGCCGCCGGACGCGGATGTCACCCTCTCGGGCAAAACGGAACCGGCGCCGCCCGGTGGCGAGACCCTTGAGGAGCTGGTCATCCGCGCACTCTCGGAACACCCCGAACTGGCGATGGCCGACCGTGAGGTCGTGATTCGCGACCACCAGGTGCGTCAGGCTTTCTGCGACTTCCTTCCGCAGCTTTCGGGCTATTGGAGCGGCTCCTACCTCGACAACAGCATCTATGACCGCCTCAACAACTGGGCATTGGGCCTCGCCGGCACTTGGAACGTGTTCGACGGCTTGGCCAACGTAGCGAACTACCGTGCGGCGAAGGTCAATCGGACGGAAACCGGGCTGAAGCGGGAATACCTGTTTTTGACCGTCATGCTGGAGGTCATCCGGGCAGAAGCGGGCATCCGCGATGCCGCCGACGCCTTCCGGACCGCGCAGCAGAGCTACCGCGCCTACGAGCTGAAAAGCGCCGATTACCGGGCCAAAATGCGGGAGGGTCTGATTCCCGTCAAAGACAGCCTGGAGGCGGAGGCGGAGCGCGACGCCGCTCAGGTCACGGTGGTTCAGACACGGTATCAGGAGGCGATCGCGCGGGCGACGCTGGATTTGGCCATGGGCGTCACGGCCCTGCCGGAAGGAGGCATCGAGTGAACACGAAAACACCCGCGCGGCGGGGCCGCGAAAAGCGGATGAATACCTTGAACGCAGAACGCAGAACGTGGAACGCTCAACGCAGAAGTTCTGAGTTCGGCGTTCTGAGTTCGGCGTTCGACGTTAAGTTCCAGACAAGCGGAGGCAAACGATGAGACAGAACTCGGTTTTTCATAGCGGTTCGCAGGCGGCGCGCAGACGGATGCGGCGGGGCGCGGGTTTCGCGCTCCTGCTGCTGGCCGCCGGATGCGGAGGCGGCAAAGCGGACGCTCCGGACGCCGCCGCAGCGGACGGACAGGCGGCGCTGCCGGTCAAGGTCGTGCCGGCCGCCCCGCGCGACTTCGAGCGCCGCTTCGCGGTTCAGGGCACGCTGGAGTCCAAATACTACGCGAACGTGGCGGCGCGCGTCGGCGGCAATCTGGACGCCATCTGGGTAGACGACGGCGACCGGGTCGAGGCCGGTCAAACGCGCCTGTTCCAGATCGACCCGGTGACGCTGAGCAACGCGGTCGTCTCCGCCGAGAAAAATCTGGCCGTGGCGCGCGCGACGCTCAGGGTCAGCGAGGCGGCCGCCGACAAGGCCGAGACCGAGTTCCGCAAGGCCGAGCTGGACTATAACCGGTACGCCCGTCTTCACGAGAAGGGCACCGTCACCGACAACGAGTACGAGACGTACGCGACCGCCCACGCGGCGGGGAAAGCCGATGTGCGCCTCGCCCGCGCACAGGTGGACCTCGCCGCCGCGCAAACGGGTCAGGCCGAGGCCGCGCTCCAAACCGCGCGCAAAAACCTGGAGGACGCCCTGATCGTCGCTCCGGTCTCGGGCATCGTCAGCAAACGGAACGCCGAGCCCGGCGAGCAGATCGCCGTGGGCCAGACGCTGCTGCGCATCGACGATCCGTCCGTCGTCGAGTCCTCCGCCTATCTGCCCGCCCAGTTCTACCCGGAAGTCGCGGCGGGGAAGACGACCTTCGCGCTCGCCGCCAACGGCAAGCCCATCGGGCGCTACCCCGCGGCTTACCGCAGTCCGACCATCGACACCACCCTGCGCACCTTCGAAGTCAAGGGCCTTGTGCGCGACAATCCGCTCGCCGTGCCCGGCGACATGGCCGACTTCACCTTCGTGTTCGAAACCCGCAAGGGGCTTGCCGTGCCCGACGTCTCGGTGCTCGAACGGCTGGACCGGAAAGTCGTTTTCGTCGAAAAAGACGGCAAAGCCCGCATGACGGACGTGAAGACCGGCCTGCGCAACGACGGCTGGACCGAGATCCTCGAAGGGCTCGCCGAGGGCGACCGCGTCTTGAGCGAAGGCCAGTCCCAGGCCACCGACGGGATCAAGGTGGACGTTAAATAGTGCGTGAGTGCGGAAGTGCGTGAGTCATGCACCGCACCCCACTAACGAACTAACACGCTCAACTAACGAACGGCCGCACTAACGAACTAACGAACTCTATTGGACCCTCCTATGTTCCTCGCCAACGCCTCAACCAAACGCCCGATCGCCATGAGCTGCCTGCTCATCGCGCTGATCGCCCTCGGTTTCAACGCCTACCGGAAACTCTCGCTCGAATCCCTGCCGAGCGTCGACATCCCGTACATCACCGTCACGACCACCTGGCTGGGTGCGTCGCCCGAGGACATGGAGAAGGACGTCGCCAAACACATCGAGGACGCGGTCTCCGGTCTGGACGGCCTGAAACACGTCTCCTCGACCTGTCTGGAGAACGTGTGCAACGTCCTGCTCGAGTTCGAGATGGGGGTGGATGTCGATGTGGCCTCGGACGACGTGCGCGAAAAACTGGACACCGTTCTCGAAGACCTGCCGGACGACGCGGAACGCCCCGTCATCGAGAAGGTGGACGTCAACG
>JAKQQT010000263.1 GCA_029564025.1 Armatimonadota bacterium | reverse complement strand
TCGATCCGGGGGACACCAACGGCAAGACGCAGGAGGAAGTGCGCCAGTCGATGACGAAGGACCTGGAGGAACTCGATCGCCTGCAGGAACTGCTGTATGTGTCCGGCGCGAATTCCGTGCTTGTGGTTCTGCAGGGTATGGATACGAGCGGCAAGGACGGCATCATCCGGCATGTGTTCGGCGGAATCAGCCCGCTCGGCTGTCGCGTGGCGTCCTTCAAGGTGCCCACGGAGATCGAAAGCGCACACGATTACCTGTGGCGCGTGCACGCCCAGTGTCCCGGCAAGGGCGAGTTGACACTCTTCAACCGGTCGCATTACGAGTGCGTGCTAGTGGAACCGATCCACGGCATCATCTCGAAGGAACGAGCCTGTGAACGCTACGAGGAGATTCGCCGGTTTGAAGAAATCCTGATCCGCGAGGGCACAATAATCGTCAAATTCCTGTTGCATATCTCGAAGAAGGAGCAGAAGGAACGCCTTCTCGAGCGCATCGCCAGACCGGAGAAGCAGTGGAAGGTTTCCACAGGTGACTGGAAGGAACGCGAGCGCTGGGACGAATACCAGTCTGCCTTCGAGGATATGCTGGAACACACCGCGACGAAGGATGCCCCCTGGATCGTGGTTCCCGCCGACCGAAAGTGGTACCGAAACCACGTGGTCGTAAAGCATCTGCTGAAAGCCCTTGAGCCTTACGTGGACGATTGGAAAAAAGCATTGATAGAGCGCGGTAAACAGCAGATGAAAATGTTGCACGACGAGTTCGGTCCGTCAGGTCCGGACGGCGAATGAGTTTCCGGGCGGGCCTGTAATCTGAAACTGCCGCCCATTTCATGAGGAGGTTTGTGGTGACCAAAACCAACCTGGCCTTTTTTTGTTCCGCCGTAATCTGCCTCTCCGGTTGGAACGCCTCGGCGGAGGCCGCGCCGAAGAAGCCAAACGAACCGGTGGTAACGGCCGGCGCGTTGGCGCCTGCCGCGGCAACCGAGACGGCCATCGCCGCCGTGAAACCGGCCCTGGTGCGCATCCTGGTCGCCGAGGTCAACTGCGTTCAAGGCCGCGAGCAGAAACAGGAATCCTCCGGAAGCGGGGTCATCATCTCGCCGGACGGGCTGGTCGTAACCAACCACCACGTGGCCGGTCAGGCCAAACGCCTCCTGTGCACTCTTTCGGACAAAACCATGGTGGAAGCGGACCTGGTCGGCACCGATCCGCTGACGGATATCTCGGTAATTCGGCTCCGTCCGCGCGAAACTCCGTATCCCTTCGCAAAGTGGGGAGATTCCACCACCGTCAAGGTTGGCGACACCGTGTATGCAATGGGAAGCCCGCTCTCGCTTTCCCAGTCGGTAACGCTCGGTATCGTGAGCAACGCCGAAATGGTGATGCCCGAGTTCGGCGGCGGCGGCATCGAGATGAACGGCGAGGACGTCGGTTCTCTGGTGCGCTGGATCGGCCACGACGCGGCGATCACCCACGGCAATTCCGGCGGACCGCTGGTCAACAAGGACGGCGAGGTCATCGGCATCAACGAAATCAGTTTCGGGCTAGGAGGTGCGATCCCGTCGGCGGTCGCCCGGCCGGTGGCCGAGGAAATCATTCGAAACGGCAAGGTGCAACGGGCCTATGTAGGTATCAGTGTGCAACCTCTTTTGAAAGGATCGGGCATCACCAGTGGTGTTCTGGTCGGCAGTTCCGCGCCCGGATCGCCCGCGCGCAAGGCCGGCATCGAATCCGCCGACATCATCACGCAGGTCAACGGCAAGCCCGTGTCCGTGCGCTTCATGGAGGAGATGCCTGTTTTCAACCAGACGATCGCAACGCTCCCGGTCGGGCAACCGGCGACCATCGTATTACTGCGAAACGGCCGGGAAGTCACCGTCTCTGTCACGCCCGTAGTTCGTCCGGAAGCGGAACCAAAAGCCCACGAGTCGAAGCCGTGGGGCATTTGTGTCAGCGATTTGTCCGAGTTCGACGCGCTTTACCGCAAGGCCGGAGGAACGGACGGCGTGTACGTGCAAAGTGTTCGACAGGGCGGGCCGGCCGGAACTGCGAAACCGCCGCTTGCGGCGGACGACATCATCCTGACCGTCAACGGCAAACCGGTGAAGAACGCTACCGAGTTTGATGCCGTCACCGAAACGCTTGTGAAGGACGCAACGGAACCCGTGCCGACCCTCGTCACGGTGGAACGCGGCACCGAGGAAATCGCAACGGTCATCGAGGTCGGTCTGAAGGACCTGGAAGATCCCAGTTTGGAAGCCCGAAAGGCCCACCTCGCCATTTCCACCCAGGTGCTGACCGAGGAGCTCGCCGCCGGATTGGGAAAACCCGGCCAGAAAGGGTTCCGCGTCACGCGCGTGCAGGAAGGATCCACCGCCGAGAAAGCCGGTTTGAAGACAGGCGACCTGATCACCTCCCTGGACGGAGAGGAACTTCCTGCTTCGCAACCCGAAGACGCCGACCTTCTCGCCGAGATACTCCGCCAGTACAAGGTCGGCGAGCAAGTGACGCTTACCCTGATTCGCGACGGAAAGTCGTTTGACCAGGCCTTCACGCTGGAACTAGCGCCGGTATCGGTACGGGAAATGAAGCGCTACCGCGACGATATTTTTGAGTTCACGGCGCGCGACCTGTCGGAAGACGACCGTGTGGACGACCCGACGATGAAAGACATGACCGGGGTTCTCGTCGAAAGCATCGAATCCGGCGGTTGGGCCGCCCTCGGAAAACTGGGTGTCGCCGACGTTATCCTGAACGTGGACGGAAAACCGACACCCACCGTAGATGACCTTCGACGAGTGATGCGCGATATCGCCACCGCACGTCCACAGCGTGTCGTGATGATGGTCGCTCGGGGCGTGGACAAGGCGTTTGTTGAACTTGAGACAGACTGGTCCAATTCTGCGGCCGGTGTGAAGAAAGGCGGATCGGAATAATGCAAGCCAACAGAAGACCGGCGGCGCTCGCGTTGTGTACGCTGATCGCGGGACTTTGCATTCCCTCCGCCGAAGCGCAGGGCAACCGTCCGGTCACGGCGCCCCGTGTACCGCAACCCGTTGTCGCAACAACATCGGCGGGCATTCGCAGTATCGCCAACCGCGTCGGGCCGTGTATCGTAACGGTTCAGGTTGTTGCGAAGATGACAGTTTCGATGACAGGAAGCCAGTCTTCGGACCGCGAACAGAAACTAGAAACGTTCGGCACCGTCATCGATCCGTCCGGCCTCACTGTTGTCGCGCTGTCGCAGATAGACCCGCTGGCTGTGGTCGGCCAGTTCATCACCGATTCCAGCACCAACTTCCGGTCGCAGATTACGGACGTCAAGATGCTGACGGCGTCCGGCGCGGAGATTAAGGCAACCATAGTTCTGCGCGACAAGGACCAGGACATTGCCTTCATCCGGCCTGCCGCCAAAATGAACCCGGCGCCGGTTTGGCTGGACATCAAGAAGAACACCCCTGTTCAGGTTGCCGATGAGGTGATACTGGTCGGACGAATGAGCAAGGTGTTGAACCGTGCCATCAGCACGCACGTCACACGTGTTCGCGCCCTCGTCGACCGCCCGCGCACCCGTTACGTGCTGGATATGCAGGAAAGCGACGAGTTCGGGTGCCCGGTGATGGCGATGGACGGCCGCGTGGTGGGTATACGAGTCATCAAGGTCCTGCGTCCGCAGGGATCAGATGCCCGCGCCCGCGCCGCCGACCTGAACAAGAACACGATGGCTGTCATCGTTCCGGCGGAGGACATCCTGGACGTGATGTCCCAACTGCCGCCGGCCAAATAACCGAACAAGGAGAATCCATGAAACCATATCAGACAGAGCCGACACCGGCGAAACGGGTACCGAAACCCTGGGGTTACGAATTGATTTACGCCGCCACCGACCAGTACGTCGGCAAGATAATCCACATCAACAAGGGCGAGATGCTGTCTCTGCAGTATCACAACCTGAAGGACGAAACAATCTATATCCTCCGCGGCGTGATGGATTACGTGGTGGAAGGCCCCGACGGCGAGATGGGAACCTTGCGCCTCGAGGAAGGGATGTCGTACCACACGGTTCCCGGTCAGAAGCACCGGATGGTTGCCGTGGAGGACCTGGACGTATTGGAAGTGTCCACGCCGCACCTGGACGACGTGGTGAGGTTGGAAGACCGTTACGGCCGCGAAGGCACCAGCGCGGCGTAACAACCAGCGTGAAGAAACGATACAAACCTAACCCCCCGTCCCCCTCCTCACGCGTGGGAAGGGGGTGCCCGAAGCGTCAAGCGGAGGGCAGGGGTTAGGAAATCCGGCCCCTACCCGGATTCCGTTTCTTTGCACGTGCGATGTGCCCCCGGTGGCGGCGTTACACGTATGCCTCGCGCAGAATATCCGCCGCGCTGGAATCCAACTGCTCCGTGCGGCGGATATCATCGAATTTCTGCAGAAGATCCGCCACCCTCAACCGCTTCTTCTCCGCGCCGCTCACGTCCAACACGATCCTGCCCTGGTGCATCATAATCAACCGGTCGCCCATGTGAACGGCCTGGCTCATCGAATGCGTCACCATCAAGGTCGCCACCCGGTCCCGCGCGAAAATTTCGTTGGTCAGGCGTATCACCTGTTCCGCGCTTCTCGGGTCCAGGGCGGCCGTGTGCTCGTCCAGCAACAGCAGGCGGGGTTTCTTCCACGTGGCCATCAGCAGGGTCAGCGCCTGCCGCTGTCCTCCCGACAGGTTTCCGATGTCGTTGTCCAACCGGTTCTCCAGACCGAGGCGCAGGGCGCTGACGTGTTCCTCAAACTGCTGTTTCATGGAACCGCTGACCGCCCAGCCCAGGTTGCCGTGCCGGCCGCGCCTGGCGGCAAGGGCCATGTTCTCGCCGATTGTCATCCCGGGCGCCGTGCCCGAAAACGGATTCTGGAACACGCGCCCGATGAATCTCGCCCGACGGTGCTCCGGCCAGTCCGTGATCTCCCTGCCGTCCAGCAGGATACTGCCGGAATCCGGGCGGAAGGTGCCGGCGACCGCGTTCAACAGGGTGGACTTGCCGGAACCGTTCGTCCCGATGACAACAACCACACTGCCCTCGTCGATGGTAAGGCTGACACCGCGCAGGGAGCGGACTTCGTTCGGGGTGCCCGCGTTGAACGTCTTGCTGATGTTGCGAATCTCAAGCATTTGCCGACGCCACTTCCTTCTTCCGCCGCCCATCCATCAGACCGGGAATCACAAGGGCGAAAAGAACAAACACGGCCGTCACCAGTTTCAGGTCGTTGGGATTCAAGCCGAACCGCAGGGCAATGGCAACTAGCAACCGGAATAGAACCGAGCCCAGCACGGTACCGGCGATGACAAGCCCCAATTTCCGCGTGCGTACCAACGCCTCTCCAATCACGACGCTGGCCAGTCCCCACACGATCATGCCGATGCCCATCTGCACGTCCGCGAACCCCTGATATTGCGCCAGAAGAGCCCCGGACAGGGCGACGAGGCAGTTGGAGAGCCCTAATCCGATGGTAATCAGGTTGCGCGTATCGGCCCCCAGGGCGCGTATCATCTGGGGGTTGTCACCCGTGGCGCGCATGGCGGTTCCCAGGTTGGTGCGGAAGAACAGATACAGCACCAGCGCCACCACGCACACCACCGCGAACATCAGGATCAGCATCGCCACGTCCTTGGTCGGGACGTCCCATCCCGCCAGATTCACGGCGGCTCGGTTGCCGGTCACCTTCAGCCCCATCGCTTCGGCCTTGCCGTACAACGACGGAACATCAAGCAGAGGCACGTTACTGCGTCCCATCACGTGAAGGTTCACCGAATACAAGGCTGTCATGACAAGGATTCCGGCTAGAACGGCGTTGATCTTCAGGCGGGTATGCAGGATTCCCGTGATGAGCCCCGCCGCGAATCCCGCCGCCCCGCCCAACAGCGTCGCCGCCACGGGATCAATTCCGGCGACAAGAAGAACCGCGCATACGGAGGCTCCCAGCGTCAGGCTTCCGTCGGTCGTGATATCCGTAACGGAGAACACACGAAAGGCGATGTACACGCCGAACGCGGTGATGCTGAGTATCAGACCGATGGTGAGCGAGCCCAGGAGCAGGTTCACGAAACCGCCTCCTTCCCCGGTTCCCGATCATTCGCCGGAGCCACCGGTCCCACCCAGGCGACACCGTGCGAGAAGAGGCTCTCTCCGGCGCCCGCGCCGGGCCTGTCGTCGCGCAGAAGGTGAAGGACCCCGTGCACGACGCCGCTGTCAAAAAGTGCCTTTACTGTTTCCGTCGGACCAAGAACGCCTCCCGGCAGGAGGCGATACGGCACCGCCACAGCGTGGAAGTGGCACCGGATTTTTCCATCCGGGCACATCGGCCGCAGGAAGTCACTGTACCTTTCGCCGGGATTCGCGCACGCGACACCGGTCACCAGAGCCAGAGACCCCGCGTGTTGTGCGTCCTGCGAATACGCGATCCAGTCACGGATTCCCGGAAATCCGAAGTCGGCCGTACCCGATACCGGCGATTGCTTCAGCGAAGCGCCAACCAGGCCGCCGGTCTCAACAATCGCCGTCAACCCCACGGAGTGCGAAGACACAGTCTGCATCGCGGCTTCGACAATTACCGACAGCGGAATCGGAACGGCTTCGCCCTTCGGGGCCAGTCTCAGAAATCGTGAATAACGCCCCTGGAACACCAACCCCGAAAGCATTTGTGCCTCGGGAACATAGGACTCCTCGGCTATCAGGTAATCCGGCGCGCCCGTCTTGCCGGTGGGCAGATGCACCCCGGTGCCGACCGCCGCCAGCAGTTCACCAAACGAATCCCGGCAATCCTCAAAAGCCGTTCCAAACGCTCCGATTCCGACCGCGCAGGTGTCTTCCGTCAGCGCCAGTGCTTCGCTTGAGACACAATTTCTCAGGTCAGCCGAACCAACCGTCCGGCACGTCAGCGGACCGGCATCAGGCAACTTGAACACATCCGCTGTCAAGCGTCCGACTTCCAGGTGCATGCTTTCCGGAGCGGCCGGTCCCGAGGATTCGCGCGGAGCCTCTCCGGAGTCCATCAATCCCTTCAGGCCGGACATCTCCAGAACCTTGTTCACGACTTCGGAAGGTTCGGTGACCTGAAGCACGCCACCCACGTTCTTCAGTTCCTTCCAGTACATCAGCAGGATACGGATGCCGGCGGAACTGAG
>JAKQQT010000262.1 GCA_029564025.1 Armatimonadota bacterium | reverse complement strand
AAGAAGGCAGTGAAGGTCGGTTTCGAGTGGCCCAGCGACGAAGCCGTGCTGGAGAAGGTGCGCGAGGAACTCGACGAACTGCTGGCCGAGATTCGAAGCGGCGACACAGAACGTGCACGCGATGAGATTGGCGACCTGCTGTTCGCCGTCGTGAACCTGGCGCGAAGACTGCATATCGACGCCGAGGAGGCTCTGCGGCGTATGGTCGACCGTTTCTCGGCGCGGTTCCGGGCGATGGAAGCGATGGCGGCTGAAGACGGACGCGTCCTGCCGGACCTCTCGGCCGAGGAATGGGACGCCTACTGGGAGCGTGCCAAGTCCAACGAGTGATGTGAGGCTCGCGCCTCAAAGGTATCGTGTGTCAGGTATCAGCCACGGCAGTCCTCGCCTGACACCTGACACCAGATACCTGACAACTGGTTACTTCGCGGTTTCCTCGGCCTTGAACCCGGCGGAGACGTGTGCTCCGTCGCAGAAGGGTTTGTTGGCGGATTGCCCGCACCGGCACAGGGCGATGGTCTTCTTCTCCAGCGTGTACTCGGCGCCGGCGTGGTCTTTCAAACACACTTCGCCGGTGACGATGACCGGCCCGTTCTTCAGGATTTCGATTTCTACCTTTTCCATGGCGGGTCCTTTCGTCGGGTGTATTACGGGTCTTCTTCATTTTAATCGCGGCGCGGGCGGGAAAAGACGAACAATTCCGCCCGGGAACATCGTTATCATGTTTGGGAGACCAAATAGATATGCAACGTTTTTTGACGACATTCCTGCTTGCGATATTGATAACGATGTCGGGGGCGGCTCAACCCATCGAGATGCCTCCGGTCACCGTGTACGCCCAACCTCCGCTCGAGGTGGAACCGGAGACGAAGCCCGAACAGAAACCGGTTGGTAAATCCAAACCGAACGTGCGATGGGAGAGTCCTCTGAACGGCTCTGTGCTTTTCTTGCCCGGCGATTTCACGCTGGACTGGTCGTCCACGTTCCCCGAGAACACCGTGTACACCACGGCGCTTTCGCTTGACGGCAAGCGGTTCACCGTATCCATCTCGGACGGCACGTTCGACACAAGCGTACCGTGGAAACCGGCGGGAATATCGCAAACCAAGGTGTGGCTGAGGGTGGCGGCCACGGGACCGGACGGAACGCGGGCAGAGCACATCATCGCCGTGCGCACACTGCCTCGCGACGCGATCATCGTCAGCAAGGCCAATCAGCGGTTGTGGGCCTTGGAGAACGGCGTCGTCAAGCACCGCTGGCTGGTTTCCACCGGCAAGCGCGACCTCGACACCCGCGCGGGCTGGTTCTCGGTGTACATGCGCAACAAAGACCATCACTCGCGCGAATACGATGTGCCGATGCCCTTCGCCCTCTTCTTC
>JAKQQT010000661.1 GCA_029564025.1 Armatimonadota bacterium | reverse complement strand
AACCAGGCCGTGAGGCAGGAGCGGGTGCGGGATGCGCCAGACCAGGTTGGTTTCGTGGATGACCCCGAATTCGATATCCCCGGTGTTGAGTTGCGTATCCGGTCCCGGAAAGGGCCGCAACGGGTCGGGATGGACGGCGGCGGCGATGCGGAAGGACTGAAGGGCATCATCGAGCAGCGAGAGGATGTTCCCATCGTTGGGTGAGGATGCGGCGGCCTGAAAGAGCCGTAGCACTTGCGGGTGTACCAGGGCGCCGAGCGATTGGGCTTCATCCAGAAGTTGGATGAGCCGCTGTTGGGCGCCGTCCAGTGCGTTGGCCCGCGGTTGCGGCAGAGGCCATGCCCTATTCTTGTGGGGGTTGTCTGGTTTCATCATCGTTTGTCACGTCGCACAAGGGCCAGAGGAGCGCGGCCAGGACCCGCCGGGGATAGGTGCGTCCCTGTAGGATGCGCAGTTTCCTGGCGCGGCAGCGCAGGCACATGGTGTGGTTCCGGCAGATGAATCTGGGTCTTCGAAACCGCGCCCAAACCGAGTTCGCGCATACGGAGCACACGCCTCGAACGTGACTGGGTGAGGCAACGCAGCATCCGCAAGCTAAGAGGTGGTGGGTGCAGTCTTCCACGGTTTGGATTTCCTGCGTCTGGTCGTTCCAGGAGGTGTGTTCCTCGACGGCGAATTGCGTGTCTGTCGTGACGGGTTTGGGACTGATGCGCGCGGTCCGTTTGCGCGCCCTTCCGGCTGCCACGTTGCTGATGGCCTGCCGGATTGAGCTGTACGGGGTGGGGTTGTTGCTCACGGGACGGCCTCCTTTTCGTAATAGGCAACGGCTTGCTTGTACATTGCTGTTATCTCTGTTGGGAATACATGCGGGTCGGGGGCTGCTTTTGGGTAGACCTCGACGGCCTTCAGAAAGTGCACGCGGGCTTCTTCTGCGTTTCCGTTCATGCTGGCGGCGGCGCCTGCCAGAATGTATGCGCTAGCCCGGAGAAATGGGTCCTGGTTTGGCTGGCGTGCGGTTGTTGTGGCCAGCTGGATGGCGTTGTCGTACTCGAATCCGCGGTAACTGGCCCAGATGGGTGCAAGTTGAGGACTCGTGGACGGAGAGACGAGCCGAACCAAGGGGTGTAAGCCAGACAGGTTGCTCGCCCGGCCTGATGGTTCCTTGGGGAGAACTTGGGGCAAGGGCAGATTGTCGGTTCGGACTACAGGCTGTAAAGCATCGCTCGGCTGTGCCAATGAGGCAGGGGCCACCGGTTGCGCGTTCTGGGGTTCAGCCAAGGGGTTTTCCTTGTCCTTCTGTGGATGAGAGACGGCAGTCGGTCGCGTTGCCGCTTGTTCACCCGATGAACGCACGACGACGCTTGGCTGCGGAAGTGGCGTGCGGCAAACGACTCGTTCAGATCCGACGTCTATCGGTGCTCCGATTGGGTTGTCCGGGATGGGGCCGCCGGGATTGTGGGCCCGCGACCTCATCCACGCAGCCGGACGCTGGGCCCGGGCCGGCCCTTCCCAACAAGCAGCAACCTGCGCCGGGTCGAGGGGTCTGGCCACGGAATTGCACAAATCCGTGAGGACTCCCGTCACGATGGGCTGAATGACATCCTTTCCCAAAGTGTAGCAACCGGCGGCCAGCCAGGCACACAGCAGCGGCGCAACTACGGCCGGAAGTCTCAGTGACTTATGGTTCATTACGGCACCTCTTCCACCGAATGCGTTTTCGCCTCGAGGTCCGCTTTGATGATGTAGCGGCAGCCGGGCTGGAAATCGTGGGCGAATGAGACGACAGAAAGCTCAACCGGGGTAAGAAACTCTACCACGTGCACGCCCGCGGGAACGGTATGCCACTCCGGGCTGGGGGATTCGCCAAGGGAGATACTGCCGTACGTGACAACAGCTGCGGGCCACGACAGCACGCGAACGTACGCCTGCGGCGCAGAGGAGCTGGACGAGAGGCCTCCTTCCTCGCACGGTACTTGTTCGTTGGGGGAGTGTTTCGAAGTCCGCGGGGCCGATGGACTTTGGCCAATGGGATACGCGTACACGATTAGTTCCGATGACCCGCTGCCCCTGGCCCGGCTTTGATGAAATCCCGCCATTCCCAGGAGAACGGCTATTGCCAGGACGATCACGACGCTGATGAAGCTCCGGGAACTGCGTGGCGTGCCGGCGGGGTAGGGCGCGCGCCGCGGCGCAGGACCCACAGGTGTCGGGAACGGCATTGGATTTGGATGCACCCTTGCGGGCATGGCCGTTCCCCGAGCCGCGCCCGTGCCAGGCACCGGCGCGTGTGGCACGTGTTGTGTACCGGGCGTGGCCGAGGAAGCCGATGTCTGATATGACGGGACCGTCGGCTGAATCTGTTGCGGCCCCGGTCCTTGTCGATGTGGGGTGACGGTCGGAGACGCTGGTGGACGCGGCGACGGCTGGGGATTGAGAGGCACCAGCGGCATCAACGTGTCAAAGGCCTTCTTAACCGCCTGCATCTCCGCGATCACGTGATCCTTATCCACCGCCCTGGCAGACAACAAAAGCTGGGCCTGGGCGTCCTTCAGGCGCTGCTGCAAAACGCCTTGAAGGTCCTGCAGTGACGCCGGCGGCTTTGCCAGGCCCAGCTGCTTCAGGGCTTGCTGCCTTGTCACGGCCCGCTTACCCCTCAAACACCAGCGTGCCGGTGGCCAGCTTCGTAAACGTGCGGCGGACCAGCTCGCCATCCCCCAGGAAACGGTAATGCACAAAACCGTCCGTTTCGCTCGCTACCTGGCGGAGGAAGGCTTCATCAACCTCGTGCCGGTTGCGGGCGATCCCGAAACACTCGATCATGACGCCCATCGACTTGAGTTCATCGGCGAGACGGAGCGCCCCCGGCTGCGACTGATCCTGTCCGTCCGAGTACGCAAGCACTCTCACCAACACGCCGTCGGCGTGGACCCAGTCCTCGCGGCGTACGAGGTTCAAGGCCATCTTTAGGGCAGGCGTGATGCGGGTCCCGTATCCGGAGAGGGTTTTGAGCTTTGCCAGCGCATCACGAATTTCACGGTGTTGCTCATAGACGTTGGCCGGTTCGCAGCACAGCGTCGCGCGGTGGCTGTACCCGATGACTGCCACGTAATCCTGGGGCCGCTGCTGCCGTTTGATCTCCAGATATTCCTCCGTGGCCTCATGCATGTGGTCCCGCTTTGTTTTCTTCGCCTCGAAACCCTGTTCATCCATGCTCGGGCTGGCGTCGTTGAGCAGGATGTCCACGCACGTATCGTTCGGGTCGAGAATCTCCATGGGGTTGGCAAAACGCGTTCGTTCACGGTTGCTCATTTCCAAGTCTCCTTTTCTTATTGCTTGTTCGAGGTTACGCGGGGTGGACTCCGTATCTGCGGGTGGTCACACCCCGCACAACCCCAATAGGCGCCATAGGCGTTGAAGAAGTACGTTTACTCGACGCGCTGCTTCTGCACGGCATCCCGGGCGTCAATCTGTTCGGCAATCTCGCGGCCGGAAAACAGGTCCTTTGCATGCACGTTCGCGAGTCCGGAGCAGTCCATGGCGAACTCCACCTCGATCCGCTCCCGCGTGGGTCCAGGCGGCAAATCGCTCAACTGAAACCTGGAGAGAACACGCGCCTTGTCCGGGTTTTCTTCCGGGTCGCCCTGAAGCACGATGATCGGAGTGTCTCCCGTGCCCACGTCCCCGCCGATCAGGCCGAAGATCTGCCGGCACGTTGCAGGCAAGGGCGTGTTTTTGGCAATCATGACGACGAAGGTGTCCTGTTCGGTGAGGCGGTTCTGGGCGCGAACGCCTATCGGCCAGCTGCAGACGTCGTTGACCTTCACGTTGCTGTGGAGGTCGTACTCGTGCAGCCGGTTGACCAGCGCCGGGTTCCCGCCGGCGGTCAGCTCGTTCAATTTGAGACCGATGGCTTCTACGGCGCCCAGAGAGACGGCCTTGTCCAAGTCGATATCCGTCAAGATCTTGGCTGCGCCAAACAGGGATTCCAGGACGGCGCGTATGCACGGCGTGCGGGACGCGCCGCCAACCATAACCAC
>JAKQQT010000658.1 GCA_029564025.1 Armatimonadota bacterium | reverse complement strand
CGGATTGAACCGCGAACACCCGGCCCGACCGCGCGGGTTCTGTATCCCGAACGCTTGACACAGGCCGTGGGCGGAGCGGTGTTTCAGAGCCTGGACCAAACAGACGGATCCGTTGTGCTCGATATGGGCCGCGACGTGCTGGGTTACGTCGGCCTCAGCGTTACGGGCGCGAACGACGGAACTGTGTTGGACATCGGTTACGCGGAAACGCTTGAGGATGCATCTGGCAACGCGGTCAGTCCGTTATCGGCTTCGGGTACCGTGAATCCTCAAAGGGCGTCGCTCAATATGGCGGACCGGTTCATCTGCAGACCCGGTACAAACACGTTCGAGACGTTCGAGAAACGCGGTTTTCGTTACGTGCAACTCGACGTTCGCTACGCAAGCCAGCCACTGACCGTCAAGTGGCTGACCGTTCGCGAAGCGCTGTACCCCGTTTCCGAAACCGGCGCCTTCGAGTGTTCCGACGAACGGTTGAACCGCATCTGGCAGGCGGGACGCCTGACACTGCGCTTGAACATGGACGACGCCTACACCGACTGCCCCTGGAGGGAACGCGCCCAGTGGTGGGGTGATGCGCGCACCGGCGCCCTTGTGAATTACTACACCTTCGGTGACCAGGCGTTAATCGCGCGAGGACTGGTGCAAGCCTCGGAATCGCAGGACGTCGAGGGGATCGTGAAGGGTGTGTTCCCCACGGACTGGACCGGCGACCGCCTGCCGTCGTACTCGCTGTTGTGGATCATCTCGCTCTGGGAATATTATCTGCACACGGGAGACATTACCATTCCGAGCCAGATGCTTCCCGTGATGGCCAAGGTCTTTCAGTTTGCGCAGATGCACACCAACGCCACGACCGGCCTTCTGGAGAACGTGCCGTACTGGGTGTTCATAGACTGGGCGCCGGGTATGGACGGCCAGCGCATCGGCGTATCCGGTTCGTTGAACTGCTTCTACTACCGTGCCTTGCTGGCGGCCTCGGATATCGCGATATCGGCAGGCGACACGGCCGTATCGGCTCTCTACGCCAACCGCGCCGAGGCTGTCAAGTCCGCTGTGAATGCCCATCTGTGGGATGCGCAGAGGGGATTGTACCGCGACAGCCTGGCCGTGCCGAATCGCTACAGCCGGCACGTCAACACCCTCGCGGTTCTGTACGGC
>JAKQQT010000651.1 GCA_029564025.1 Armatimonadota bacterium | reverse complement strand
CCGGATCAACACAGGCGAGCGTCACATTGTGCGGCGGCGATGTCGACTTTTACGTCTTCACGGCGCCGGACGTCAAGACGATTTTGAACCGCTTCACGGAACTCACCGGCCGCCAGCCACTGCCACCGCTGTGGTCTCTGGGTTACCATCAGTCCCGATACTCGTACTACCCCGAGTCCGAGGTCCGGTCCATCGCGGAGGAGTTTCGCAAGCGCCGCTACCCCTGCGATGTGATCCATTTGGATATCCACTACATGGACGCCTACAAGGACTTCACGTGGGACCCCGTTCGATTCCCGAACCCGCCCAAACTCCTTTCGGACCTGAACGACATCGGCATCCGGAGCGTCATCATCCTCGATCCCGGAATCAAGGTCGAAAAGGGCTATTCAGCGTACGAATCGCTGTTTGAGAGCGGTTGCTTCGCCCGGAATCCGGATGGCACGCCTTTCGTTGGAGAGGTCTGGCCCGGCCCCTCGATCTTTCCGGACGTCACGGACGGAAAGTGCCGCTCATGGTGGGGCGACCAGATGAAGGTCCTCGATGAAATTGGCGCGGGCGGTTGGTGGCTGGATCTGACCGAGCCGGAGGTCTTTCTGTACGATAACCACACGATGCCCGATGATGTGGTCTTCCCCGGGGAGGATTCACCACGGACACACGCCCAGGTTCACAATATCTACGGCATGCAGTTGGCGCGCGCGACGTATGAGGGGGCTTTGCGCCATCGGCCGGAGGAGCGCCCTTTCGTACTGTTCCGCTCCGGATACGCCGGTGCCCAACGGTACGGAGCAACGTGGACGGGCGACAACGCGGCTTCCTGGGAACACTACCGGTTGTCCATACGCATGGTTCTCGGCCTCGGCTTGAGCGGACAGGCCTTCAGCGGACCCGACATCGGCGGATTTGCCGGCGACCCCTCTCCGGAACTGCTGACCCGGTGGCTTCAGGTCGGCGCACTGATGCCTTTTTGCCGCGTTCACAACGCCATTCCGACACCCGACGGCTCGATCGAGACCGAGAACACCAATCCCCAGGAACCGTGGGCACACGGCGAGCCCTACGATACATACAACCGCACGGCAATCGAGCGGAGGTACCGCCTTCTCCCCTACCTCTACACGGTTTTCGAGGAGAACAGCCGAACCGGCGCGCCGGTTATACGGCCGTTTCTGATGGAATATCAGGACGACCCGCGAGCCGTGACCGTGGAAGACGCGTTTCTCATTGGGCGCGACCTGCTTGTCGCCCCCATCGTGGAAGAAGGCGCCGTATCGCGGACCCTCTACCTTCCGCGCGGATTCTGGCGCGACTATGAAACCGGTGAGTTGATTGAGGGCGGCCGGGATATAACTATTTCGGCGGAACTGGACCAACTGCCGATGTTGGTACGCGCGGGTGCGATTATCCCCACACAGGAACCGGTCCAGCACACGGGTGAAATCGGCAGGCAAAGGATTATCTGGCGCGCCTACCTGGACAACGAACAATATGCCAAGGGCGAGCTGTACGAAGACGACGGGATTTCCTTCGGCTACCGCTCATGTGACTGCCTTCGCACGACGCTTCGTTCCGGTTCGGACGGTACCTTTGCCAGAATAGTCGAAGGCGCGTACATCAGTCCCCGCCCGCCGGACTTTGTTCAAATCATCGGCGACTAGAAAGAGGATAGAAACCGGATATGCCATCTCGCAAGAATACGACACCGCTGGGACCGATACGCAAGTTCACGATTACGGAAGAAAAGGCGACGTTCAGGAGCCGACAAGGCACACTGGATGTTGTTTTTTTGAAGGACGACGTTGTCCGCCTGCGCGCCGTGAAGAAAGGGCAGAACGAGCCGGACCGCTCCTTCGCCGTCATTCCCACCGGCTGGGACAAACCGGAAACTCGCATCACTGTCAGAGGCGACAGTGTTATACTTGCGACTTCAAACCTTTCTGTTCGTATCAGTCTGAAGACGGGACGCATCCGTATTCTATCCGCCGATAGGACCGATTTGTTCCGGAACGCCGAAATTGCGTGGAGCGGCGCCGGTGTCGGCCTGATCTGGAAAATGCCGAAAGATCGTCACATCTACGGCACCGGAGAGCGTACCGGTCCGCTGGACAAGCGCGGAACGCGGATGGCTTATTGGAACACCGACAGGTCCGGTTATCCCGTGGAACAGGATCCGCTGTATCAGTCCATCCCGTTCGCTCTGTGTATGGACGGTCCCAGAGCCCACGGATTCTTCTTTGACAACACGTTCCGCCAGGACTGGGAGTTTTCACCACTCGGCAAGACCAAAGCCAAAATGACCGCTGATGATGGCGCATTGGACCTGTATGTGATGGCAAGCGGCACACCCTCGGCCGTTCTGGAACGTTGGACAGAGTTGACCGGCCGAATGTCGCTTCCGCCGCTCTGGGCGCTGGGATACCAGCAGTGCAAGTGGTCTTACTACCCGGAATCCGTGGTGCGGGACATCGCCGACCAGTTCCGACAGCGAAGCATTCCGTGCGATGTGATTTACCTGGACATCGACTACATGGATGCGTACAAGGACTTCACGTGGCACCCGGAACGCTTCCCGGATCCGCCGAAACTGGTGTCAGACCTGCGGGACCAGGGATTCCGAACCGTCGTGATGCTCGATCCCGGTGTCAAGGTCGAAGAGGGCTATGACGTTTATGAAACGTTGAAACAGGCCGGCTTCGTGGTGCGCAACGCCGACGGCACGCCGTTTATCGGTCCAGTGTGGCCGGGGGACTGCCTGTTTCCGGACTTCACTGATGCCGCCTGCCGCGAATGGTGGGGCAAGTGGTACAAAGGCCTGCTGGACCTCGGTGTGGCCGGCTTCTGGAACGATATGAACGAACCCGCGGTGTTCGACGCGCCAGGACACTCGCTTCCGCTGGATGCCGTGTTCTCTGGTGACGGATACCCGGGCGATCACCGCAGATTCCACAACATTTACGGTATGCAGATGGTCAGGGGAACCACGGAAGGGCTGAGGGCATTGCGGCCTGATCAGCGGCACTTCGTTCTGACAAGAGCCGCCTACGCCGGGACACAGCGTTACGCCGCGGCTTGGACCGGCGACAACTGCTCGGACTGGCCCAGCCTGAGGATCTCCATCCCGATGTTGCTGAACTTCGGCCTCAGCGGCCAGGCGTTTTGCGGACCGGACATCGGCGGCTTCGCTGGAACGGCCACACCGGAGTTGTTCGCCCGCTGGTTGCAGGTCGGTGCGCTGTATCCGTTCTGCCGCACGCATTATGCCGCCGCGCCGCAGTCGGGGCACCCGGACATCAACGCCGTTCCTACCCAGGAACCTTGGAGTTACGGTGATGAATGGGAGGAGATCAACCGCGCTTCGCTGGAGTTGCGTTACAAACTGCTCCCCTATCTGTACACCGTCTTCGAGGAGATAACGCGCACCGGTATGCCGGTTATGCGCCCGTTGTTCCTGCAGTATCCGGACGACCCGAAAACGGCTTGCATCGAGGATGAATTCCTGATCGGATCGGACCTGCTGTGCGCGCCGATACTTGACGAGGGCCGCTATTCGCGCGAATTGTACCTTCCCAAAGGTCTGTGGTACGACTACTGGTCCGGAGAATGCCTGGAGGGTGGCCGAAAGATCACGGCCTCCGCGCCGATCGACGTGCTACCCCTCTTCGCCCGGGCCGGTTCCGCCATCCCGACCCAGGATGTGGTCCAGCACACGGGAGAAGCAGTGAATAAGCCAATCGTCTGGCAGGTGTGGCCCGATTCAGGCTTCAAGGCCATCGGGACTCTGTACGAAGACGACGGCGAGACGCTGGCCTATACCCGCGGCGACTTCAAGCGAACCACGCTGACGCTGTCCGGGACGAAGGAGAACCCGGAAACTTCGCTACAGCACGAAGGCGGATACACGGGACGCCCGCAGGAGATCGTCATCGCGGCGTGACACACGGAAAGGGCGGCCCGATGGCCGCCCTCTTTCACATTCTGGCGGAGAGAGTGGGATTCGAACCCACGGTACGGGGAACCCCGCACAACGGTTTTCGAGACCGCCTCCTTAAACCGCTCGGACATCTCTCCACGCTTGTTCATGCTACCCCGACACCCCGGCTTTGTCAAGCCTGTCCCGGTGAGTGCTTTGACCCCTTTTTCATCGTTCGGTCCATAATAGCCTGAAACGGAGATATTGTGACACCGATCCTGCTGGTCACCGAAAGAGATTGTATCCGCGACCTGATGACACGCGCGTTGCGGCGCGAGGCGCATCTGCGCGTGGTGACACCGGATATGTGGCTGAAAAGCGAGATGGGTTCATTGTCCGCCAACCTGGTCATCCTGGACCTTCCCGATAGGACAGCCGCCCATCAACTGCTGACCCCCGCGGAAACCGCCGTCCAGTCCGGCGCGGGAGGCCTGGTTTTGATCCTCAACCAGGCTCTACTGGATTGTTTCGAACCAGGACAGGCCGTGGACGCTTACCTGGTGGAACCGTTCTGTGAAGCCGAGGCTGTTCTGCGCATTCGGATGGTCCTGCGGCGTTTTCAACCGGACTCGGATTCCGCGCCAATCCGTATCCGCGGACTGTACATCAATCCGGCCGGATATGAGGTTTCCCTGAACGACATTCCGCTCACCCTCACGTTCAAGGAGTTCGAACTCCTGCGCTTCCTGGCGTCTCACACTGACCGTGTGTTCACCCGAGATGAGCTGTTGAGCCTCGTCTGGGGTGAGGATTACTTCGGAGGAACGCGCACGGTGGACGTGCATGTCCGGAGACTTCGCTCAAAACTGGGCTCTCGTTACGAGGCGCTGTTGCAGACAGTGCGCAACGTCGGATACCGGTTCAGCGTTCCGGCGGGCTTTTAGTGCCGCTGGAAGGTGTACATCAGCACCGCCGCCGCGCAAAAGACGAGGCTCACGGCGTACAGCACATACACTGTCTGCCGTTGCGTCAGCCCTCTCTTCAGAAGTCTGTGATGCACGTGTCCCTTGTCGGCTTTGTGGAGCGGTTGCATCGTTACCAGACGCTTCAGGGTGACGAAAGCGGCGTCAATCACAGGCACGCCCAGCACCATCACACTGATAAAGACAGTCGTAACGGTGGCGACCTTGGTAAGGCTGATCATCGTCAGGCATGCCAGCATGAAGCCAAGAAACTGGGCGCCCACCGTGCCCATGAAGATGCGGGCGGGATTGAAGTTGTGGCGCAGGAATCCGACGCAGGAACCTGCCAGTGCCGCCGCCATCAGCGCCGCGATGACGTTGCGCTGGGCGGTCTGTTGAATCGCCATCAGCGCAAGCGTGCCGGCGGAAATTGCGCTGATTCCCGCCGCCAGACCATCAACTCCGTCTATGATGTCGGTAGCCTTCGTTACGCAGACGACCCAGATTATGGTGACTGGAACGCTGAGGTGCAGAAGGTCCAGGTCGATCGTGCCCGGTCCGAAAGGATTCGAGATGAACGACATTTTGATGCCGAACACCGTGATCAGCCACCCCACCCCCATGAGAATCAGCAACTGAATCAGAGCGTGCAGGTCGTACTTATCGTCAAGAACGCCGAACATCGTGATGATGAGCGACCCGATCACGATTCCCGCCAGCGATCTTTGATGCTGTCCGGTCAACGGCACGGTCAGCAGAATCGCCATCAGAGTGGCGACGACGATAGCGAGGCCTCCCCACAAAGGCATCGCGCCGACATGCACATCGCGAGCGCGGGGTAGACGCACCACGCCGGCCGTGCGGGCCAACTGCTCGACAACGGGTGTCAGCAGGTAGGCGCCGAACGCGGCCAGAATAAACGCGACCAGACAGTGGAAAAAACTCGTCATGACGGTACCGGCCCTTCGCCGTGTCAACGAACGGGCGTCTGAACTCTCTAAAGCGGACAACGCGGGGCGCAGGCGTGTGTCACACCCCAAATTCATTATGGGGCTTTCAGTCCCGCGTTTTGACGGGCCATGCCTGCGTCCTTAGAATAAAACGTAGGAACACAGTCGGAAAGGATAATAAATGATGGCGGAAACACGAACCGAACGGTATCACCCCCACGATATCGAGGCCAAATGGCAGAAGAGATGGGAGGATGAAGGGACCTTCGCGCGCCCCGATCTCGCTGGAGCCGAAAAGGAATACGTCATCGAGATGTTCGCCTATCCCAGCGGAGACCTGCACTGGGGTCACGTGCGCAACTACACCATCGGCGACGTTTACTCGCGCTATCGGGCCGCCCGCGGCCGCGCCGTTTTCCACCCGTTCGGTTTCGACGCCTTCGGACTACCCGCGGAGAACGCCGCCATCAAACGCGGAATTCCCCCGGCGGATTGGACTTACGCGAATATCCGCAAGATGACAGGGCAGTTGAAGGCCCTTGGGTACTCCTACGACTGGGATCATACCCTGAACACTTGCGATCCGGAATACTATCGGTGGAACCAGTGGTTATTCCTTCGCTTCTATGAACGCGGCCTCGCCTACCGGAAACGCTCGCTCATCAACTGGTGCCCGAACGACCAGACGGCCCTGGCCAACGAGCAGGTCGTCAACGGCGCCTGTGAACGGTGCGGTACTCTGGTCCAGAAACGCGAACTGGAACAGTGGTTCTTCAAGATTACAGACTACGCCGACCGCCTGCTGGAGAATCACCCCCTACTCGACTGGCCGCAATCGGTCATCGAAATGCAGAAGAACTGGATTGGGCGCAGTCCCGGTGCGCGAATCGAGTTTCCGCTGGAAGCCCCTTTCTGGGGCGAATCGATACCGGTGTTTACCACGCGGCCCGACACGCTGTTCGGCGTGACCTATATGGTCATCGCTCCGGAGCATCCCCTCGTCGCCCGCGTGTGCCTCAAGTTCCCTGAGCAGGCCGAAGCGATCAAGGCATTTGTTGAGTCGGTCAGCCGTGAAACGGAAATCGAACGAACCGCGGAGGATCGGCCGAAGGAAGGTATACCGTTACCTGTCAACGTTGTGCATCCCTTCACCGGCGAGCGCATCCCCGTGTGGATTGCCAACTATGTTCTGATGGAATATGGAACCGGCGCTGTGATGGCCGTTCCGGCGCACGATGCCCGCGACTTCGCCTTCGCGAAAGAGAAGAACCTTCCCATCGTGGAGGTCATTCGATCCGAAGGCGGCGGACCGGAAGAACTGACATCGGCTTACGTTGACGCGGGCGTAATGGTCAACAGCGGACCGTTTACGGGCATGCCGAGTGAGGAAGGCAAAACCGCCGTAGCCAAAGCCCTCGCCCAACAGGACAAAGGCGGTCCGACCATCAACTACCGCCTGCGCGACTGGTGCATCTCGCGTCAGCGCTACTGGGGTACGCCTATCCCGATCGTCTACTGTCCAACGTGCGGCACCTTGCCCGTGCCCGACGACCAGTTGCCGGTCCTGCTTCCCACTGATGTGGAGTTTTCCGGCGCAGGCGAAAGCCCGTTGGCAACCAGCGCCACCTTCTTGAACACGACCTGTCCGGAATGCGGCGGCCCGGCGCGCCGTGACATCGACACGATGGACACGTTCTTCGATTCTTCGTGGTACTTCCTGCGCTACCTGAGCCCGAAGGACGAGACGGCGCCTTTCTCCCCGGACGACGTGAAAGCGTGGATGCCGTTGGACATGTACATCGGCGGGCGCGAGCACGCCACGATGCACCTCATCTATGCGCGCTTCTTCTGCATGGCCCTGCACGATATGGGTCTCATTGATTTCGACGAACCGTTCAAAAGACTGTTCAACCAGGGCATCCTGACCATCGCCGGTTCGAAGATGAGCAAACGGCACAACGCGACACCGCCGGATCAGTTGCTGGAGAAGTACGGCGCCGACGCCTGCCGGTTGTTCATCCTCTTCGTCGCGCCACCTGAAGAACGGACTGAATGGAACGAAGCCGGCGTGGAAGGCACGTTCCGCCTGCTTACTCGGGTGTGGAAGTTCGTATTGGGACGCCCCGTTCCGGCTGATACCACTGCCTTTGCGCCCGCGGATGAACCCGTCCGACGCGCCGTGCACGCAACCATCAAAAAAGTTACGGAAGATATGGACGGACTGCGCTATAACACGGCCATCGCGGCGATGATGGAGCTGATGAACACACTTTCATCGGCCCAAATCTCTGACGCCGCCCATCACGAAGCCGCATCAGCGCTGATCCAGATGCTGGCTCCCTACGCCCCGCACTTCTCGTGCGAACTCTGGGAAAGGCGAGGTCACGCAACAATTCTATACTCAAGCGCCTGGCCTGCGTTCGATGCCGAACTCGCTAAGCCGTTGGAAGTTGAGATCGTGTTGCAGGTGAACGGCAAGGTTCGCGAGCGGATCACGGTACCTGCCGGGACCGGTGTTGAGGCGCTGGAGAAGCTTGCGAGGGAGCATCCCAGAATCATCTCGGCCGCCGAGGGAAAGACGATTCGCAAGGTCATTGCGGTGCCGGACAAACTGGTTAACGTTGTGATCGGTTAGTTCGTACACGCCACAAAGGAACGAAACGGGGAAGCAGACCAGAAACCTGCTTCCTCGTTTTGTTATTTGTTGGCGGGAGCGTGTGGGAATCGAACCCACCCGGGACGGCAGAACCGCCCCGGTCACGGTTTTGAAGACCGGCCGGGCCACCAGACCCGCTCCGCTCCCATGAACACATTCAGGATAGCCCCTCTGCACCAAAGGCAGAGCATAACACGCAGTTCGAGCCAACCCCTGTTTGCGCACAGCCGTTATAATGAGCGTGGAGGATCCGCATGACCAACAAAGCAACCGCCGCGCCGGAGGCGGCGCCTTTGACACGTTTCAATATCGACGACCTGCTCCGTGAACTCGTTCAGAAGGAAGCCAGCGACCTGCATTTGCGTGTCGGCGAACCGCCCGTCATGCGCGTCCACGGCGACCTGATGCGGACTTCCTACCCGGTTCTTACCCCCAACGATACCGAGGGAATCGCCAGGCAACTATTGATTGGCGAACGGCTGACACGGTTTGAGGAGTTCATGGAGGCGGACCTGAGCTACAGCCTCCCCGGCGTGTCCCGTTTCCGTGTCAACTTCTTCCGACAGCGCGGCCACATCGGCGCGGTGATGCGGGCCATTCCGATTAAGATCAAGACGATTGACGATCTCGGCCTGCCGCCCGTTACCAAGGAACTGGCGCTCCGCCCGCGCGGACTGGTGCTCGTGACGGGCCCAACGGGCTCGGGCAAGTCAACTTCACTCGCGGCGATGATCGATCACATCAACGTCAACACAAAGAAGCATATCATCACGGTTGAGGACCCGATCGAATTTCTGCACCAGGACAAGATGTGCGCCGTTGAACAGCGCGAACTGGGAATGGACACCCACACATTCAACGATGCCCTGAAGCACGTGCTTCGCCAGAATCCGGACGTCATCCTGGTTGGCGAAATGCGCGACCTTGAAACCATTGCCCTGGCCATCACCGCGGCCGAAACCGGCCACCTTGTATTTGCGACGCTTCATACAACAGATGCGCCCCAGACGGTGGACCGGGTAATCGACGTTTTCCCTCCGGAACAGCAACAGCAGATACGTATGCAGTTGTCTGTTACCCTTCTTTCCGTCATTTCGCAAACCTTGTTGCCCCGGGCGGACGAGAAGGGACGAATCGCGGCATTCGAAGTAATGGTCTGCACACCCGCCATCCGCGCATTGATTCGCGAGGGCAAAACGCACCAGATGTACACGGATATCCAGACGGGCGGCGACTTCGGAATGATCAGCCTGGACCAGTACCTGCTGGACCTGATCAAGCGCCGATTGATCAAATACGAAGACGCCCTGGCCAAATCCAGCAATCCGCGTGACTTCGAAGCCCGCGCCAAGCGCATGATGGCCGAGATGGAAGCCCCCGCACAACAACGCCGCCGCTAGAAGCAAAAAGAAGAATCTCGAACAACAATGCCGTACCCGATCAAATCCGAAACCGTAGATGCCCTCCTGACCGAGATGGTGAGAAGCGAGGGGTCCGACCTTATCCTGAAGGCCGACGCCCCGCCGCTTTTCCGTCTTCACGGCGACCTGAACCGCACAAACTATCCGATCCTCACTGAAGAGGAATCCAAGGGTCTGGTATACTCCGTCCTCACGGAACGCCAGATCAAGACGTTTGAGAAAGCGCTGGAACTTGACTTGGCGTATGAGATTGCCGGCGTAGCGCGATTCCGGGTAAACGTGATGCTTCAACGCGGCACGGTGACGGGTTGTTTCCGGACCATTCCGTTGCAGATCCGGACGATGGATGAACTGCACCTTCCGCCGGTTTCACGGTACTTCTGCGAACGTCCGCGCGGGTTGGTGCTGGTAACGGGTCCGACCGGTTCCGGAAAAACAACCACGCTCGCCGCGATGATCAACTACATCAACGAGCGGTTTCCGTTGCATATCATGACGGTCGAGGACCCGGTTGAGTTCGTGCACGAAGACAAAATGGCGTTGATAAACCAGCGCGAATTGGCAACGGACACTCTATCGTTCGCCAACGCCCTGAAATTCGTTCTGCGACAGGACCCGGATGTGATTCTCGTAGGAGAAATGCGCGACTTGGAGACGATCCAGTTGGCCATCACTGCCGCGGAAACCGGCCACCTGGTGTTCGGGACACTGCACACGACCGACGCTGTTCAAACCATCGACCGCGTGATCGACGTCTTCCCGCAACACCAGCAACAGCAGGTCCGAATGCAGGTCAGCGTCAACTTGATTGGCGTTGTTTCGCAGACCCTGCTTAAAACAGCCGACGGGCGCGGACGTATTGCCGCGTTCGAAACAATGGTCGCCGTTCCCGCCATCCGAAACCTTATCCGCGAGGCAAAGACCCATCAGATTAATTCCACGATACAGACTGGCGCCCGACAGGGAATGATGACGCTCGACCAGGCTCTGGCCGACCTTGCAAGAAGGCGCATCGTGACCTTCGAGGACGCCGCCGCAAAGGCCGGAAACCTGAACGAATTCATCAACCTGTTCGGGGAAGCGGTTACTCAGGAACAGCTGTCCGCCGCCCAGGCATTGCGCTCATAGTTCAAGCGACACCGGTCGCACAAATCAGCAGAGGGGGAATCCTCTCGGAATCCCCCTCCTTTTGATCTCCGGTTACCCGGATCATGGCTCACACCGTTATTTTCGGCAGGCTCCACGGCTTTCGATAGGTGCGCCGGTACGGCAACAGGTCCATCGCCTTCCTGACGCTTGGTTCCTTCCCATCCCAGCCAAATGATCCGTCCGCAAGGTACGCAAGGTTTGCCAGGTGGCACAGCGTGGTCGTCACATGAAGCGCCGCTACGTCGGCCCGAGCCGTCTCTCGCGTTCGGATACAGGAGAGGAAATTGCCGATGTGATCGGCAACCTTTCGAGGTGATTCCTCTTTCGGCCGTTCACTGCCGTCCTGACCTATGACCTTCCAGCCCCCCCTGTCGATCATCAGCCGAGCGTCGGTTCCGATGAATTCGGTGCCGTGGTCCCCTCCCCCGTCCATGCCGTAAGACCCGGCGTGGGTTTCCCACTGAAGGATGTAATCGGGGTATTGGAAGATGGCAATGTGGGTGTCCGGCGTCGTCCGGTCGTCATCCGGCGCGCCGAACTTCCCTCCCCACGCCGCCACGCGCGAGGGTTGCGGCATATCCTCCGCGCTGTCGGACTTCGCCATACCCAGAAGGGCGATATCAATCATATGCACGCCCCAGTCGCCCGTCATACCGGCGGCGTAGTTGAAATACCACCGGAAGTTGTAGTGGCACCGGTTTTCTCGGTACGGTTCGTAGACAGCCGGGCCGACCCAGAAGTCGTAGTCCAGTTCCGCGGGCGGCGAGGAGGGTGTCTTTCTGCCCATCCGGGCGTTGTCCGTCTTCCACGACCGAACGACGGTTATCTTGCCAAGTTTACCGGAGCGCACATAGTCAATGGCGTCAATGAAGTGCTGTGTTGACCTTTGCCACGTATTGACCTGCGTCACCGCTTTGTACCGCCTGGCCGCGTTGACCATCTGTTGGCCTTCGGTAATGTTGTGCGAAATCGGCTTCTCGACGAAGACGTCCTTGCCCGTTTGGCATGCGTAAATGAACGGCAGTGCGTGCCAGTGGTCGGTGGTGCTGATGACGACAGCATCGATGTCGTTCATCTCGAGCACGCGGCGAAAGTCCTTGATCTCAGCCGGCCGTTTTCCTCGCTTGTCTTGCACCATCTTCGCCGCTTCGGCCATGTGGCGGGTATCAAGGTCGCACACGGCGGCCACATCGACCTCCTGGTGGTCCAGGAAGCCGTTCAGGTTGGCACGTCCCATCCCGCCCGTACCGATGCAGGCCACGACGATTCGGTCGTTGGCGCCGATGGTTCGCCGCGGTTTGACTGTCGGTTTTTCGGCGGCACCCGCCGGCAGATTGCCTAGAGCCGCGGCAAGGCCGATACCGGCGGCCACCTGTCCGGACCTCGCCAGCAATTCGCGCCTGGTAATCGATTTCGAGTCTTCCATGATTTGGTCTCCATACGAAAAGGGCACCCGTTCGGGTGCCCTCTGAATCGTTACTTGCTCTTTTTCGGCTTGGCCTCGGAGGCCCACTTGATGCCTCCCAGGAGGTGTTGGAGAAGCAGTGGTTCCTTGAAGTTTTCCGGGAAATGTCCGCACCCCGTATACCAGGAACGGCCTCCGTCGAACTCCTGCCGCCAGACAAACGGGTGGTCGCCCATCGTGCCCCCCTCATAGGTCGTTTCGTCCAGCGAGGCCAGCACGTGCACCTTGCCGCGTGGATTCTCGCGGAACTCGTACCATTCGTCTTTGTGGGTCCAGCGTTTCGGCAGATGTTTCGTGGAGATATCCTTGCGGTCTTCGACCACAATCACGGCTTCGGCGGGCGCCGGGTGCGATTTGAAGTATGCCCCGACAAGTTTCCCGTACCACGGCCAGTCGTACTCGGTATCGGTTGCCGCGTGGACACCGACGAAACCGTTGCCTGCGCGGATGTATTCCTCGAAGGCCTTCTGCTGGGCGTCGTTGAGTATGTCGCCCGTGGTATTCAGAAACACCACGACCTTGTACTTTTTCAGGTTCTCCGGCGTGAACGCTGTGGAGTCTTCGGTGGCGTCCACCTCGAATCCGTTCGGGTTCGCCAGTTTCTTAACAGCCTCGACTCCTGCCGGAATCGAATCGTGCCGGAAACCGGCCGTCTTGCTGAACACCAGAACCCGGAACGGTTTCGGTTTGGCTTCAGCGGAACCAATCAAAGCCAGTCCCGCCAGGGCGGACAATCCGATCAAGGCGTTATTCATATTCTACGGCTTTCTCAGGCAGGAGCGGCCTGTTGTTCCGCTTCAGCAGTCATCGCGG
>JAKQQT010000635.1 GCA_029564025.1 Armatimonadota bacterium | reverse complement strand
TGCTGAAGGCCAGCCGGGACGGCATCCGCATCGAACGTGAATGGAATCCGCCGGAGTCGCCGGTCGAGGTTGCGCCGGAACCGGTGGAACGAACCCGCCTCGTGGTGACGTTCGCGAAGGAAGGGCTGTTGCGGTTCCTGGGGCATCTGGAACTGGCCAACGCGTTCCAGCGGGTATTGCGCCGCGCGGGGATTCCTGTGGCGATGTCGCAGGGATTCCACCCCCAGCCGAAGCTGTCGTTCGCGACACCTCTGCCGACCGGCATGGAATCGCGGAACGAACTGGCCGATGTGCTGGTGGTCGGTTCTATCTCGTGTGAGGACTTTGTCCGGCGGTTCAACGCCTCGGCGCCGGAGGGGCTTCGGGTGATTCAGGCGGAAGAACGCCCGCTTACTGGTCCCAGCCTGATGGCGCGGACGCTGGCGGGTGAGTACGAGATCGCCGGTCCGGTTATTGAGAACCTTGAAGGCAAGGTTCGGGGGATACTGGAGAGAAACGTCATCGAGGTCACGCGCAAATCGAAAAACGGGCCGAAGGTCGTGAATATCCGGCCGTTCATCGAGGAGTTGAGCGTGGATGCGCGGGACGGCGGGTCGGTGGTCACCGCGCGCCTTTCCGACAGGCCGGGCAAAAAAGGCAACCCCGGCGAGATTGCGGCGCTGTTGTGGCCAATCGAATCCTTATCCGCTTGCCGTATCGTGAAGACGCGGACCATTCTGGACATGAGCGGGCCAACACAGTCCGCCGAATTCGAACCGGAGCCGGCGCCATGCGAATCCGAGCCCTGATTGTATTCCTCGTTCTTTCAGCACTCACTGCGCCCGCTTTCGCGGCCGACGAACCATCACCGACCGAACCGGAAAAGAAGCCGGACCCGAACGTGGTTGTCTACCACGGACAGAAATCCCGCAACTGGTGGGACGCGCCGAAGTTCCTCGCGCCGATTTCGCTGGTGGTCGAAAAGGCGGACTTGACTGCCGCGATTGCCGCTCTGGCGAATGCGTCCGGCCTGAACCTGGTGGTCAGCGGCGGTAGCAAGGCCACGAAGAAGGTGACGCTGAATCTGAAGGACGCCCCTCTGCGCGACGTGATGGCGGCGCTTTCGGGCTTGTACGACCTCGTGTGGTTCGAGCAGGGCAACGTGTACGTGCTGACCTACATCAGCAAGGCGAAGAAGGCTTCAACGACCGCGAACGGTCCCGCGTATCCGCATTTTGAAAAGCCCTCCCTGCCGCCCCTGCCCGCCCTGGGCAACAGCGTTGTCATCACCCCGGAGGGCGCGAAAATGGCGAAGCCCGGCACGATCCCCAATTCCACCAAACCCCGGGTCACCAAGCCGAAGGTGTACCAGTACACGCCGGCGCCGAAGTAGGATTCAGGATTCAGGCCGAACATCCGGAAGGGGCACGGCATGCCGTGCCCCTACGAGCGTCCGCCGTCTATCCTGAAGGTATCCAATTGAGTTCGCCGAAGGAGGTTAGTACGCCATGATCGTCATTCTGAAGACCGGGGCGACCGCGGAGCAGGTATCGGAAGTCAAGTCGTTCCTCGAAGAAAAGGGATTTTCCATCCACTTCTCGGAGGGTGTCGAGAAGACACTGCTGGGCGCGGTGGGCGCGCCGGACCAGGACAAGGAACTGCTGAAAGGGCAGTTGGTCGCGTATCCGCAGGTCGAAGACGTCCATATCATCGCGAAGCCGTACAAACTGGTGAACCGCGATTTCCACCCGGACAACACGGTCATCGACGTTTGCGGGGTGAAAATCGGCGGTCCGGAAGTGGTGGTGATGGCGGGCCCGTGCACGGTGGAAAATCCGGAGATGCTGTTTGAAACGGCGCAAATGGTGAAGGAGTCGGGCGCGAAGATACTTCGCGGCGGCGCGTACAAACCGAGCACATCTCCGTATTCGTTCCACGGTATGGGCATCGAGGGGCTGAAGCTTCTGCGCGAAGCGAAGGGAAGGACCGGATTGCCGATCATCACCGAGGTGATGGACACGCGCGACGTGGACCTGGTGGGCGAATACACCGACATCTTTCAGGTCGGCACGCGGAACATGGCGAACTTCAGCCTGCTCAAGGAGATCGGCAACACGCGCATCCCGGTGATGCTGAAACGCGGTATGAGCAGTACCATCGAGGAATGGTTGCAGGCGGCGGAGTACATCGCCTCGCGCGGCAACTACGACATCATCATGTGCGAGCGCGGTATCCGGACCTTTGAGACGGCTTACCGGAACGTGCTGGACGTGAATGCCATCGGAGAGATTCACCAGCGCAGTCATCTGCCCGTTTGCGGCGACGCATCGCACGGCACGGGACGCTGGCAACTGGTGCCTTCCAGCACGAAAGCCGCTCTGGCCGCCGGAGCCGACTGCCTGATGATCGAGGTTCATCCGAATCCCCGCGTCGCGTTGAAAGACGGCGCCCAGAGCCAGACGTTCAGCGACTTCCGGCGGCTGATGTCCGAACTGCGACCCCTGGCTGAGGCAATCGGGAGGTCGATGTGAGAGGAACCGGCTGGAAGGGAGTCATCGAGACCTACCGCGAGCGTCTGCCCGTATCGGATAAAACGCCTGTTGTCACACTGTTGGAGGGTGGAACGCCGCTGATTCCGGCGCCGAAACTAGCGAGCCGGATTGGCCCGGGCGCTCAGGTCTACTTGAAGTACGAGGGATTGAATCCCACGGGTTCGTTCAAGGACCGGGGGATGACCATGGCCATCAGCAAGGCCGCGGAGGCCGGCTCAAAGGCCGTGTTGTGCGCCTCAACAGGCAATACCGCCGCCAGCGCCGCCGCCTACGCCGCGCGCGCCGGCATGCGGTGCGCCGTACTGCTGGAGGTCACCTCGGGCGCCATCGCGATGGGCAAACTGGCGCAGGCGCTGATGCACGGGGCAACGGTGGTGCCGGTGAAGGGCAACTTCGACCAGGCGCTGAAACTGGCAACGCTGTTGCCGGAGAAGTACCCCATCACGCTGGTGAACTCGGTGAATCCGTACCGTATCGAGGGACAGAAAACGGGCGCGTTCGAGATTGTGGACACGCTGGGCAGGGCGCCGGACTTCCACTGTATCCCTGTCGGCAATGCAGGCAACATCACGGCCTACTGGAAGGGCTACCGCGAGTATCGGGACATCGGTAAACTCGATCATTGTCCGCGCATGCTGGGCTTTCAGAGCGAGGGCGCCGCGCCGATTGTGCTGGGGCATCCGGTGGAGCATCCGCAAACCATCGCCACGGCGATTAAAATCGGGAACCCGGCGTCGTGGAAAGGCGCAACCGACGCGCGGGACGAGTCAGGCGGGCTGATTGAAACCGTAACGGACGATGAAATCCTGTGCGCCTACCGGATTCTGGCCAACGAGGAGGGCGTGTTCTGCGAACCGGCGAGCGCGGCGAGCGTGGCAGGCCTGCTGAAGAAGGCGTCGCAGGGATACTTCCGGGACAGCGGTGTGAAGGAACCTGTCATTGTGTGCGTGCTCACGGGGCATGGGCTGAAGGACCCGGATCGGGCGCTGGCGCAGGTTACAACTCCCGAGGCGGTTCCGGCGGAAGAGGACGCGGTGGTCGAGGCCATAGGCTTCGCCAATTAAGGATTAAGGATTAAGAATTAAGAATTAAAGATTAAGGACGGAATAATGGAATTCCGACGTTGTCTTTCTGAGCGAAGCGAAGAATCTGTCTGGAAAGTATGTATTTGAGATTCTTCGGCTACGTCTCAGAATGACAAACTGTCCGTAATTCTTAATTTTTAATCTTTAATTCTCAATTGAAAACCCGGAGGGTTTGACAAATGAGGTTTCAGTGTCCGGCATGCAGTGAAATCCTGCAGGTGCCGGACGCCGCGACGGGCATACTGGGCTCGTGCAACAAGTGCGGGGCACAGGTGATGTCGCCGGCCGGACGTGGACAACCGGCTTTGCTGGTTTCCCGCACGCCCGCGGCAACGCCCGCTCCGGCCCCAGCGGTTCCGGCTTACACGCCGCCGGCGTCCGATCCGGCCGACCAACCGGTGGACACAACGCTGGGAGATGCGTCGCTGGTCGCGCGGGCGGTGGCGCTGATCGCGGACAGCCTGGTTGTGGGAACAGTGTACACCTTTACGGGACCGTTCTGGGCGGCGCTGTTCTCGCCTGTCACCTCCGCGACGGACGGCATCCTGCTGTTGTCGTGGCTATTCCACGATCTGCCTGCCGTCCTGATCGCAAATCTGTACGGTGCGGCGATGGAAGCATCACCGGCGAATGCCACGCTGGGGAAGATGATGACAGGCTGTGTGGTGGTGGATTACGCCGGCGAGGGATTGGGATTCGGGAAGGCTTTGTGGCGGAACCTGGTGAAATACGCGAGTCTGGCATTGACCGGCGGGCTGGCGGCGTTGTTGATCTTCGTCAGTCGCACCGAACGGACATTGCACGACTCCGCCGCCAACACCTACGTAATCGAAAAACACGCGCCATGACGGCGCGACGGGAGACAGGGAATGGCTGTTGAGTTTGCGTGTCCTTTCTGCGGTCAGGCATTGACGGTTCCGGAAGAAGCCGCCGGACAGATTGGTAACTGCTACAGTTGCGGCGCGGAGTTGCGCGCCCCGGCCGGTCCGGACCAGCCGGCGTTTCTGTTGACGAGCGGTCGTTCCGCGCCGCCGGAAGGGCGGTTGATCGAGCCGGTGGCGGGCGACGCCGATCCCGGAGCGGTCGTCTCGGAATCCTGGAAATACCTGACGAGGAACTGGTGGGCAGTTCTTCTGTCGGCGTTGATCACATCGGTATTGATGATCCTCTGGTTGTTGCCCGTTCTCGTCCCGATGTTGATGAAGCTCATGCCGGTGTTTTCGAACGACGCCGCCATGAACCGGATACTCGACCGCTGGTCGCCGGTGATGGTTTTGTGGGCGCTGTTGATGTGGCCTCTCACCATCGGTCCGTTGTACGTGGCGTGGCGGGCTGTTGCGCGCGATGAGATTGACATCGGATCGATGTTTTCTGGATTCCGGCGCTACAAGGATTTTCTGATTGCGGGCATTGTGTACACGGCGCCGTCGTTTCTGCTTACGGAAGTGCCCGGCTTCTTCCTGGCCGGTTCAAAGACGTGGGAACTGGCGAGTTACCCGCTGATGGTTGTGTCGTATTTGATCCTGGTGCCGTTGTCGCTGGGGCGGATGGAGATGATTGACAAGGGCGTCCGGCCGAGGGAGGCTTTCCGCAGGAGCATCGAGGCGGTGCGCGGCAACTATCTTGGCGTTCTGCTGTCGTGGATACTGCTCACGGTCATCGGCGTCGCCGGTCTGGTGGTGTGCTGTGTGGGCGTATTCTTCACGTTGCCGATTATGTTCATCGGCGAGGTGATTCTATATAAACGCCTTCGCGGCCTGGCGGGACCGAGGAACGGGTGACGGTTGCTCACCGCTTCCCGGCGTCGTCATTCCGAGCGTAGCGAGGAATCTGTGGTTCTACTCAGGCTCTCGCGGGCAAGAGCGGTTCGATGAAACCGTATTACGTATACTTCATAACCAACGCCTCGCACACGCTATACGTAGGGGTAACAAACGACCTCGAGCGTCGCGTTCGGCAACATCAGGCAGGCGCGATTCCTGGATTCACCTCAAAATACAATTTGCATCGCCTTGGCTATTACGAATTGTGGGATAGCATTAGTGGCGCGATTGCGCGAGAAAAAGAGATTAAGGCCTGGAGAAGAAAAAAAGGTTGCTTTACTCGAATCAATGAATCCGGGATGGCGTGATCTGAGCGAAGACTGGTAACCGTGTCCATAATCGATTATCTGATGCCGTCATTTCGAGCGTAGCGAGGAATTTGTGGTTATTCACGGGTCTCCGCAGGCGGAGGCTTAAGCAAACGCAGATTCCTCACATTCGTTCGGAATGACGTTGAAGTGATGATTGGAGGATTCAGCGGGACGTGGATCGATTTGGCGGGTACGAGGTATGTAAACGCCAAAAAAGATGCCGTCATTTCGAGCGTAGCGAGGAATTTGTGGTTATTCACGGGCCTCCGCAGGCGGAGGCTAAAGCAAACGCGGATTCCTCACATTCGTTCGGAATGACGTTGGCTAGAGACGAGACAAGGGCTGATTGGAAAGCTTAACGTTATGGGACACATGACCGAGATACTGAACGAGATCTTCCTGATTTTCTTTGCCGCTAAGGCAACAGGCTGGGTATTCCAGAAGCTGAAACAACCCGCGGTGATCGGGGAACTGGTGGCGGGAATCCTCATCGGCCCGTACGCTTTCGGCTGGCTGAAGTTGCCGGCGAACGGCTTTGCCGAGGTGCTGGCCGAGTTGGGTGTCATCTTCCTGCTGTTCTCGGTGGGTCTGGACACGCAGATTGGTTCGCTGAAGTCGGTTGGAAAGACCGCGGTTATGGTGGGCGTCAGTGGAATCGTGCTCCCGTTTGTGCTGGGCTCCGGACTGGTTTATCTCATCGGCCGGCCAACTCCCGAGGCGTTGTTTGTGGGCGCGGCGCTGGTTGCGACCAGCGTGGGCGTGACGGCGCGTGTGTTGAGCGACGTCGGATTGCTGAAGACAACCGAAGCCCGGGTGATTATGGGCGCGGCGGTGATTGACGACATCCTGGCGATGATTCTGCTTGTGATTGTTTCGGGCGCGGTGAAGGGCAGTATTTCGCTGACCCAGATAGGGGCCATTACCGTGATGGCGTTGGGATTCGTAATCTTCGTGGCGACGGTGGGAACGCGCATCGCCCGGGCCGGCGCGCCCGTGATTGAGAACTTCGAGACGACTCACGAACCTTTCGTGTTGTCGGTATTGCTTTGCCTGGGGTTGGCGGCGCTGGCAGGGGTGATCGGGCTGGCCGCCATCATCGGGGCGTTTCTGGCGGGCATGGTGGTGGCGGAAACGTCGGAGCATTGGGACGTGGAGATGCGGTTCCTGTCGCTGAAGGAGTTTCTTGTTCCCTTCTTTTTTGTGGTGATGGGCGCGCGCACGGACTGGCGGGTATTCCTGAACGCGGAAATTCTGGGTCTCGCGGCCGGAGTGTTCCTGCTGGCCGTACTCGGAAAGTTGATCGGTTGCGGCTGGGCTTCGCGCAAGATGGGATTCCGTTCGGCGTCCTTCATTGCTGTCGGGATGGTGCCGCGCGGTGAGGTGGGCATCATCGTGGCGTCTCTCGGCCTTGCCTGCGGCGCGCTTCCGGCGGATATGTATTCGGTGATTGTGATGATGGCCATTCTGACCACGGTGGCGGCTCCACCCGTATTGGAGCGGATTCCGATAAGGAGAGTGCCGGAGGGTGTTTAAAATCTGTACCCTTGCGGTCGCACGATGCGTACGGATGAGTGTAGACTAACGGATGGCGGACGGAGGTGTCCGTCCCCCTGTTCCTTGTCGATGGAGGTTGTGATGAAAGCACTGTATGTGGCAGGAATGCTGGCTGTCTGCGTGACGGCCTGGGCGCAGACCGCCCCCAAGCCGGCGGCGGAAGACAATCCGAATTCCGTAAAGTTGACAAAAGGACCGACTGTGGCCAGCGCCGTTGCGGCCATGGCAAAGACGGTAAACGCGCGGGTGATCGTGGATCCCGCGGTTACAGGCAGTGTTCCCGCCTCAATGTCGGAACTCCCGCTGGAGCAGGGCCTTACCGCCATTGCTTCGTCCAAGCACGCCACATGGCGGAAGGTTTACCTGAAGGATTCCGACATACCAAAGAAAGCGGACGGCACGATCGAGGTCGGCAAGTTGAAGCAGATGGTGGAACTTGCATCTCTGGCGCCGGAGACGTCCATTGGTGTTGTCGATCCGAAAGACGGACGCGTGATTACAACGAACCGCACATCGGTGAGTTCGCCTTCCACCCAGGCCTGGTTGAAGGACCGGACCGCGCTTTATGTGCTGTATCAGCCGAGTGTGGTCGGCGGAGGAGTTCCGGGCACGGATCCGGTGACGGACTATCTGGCCGTTCAGCGCAACTCGTATGCGGCGTTTGGCAAGATGACCCCGGAACAGCGCGCGCAGGCGATGCAACAGGGAATGGAAGAAGTCATCAATATGGACCCGCAGGTGATGGCGCAAATGGCGCGAGAGAGCATGCAGGCTCTGCAGAATCTGTCGCCGGAAGCCAAGGCCAAATTGATGGATATCTCGATGGCGATGATGAGCGGCGCGCAGGGAGCGCCGCCTCCCCCGCCTCCGCCGCCCGGACAGTAACGGAGCATTATGTCTGACTGCCTGTTGCTGGCGTTGGACGTCGGCAACACAAATATCACGCTGGGCGCGTTCGACGGCCCGGAGATGATCACACACTGGCGGATGGCTACACATCGGACGATGACCGCCGATGAACTGGCGCTGACTGTGCGGGATCTCTTTGCCCTGGCCGACCTGGACGCGCCCTCGCGCTGTTTGAAGGGAACCGTGGCCGCCAGCGTGGTTCCAACGCTGGACCGCGCCATTCGGGAGTGGGGCGACCGCTACCTCGACGGCCGCCTCCTGCTGGTGGACCGTACCGTGGACCTGGGCATCACGATTCGGTACATCCCGCCGGAAGCGGTGGGCGCCGACCGCCTGGTGAACGCCATTGCCGCGTACAACGAATACGGCGGACCGTGCATCGTGGTGGACTTCGGAACGGCGACGACCTTCGATGTGGTTGCCGATAACGGCGACTACCTGGGCGGCGCCATCAGCCCGGGCATCGGAATCAGCACGGAAGCCCTGTTTCGCAACGCCAGCAAACTGCCGCGCGTGGATATCGTCGCCCCTACGACGGCGATAGGCAAAACCACATCCGACAGCCTCACGAGCGGCGTGGTGTACGGCTTCGCCTCACAGGTGGATGGGATGGTCCAACGGATCCGGAAGGAACTGGGTACGGAGGCGGGAGTCATCGCCACCGGCGGCCTGGCCGAAGTCATCTGCAAGGAGACCGAAACGGCCCGACTGGTAGATCCGTGGCTGACGCTGAAAGGCCTTGCGCTCATCTGGCGTCGCGTGAAGGGCGCCGGTTCGTAGCCCGCCGGTCGGGGCGTCCATGCAATACGGACCCATCGCCACTGAGAGTCCCCTGGTGCTGAGCCCCATGGCGGGGTACACCGACCAACCGTTTCGGCTGTTGTGCCGCGAGCAGGGGGCGGCGCTGGTTTGCACCGAGCTTCTCTCCTCCACCGCAATGTGGTTCGGAAGCGAACGAACCGGCGAGATGATGGACTTCACCGAAGAGGAGCGCCCCGTGGGTGTGCAGATCTTCGGCGCGGACCCCGTGCAGATGGCCTTCGCGGCGCGCAAGGTGACGGAACGCGGGCCGGATTACATCGACATCAACCTGGGGTGTTCGGTGCCCAAGGTCGTCAAATCCGGCGCTTGTTCGGCGCTGACGAAGGATCCGGAACGTCTGCGCGCGGTCTTCCAGGCTGTCGTTTCGTCCACCCACCTCCCGGTTTCTGCCAAGATGCGCAAAGGTTGGGACGAGGACGATGTCAGCGCTCCGTGGATATCGGAAATGTGCCAGGAACTTGGGTTGTGCGCGGTGACGATTCACGGGAGAACGGCACGAGAGGGTTTTACCGGCACGGCCGACTGGGATATCGTGCGGCACGTGAAGTCGCTGGTCACGATACCGGTACTGGGAAGCGGCGACCTTCGCACGCCTGACGATGTGAAACGGCGGATGGAGGAATCCGGTTGCGACGGTGTGATGATAGGGCGCGCGGCCATGGGCGATCCGTGGTTCTTCGCGCGGACCAACCATTTTCTTCAAACAGGAGAGGATCCGCCGCCGACACCACCTTCCGCGCGGTTGTCCCTGATGCGCCGACACCTGCGGATGAGCGTTGAGCACAGAGGTGAGCACGTTGGAGTGGTGACCTTCCGAAGCCAGGTGGCGGCATATTGCCGCCGTATTCCCGGAGGCCGGCGCCTGCGTGACGCGGTGATGCGGATGGACAGGTGGCAGGATATCGATGCGATGCTGTATGATTACGAGCAGGCATCGATTGAGGGAAGCGAAATCGAAGAAGGCGGTGAGGTGGAATGAAGCATGTTGTGAGCGTCAGCCTGGGTTCGTCCCAGCGGGACAAGACGTTCGAGACCGAGATACTGGGACTGCCGTTCCGGATCGAGCGCGTGGGCGTGGACGGAAGCCTTGAGAAGTATGCCGCCAAACTGGAGGAACTGGACGGCAAGGTCGATGCCATTGGAATTGGCGGGATGGATGTGTACATCCACGCAGGAGGGAAACGATACGTCCTGCGCGATCCGGCCAAACTTGTGAGCCGGTTGAAACAGACGCCGTGGGTGGACGGAAGCGGTTTGAAGCATACGCTGGAACGGGAGACGGTCCGACGGTTGCAGACTTCCGGAGTGGTGAACTGGTCGGGCACGAAGGTGCTGATGGTCTCGGCGGTGGACCGGTTCGGGATGGCGGAAGCCCTGCACGAAGCCGGAGCGGACTTGTGCGTGGGCGACGTGATGTTCATCCTCGGACTGCCGGTTCCGCTGAGGACCTGGCGCGGTTTCCAACGGGTTGCCCTGACGGTGATTCCCTACGTGGTGAAGGCGCCTTTCAAGTGGCTGTATCCGACCGGGAAGAAGCAGGAGTCGGTGCGCCCGAAGTGGCCGTACTGGTACCGGTGGGCCGAGGTGATCGCCGGCGACTTTCTGTTGATCCGACGCCATATGCCGGACGACCTGGCCGGGAAGATCATTCTGACGAACACCACCACCGAGGCCGACCACGCGGAGTTGAAGAAACGGGGCGTGTCGAAACTGATCACCACGACGCCGGTGTTCGACGGGCGCTCGTTCGGGACCAACGTGCTGGAAGCCGTGCTGATCGCCGCGGCGGAGCGCAAGCCGGAGGACCTGACGGAAGCGGATTACCTGGAGATGCTGAAGCGTCTGGGCTGGGAACCGGGAGTGATCGTTCTGAATGCTGATCCGCCTTCGCCCTGACGGGCTATGGCGGACAAGGCTGAATGATGAATGATGAAGGCTGATGACCTGCCGTGGTACAATGGACATAATCAGGTGGTGGGATTTTAGTGCTGGAGATGAGCTAGATGGCGGATGGAAAAACGATAACGGCCGTGCTACGGGATGATCACACGCTTGTGCTGGATGAACCGTTAGCAATTGAGTCGGGAACGGTCGAGATCGTGATCAGACCTCAGCGTAAAGAGACGCAAGGTTCAATCCTTGCATCCCTGCGTGAGATACGCGCCGGGCAGAAACGGCGCGGTCACGTGCCGATGACGCGCGACGAAGTTGACGACTACATCAAGGAAGAACGAAGGGGTTGGGGAGTCTGAAGGTGCGGCTTTACCTTGACACCGCGCCTGTTATCTACCTGGTTCAGGGGACTGAAGGCTTCTCCGACGCTGTCGAGAGAGCCATCAACCGTTCGGGGGTGGAACTCATTGTCAGTCACCTGACGCGTATGGAATGCCGCGTGTTACCAATACGGTCCGGAGATTCTGCCCTTCTTCAGGACTTCGACCGATTCTTCAGTGATGATGTACAGGAAACTGTATCACTCGATGCGGAAGTGATGGATCGGGCGACGACCATTCGCGCCGAGTATGGTTTCTCCACGCCAGACGCCATTCATCTGGCATCCGCCGTCATCGGACAGTGCGACATCTTTCTGACGGCGGATATCGACCTTGCCCGGTTTCCCGACATCCGCGTGCAGGTTGTCTCCAGCGAGCCATTGGCTTCGTGACGCCTGTTCGGGCCTGGATCCCGAATCCTGAATCCTCCGAAGTGTAGAATGACCATGGACGCACACCGAACGTCCCAAGCGTGTGGAAGAGGAGACTGCCGCTCATGTTGTTTTCAGCCATTCCCGAGACACCGCCTTCGTCAAAGTCCAGCAAGGCTCCACTGATTGCATTTCTGCTTCTGGTTGCCGTGGCCGCGTTGGTCGCTATTCTGGTGATGAAAAGCCGGGGTCCCGCCGTAACGCAGGCGCCGAAACCCGCGCCGCCGTTGCCGGCTCCCGCGGTGACACAGGCGCCCACACCAGCGCCGCCTCCCGCCAGCCCGCCGGTAACCGCCGCTCCGACCACCAAACCGCCAGAGCCGCAAGTGAACCCGAACAAGGCCGCCGTGGAAGCGTACCTTGCGCAGGTTGCCGTGATCGAGAAGCAGAGGCAGACAACCGTCAACAACATGTGGCCGGCTTACGTGGCCTACCTGATGTTGAAGGGCGGAGGCTCCTACGCCGCGCAACTTGAGGAACTGATGGCCGTTGATCCCCAGGAAGAGGCGGCGGCGAGGAAGAAGGTCCAGCAGGCGGATCCGACGGCGCAGGCTCGGAAGGTGATCGAGGGATACTCCACGCAGATGGTGAACCTCGCGGCGCAGTTCCGGCGCATCCCGGTGCCTCCGGTGGCGAACAACTTCGCGGCGTCGTACAACCAGGTGTTCACCAGTTACCTGCAGGTGTTCAACCAGGTGATGGTTTCGTTGCAGACGCAAGACATCACGAACCTGAATCCCGGCGCGATGCAGTCGCAAAAGGATCAGCCGATGATGAACGCGAACATGCAGATGGATGCCCTTTGCAGGTCCGTGGGCCTCACCAAGCCGTTCGAGATCACCGACTCGCCTGCCGGCGGCGTGGCCGGGATGTGACGGTCGTGCCGACTGCCGGCATCAGTGGAACCACGCGCGTCTACGGG